>NZ_SMKM01000199.1 GCF_004348665.1 Actinomadura sp. GC306 | reverse complement strand
TTGCGGGGCTTTGCGGGGTTGAGGGGTCTTCTCTGGCTTCGGGGTCGTCAGGGCGGTCACGCGAGTTAGGGCCTCGTCGAGCATGACGCCGTCCGTGAGCATCCAGACGACGTCCGCGGGGGCCCTGGTGCGCCACTTGCGGCCGTAGTGCTCGCTCAGCAGGGCCAGGGCGTGGCGGCGGCGCTGCTCGGCGGTCAGGGCGCGGGGGTACGAGGTGATCTGCCACAGGACCATGCGGCGCCACAGGCGGAACGTGGACCAGGGGGCGAGGAGCCAGCGGGCGACCGGGATGCCCTCGCGGACGGTGCCGGCGGCGATGCCGGCGCGGCGGCGGATGGCGTGCCGGACGGCCTCGATGAACGTGATGAACAGGATCGGCATCGCGGCGTGCATCACCATGCCGGTCGCGTCGCCGTGGGCGGCCGAGACGTTCAGCCAGACGGTCGCGCCGGTGAAGGCGAACGCCATCCAGCGCAGGGCCGGCATGGGCATGGCCAGCCATTCGAGCAGCAGCGCCACCGACACCAGGGCGAGGATGCCGAGGTCGACGCCGGCGGGGACGATCCATGCCTGGCCGCCGAACCACGGCTCGGCGACGTCGCGGACGGAGGCGAACGAGCCGTAGCCGCCCAGGCCGGCGAGGCCGGCGAAGAAGACCCCGCCGACCCCGGCCAGGACCTTCTGCGCCCGCGTCAGTGGCACGGGGGCCGTCCCCTCGTCCATCGGTGTTCCTCCCGCCACGGGGGTCTAGATCACCCAGTGACGGTAGCGCGCCGGAACCGGCCGTCCGGACGAAAGTACAGGAAACGCCCAAAAGTGCAGGTCGTCAGCGCAGCGGGCTGAACGGGGCGAGCTCCGGCGGGCGCTCGCCGGTGACGATCTGCTCGGCGAGGAGGCGTCCGGTGGCGGGGCCGAGGGTGATGCCCCACATGCCGTGGCCGCCCGCGGCGAAGACGCGCGGTGAGCGGGTCGCGCCGATCAGCGGCAGGCCGTCGCGGGTGCACGGGCGCGACCCGACCCACTCGTCCCGGCGGGCGTCCAGGTCGGCGCCGCGCAGCAGGGGGCGGACGGCCTCGACGATCGCCCTGATCCGGCGCGGGTCGAGCGGCGACTCGGGCCTGCGGAACTCCATCATCCCTGCGACGCGCAGCCGGTCGCCCAGCGGCGTGCAGGCCACCCGCTGGGACGGGAAGTACACCGGTCCGTCCGGGACGCGGTCGACCGGCACGCTGAAGCTGTACCCGCGGCCCGCCTGGACGAGGGCGCGGACGCCGAACCGGCGGGCCAGGCCGTTCAGCCACACGCCGCTCGCGATCACGACCGCGTCGAACCGCTCGGCGCCGCTGCCCGCGGTGTGGACGGCGACCCCAGCGGACTCGTCGCGGACCTCGCGGACGGCCTCCCCCGGCCGGATCTTGCCGCCGCGGTCGCGGACCGAGTCGGCGAGCGCGTGCACGAACCGGCCCGGGTCGATGAAGCGCTGGCCGCGCAGCACGATCGCCGCGCCGATCTCGGCGGAGAGCGCGGGCTCCAGTTCGCGGGCCTCGTCGCCGTCCAGCACGTCGTATTCGAGCTTCTGGCCCGCCGCGCGGATGTGCTCGATCTCCTCCTGGAGGACCTGGCGCTCGGCCGCCGTCCGGTACGCGGCGAGGAAGGCGGCGGCGTCGCGGGTCTCCGCCTGCACCCCGCCCGCGATGAGCGCGTCGAAGCTCGGCAGCGCCCGGCCGTTGATCGGCACCAGGGACTCCATCGCGCGCCGCCACTTGGCGGCGGTGCTGTTCGCGGCGAAGCCCGCGAGGAATCTGATCAGCCGCGGGCTGGCGCTCGGCGGCACGTAGACCGGCGAGGACGGGCTGACGACCGCCCGGACGCCGTAGGACAGGACGGCCGGTTCGGGCAGCGGGGTCGCGAGGCCGGGGGTGAGCCATCCGGCGTTGCCCCAGGACGCGCCCGCGGCCACGTCGTCCCTGTCGAAGACCGTGACGTCGGCGCCGTGCTCCTGCAGGAACCACGCCGTGGACAGACCGACCATGCCGGCGCCCACGACCGCGACGTGGCGCGGACCCGTGTCGAGTGCCATGCCCTTTCATCTCCTCGTCTACAGGGGGGATTACCTCGATGGTTACCCGGAATGTGACCGCGGTCTCTGTTCTGTTCGGCCAACCGGGACGGGCCACATAGTGTGAAGAGCACAAACGAGGGAGCGTGATGATCAGCCTGACCGACCTCGCCGACTCCCTGGGGCCGGGGCTGCTGCGGGTGGTCGAGGACGGCCACGGCACGCAGGTGCACGACGTCGTCCTGGCCGAGCCGGGTGAGGCGGCCGGGCAGCCGGGCGAGCTCGTCCTCGGGGTCGGCGTGACCGGGCCGGCGGACGCGGTGGCGCTCCTCGAACGGGCCGACGCCGCGGGCGCGGACGGCGTCGTGCTGAAGGCTCCGCTGGCCGGCGACGCGGAGGTGGTCGCCGCGGCCCGGCGGCTCCGGCCGGCGCTCGTCGAACTCCAGCCGGACACGTCCTGGACGCACGTCGTCTGGCTCGTGCGGGGAGCGATCGACCGCGCCTACGCGCCGCTTCCGGGGCCGGTCGGGGCGCAGGACGTCCACAACGACCTGGACGCGCTCGCCGACGCGGCCGCCGAGATAGCGGACGCGCCGGTGACGATCGAGGACGCCCGCTCCCGCGTCCTCGCCTACTCCGGCAGCCAGGACACCACCGACCCGGCCCGCGTCTCGACGATCGTGGGCCGCCGCGTGCCGTCCGAGGTGATCGCCCATCTCCGCGCGTCCGGCGTGTTCCGCAGGCTCGCCCGGTCGAGCGAGCCCGTGTTCGTCCCGGAGAGCCCCGACGGGATGCTGCCGCGCCTGGTCGTCCCGGTCCGGGCTGGCGGTGAGTGGCTCGGCTCCATCTGGGTGGTGGCGCGGACGCCCGTCCCGCCGGACCGCGTGCAGCGGCTCACCGACCTCGCGTCCGTCGTCGCGCTGCACCTGCTGCGGCTGCGCGCCGAGGCCGGCGTCGCCCGCCGCGTGTCGGCCGACCGGCTGCGCGCCGCGCTCCGCGACGGCGCCCCGATCGCCGCCCCGCCGCCGCCGTGGCGGGTGGTGGTCCTCGGCACCCTGGACGCGGCCGGGGACATCCGGCGGCGGCTCGACCTTTGGGACTCGATCACCTACCGGTTCGGCTGGCACCGCCCGCTCATCGGCGATCTCGACGGTGCGCTGTTCGCCGTCCTCACCGACCCGCCGCGCCCGCAGGCCGAAGCCGGGTCGCTGCCGTGGCTGCGGCACGTCCTGGACCGCGTCCGCTCCCATGACGGGGCCCTGTACGCGGCGGCGGGCGGTCTCGCGCGCTCCCGCACCGAGCTGCCCCGCTCCCGTGCCGAGGCCGCCGAACTGGCCGCGCTCGTCGCGTCCGGGCATCTCGCTCCGGGGCTGGTCAGGCTGGAGGACGCCTGGGACGCCGTGGTCGTCGAGCGGGCCAGGTCGGCGGCCCGGGTCGACGCCGGCCTGCTCGGCGGCCCGCTGCCCGCCCTCCGCGCCCACGACGAGCGGCACGGCACGGCGTTCCTGCCGACGCTCGCCGCCTGGCTCGACCACTTCGGCGACCCGAAGGGCACCGCGCAGGCGCTGGGCGTCCATCCCAACACCTTGCGGCACCGCCTCCGCAGGATGGCCGAGGTCGTCCCGCTGGACGTCGCGTCACCCCGGATCCGCATGGCGCTGCGCCTCCAGCTCAGCGCGCTCGGGCACCCGGCGGGCCCGCGCAACGAATGACGCGACAGCCGCCGTAAGACGCAACGAACCGCCTGGTCAACGCAAGGTTGGCGGATTGGATCGGTCGTGGGCCGCGCTTAGGCTTTCGCTAAGTCGTTCCCTTCGGACGTCCTGTGGAGAGTTGCATGAGCGTCATGCCGGCGATGAAGCCCGACGGCTCCGTTTCGGAGCACGCCGCGCCCGAGCGGTCCGGGCCGGAGCGGACCGCGCTGCGGCGGCACTTCCTGATGTGCCGCCCGGAGCATTTCGCCGTCACCTACGCGATCAACCCGTGGATGGACCCGGCGCGCGGCGCCGACGCGGGGCGCGCCGTCGAGCAGTGGGAGGCGCTGCGGGCCGCGTACGTGGCGCTCGGCCACGAGGTGAGCCTGATCGACCCGGTCGAGGGCCTGCCCGACATGGTGTTCGCGGCGAACGGCGCGCTGGTGGTCGGCGGGCGCGTGTACGGGGCGCGGTTCGCGCACCCCGAGCGGTACGCGGAGGCGCCCGCGTACGCGGCGTGGCTGCGCGGCAACGGGTTCCGCGACGTGCTGGAGCCGCGGCACACGAACGAGGGCGAGGGCGACTTCCTCACGCTGGACGACGTAATCCTCGCCGGGACGGGGTTCCGGACGGAGATCGCGGCGCACCAGGAGGCCCAGGAGTTCCTCGGCCGGCCCGTGGTGACGCTCCGCCTCGTCGACCCGCGGTTCTACCACCTGGACACCGCGCTGTTCCCGCTCGGCGGCGACAACGTCGCCTACTTCCCGGGGGCGTTCTCGCCCGGGAGCCGGGCGGTGCTGGAGCGGCTGTTCCCGGACGCGGTCATCGCGGGCGAGCGGGACGCGGCGGTGCTCGGCCTGAACGCGGTGTGCGACGGCCGGAACGTCGTCGTCAACGCGGAGGCCGCGGAGCTGATCGACACGCTGCGCGACCGCGGATTCGAGCCGGTACCTGTGAATTTGTCAGAATTGCGCAAGGCCGGCGGCGGTCCCAAGTGCTGCACGCTGGAACTCCGCGCCTGACATGCCGTGATATGTGAGGGACCGCTAGGTTGTCCGGGTGACCGACTTCGCGATCCCGGACTGGTGGCGCGGGCTGACCGGTGCGCGGCTCGGTGTCGACTGGCTGGACCCCGCCGACTGGGAGCCCGCCTGGCAGCACATCGAGGAGTCCGGGGCGATGAGCCCCGAGCACCTGGACGCCGACGACGAGCTCCTGCGCAAGGGCAAGCTGCTCGTCGGCACGGGCCCCGAGACGGTCCGCAGGTGGACGGGACAGCGGCTCGCGGCGGCCTGGTTCGTCGACCCCGCGGAGCCGGACGTGCTGTGGTGCGCGCCCGGCGGGTTCTACCCGGCGTGGCTGTGGGTTCCGGTCGAGCCGACCGCGGCGGGCGTCCGCGCGGCGCTGGGCGAGCCGTTCCCCGCGCCGCCGGCGGCCCGGGTGGAGCTGACCGGGTTCGTCCGCGGGTTCCTCGGCCTGCGCCACCTGGTGATGGTCCCGGACGTGCCTCGTGAGGAGGACGTCCCGCCCTGGGAGACGGCCGCCTCGGACGACTTCGTGGTGGCGGACGGCCCGTCCCTCAACCGGTACGCGAAGATCGTGAAGTTCCTCGATCCGCAGCCGTGGGGCAGCGCGCGTGAGGAGGACCCCTATCCCGAGGAGTTCCCCGGCGACGCCGCGGTGCCGCGGCTGATGGACCACGCGCCGGTCCGCGACGGGCACCGCCTGCAGCGGCTCGGGCGCGTCCCGTCGATGACGTGGCGGACGGTGCACTCCCGCTCGCAGCTGTCGGTCGAGGTCCACACGCGCGAGATCGTCTGCGCGGCGGTGCGGTACCGGCCGTCGCCCGCCGCCCACCGGGAGGTGGTGCGGCGGATCAACGAGGTGCACGACGAACGGTTCCCCGAGGACCTCCCGCTGGACGTGCTCGGCGTCCTGGCCGGCTGGGACTTCGGCGTCGAGGAGGACCTGGCGCGCAACCTCGACGACCCGGACGACCCCGACGCCGTCGGCGCCGGGCTGCGCTGCCTCGCCGCGCTGTGGCACGGCGACCTGCGCCGCTGCCTGGAGCTGCGGGAGTGGGCGGCGCACCCCGACCGGGCGGTGCGGGCCAACCTCGCCATGATCGCGCATTCGTACGGCCACCGGTTCCTGCTGCAGGAGCTGGCGCTGGCCGAGCGGGACCCGGCGGAGCTGGCGGTCCTGGAGGACCTGCTCGACCGGTCGCCCGGCCCGGACGCGTTCAACGCGTTCCGCGACGACTTCGGCGGCACGGCGCTCTTCGTGGACGAGGCCGGCGACCCGGTCTGGACCTGGGAGGACGAGTGAGGCGACGGGTGAGCGGCGAGTGAGCGACGGGCAGGGCGAGGGGCACGAGCGGACGGTGCTGCTCGGCAAGCACGCCGACCGGGCCGTCCTGGAGTCGGCGGCGGCCGGGCGCGGCTGGCGGCGCGCGGCGATCAGCACGGCCGGGCACGGCGAGATGGAGCAGGTGGCTTGGCAGGCCGCCGGCGCGTTCGTCCTCTACAGCGAGGTCCACCTGCTCGGGCACCGGGTCGTGCGCGTGACCGGGGAGAGCGAGGCCGCGGTGGCGGAGGCGCTCGGCGCCGTGCGGGACGCGGTCCCGACCGTCTCGCCGGACGACCTGCTCGACGTCCTGCTGGCGATGCCGCCGGCCGAGTCGACGCAGATGATCCGCGCGCTGAACGGGCTGCGGGCGGCCGACATCTGGAACTGCGCGAACGGCCGGCGCCAACCGGCCGACCCGCGCTACGCGGACGCGGTGGAGCGGGCCGTGCGCCACCCCGAGCGGCAGGTGGTGCGGGCGCTGGTCGAGGCGGTCGGCGACCTGATGGCGGTGCGGCCGGGCCTGGAGGTCCCGGTCCTCGCGCTGCGCGACGCGGACGGCCCGGCCCGGGACGTCATCGAGGATTTCGCGGGCTTCTGCGACGCCGCCGGGTAGGCATGCCGAGGTGGCGGCGGGCGTGCGCGCGGCTGCGCAGGACGCCCGCGACGCCGATGGCCCAGATCACGGTCTGCACGGTCCACGCCGCCCGGAACGCCTCCGGCGTGAACTCCCCCGCCGGTGACATGACGTCGAGGACGAGGCCGATCATCAGGATCGTGACGAGCGTGGCGAAGAAGCCGCCGACGTTGACGATGCCGGTGGCGGTGCCCTGCCGGCCGGGCGGGTTGAACGTCCGGGCGTAGTCGAACCCGATCATCGAGCCGGGGCCGCCGAGCGCGACGCACATGACGAGCAGCACCAGGAGCCAGGCGGGCGCGGGCGGCGGCCACGCGAGGACGGCCGCCCAGGCCGCCGCGTTCAGCCCGACGATGCCGAGGACGAGCCACGAGCGGCGCAGCGGGTAGGAGGCGACGAGCCGTCCGATGATGGGGCCGGACACGATGTTCACCAGCACGAACAGCGTGAGCAGCGTGGACGCCGTCGCGGGCCGCATCCCCTGCCCCGACACCAGGTACGGGTAGCCCCACATCAGCGCGAACGTGTTGGTGGTGAACTGGGTGACGAAGTGCGCCCACAGGCCGAGGCGCGTGCCGGGGTGCCGCCAGGTCTCGGCGAGGTGGACGCCCGTCTCGCGCAGGGACGGCGCGTCTTTGCGTCCTGGACCGTTCCGGAGGACGGCGAGGGCCAGCACGGCGACGAGGACGCCGAGCGCGGCGGCCGAGCCGAACGCCGTCCCCCAGCCGGGGCCGTGCAGGAGCGCGACGAGCGGGACCGCGCTGAGCACCTGGCCGAGCTGCCCGAGCTGCCCGGTGAGCTGCGTGACGACGGGGACGTACCGGTTCGGGAACCAGGTCGCGACGATGCCGAGGACGCTGATGAACGTCATGGCGTCGCCCGCGCCGACCATGACGCGGGCGGCCACGGCGGGGCCGACGTCGGTCGAGACGGCCATGAGCGCCTGCCCGGCCGCCATGAGCAGCGCGCCGCCCGCGATCATGCCGCGGGGGCCGACGCGGTCGAGCAGCAGCCCGACCGGAACCTGCATGCTCGCGTAGATGAGGAGCTGCAGGACGGTGAAGGCCGCGAGGATGCCCGCCGAGGCGTCGAACCGGTGGACGGCGTCGAGCCCGACGACGCCGAACGACGTCCGGTGGAGGACGGCCACGCCGTAGGCGAGGACGCCGACGCCCCACAGGGCCCACGCGAGGGGAGCGGCCTTCTGCTTCGCGGGTTCGTCCAGTTCCGAGAGGGTCTGCACGGATAGTCGAGTTTATGTCATCGCTGCCGGGGCCTGGCGCGCAGGTGCAGCCGCTCCCCCTGCGGCCCGAACAGGCTGAGCAGTTCGACCGGCCCGCCGGCGCCGGCGAACCAGTGCGGCAGCCGGGTGTCGAACTCGGCGGCCTCCCCCGGCTCCAGGATGAGCTCGCGGCCCGCCAGGTGCAGGCGCAGCCGCCCGTTCAGCACGTACAGCCAGTCGTAGCCCTCGTGGGTCTGCGGATCGGGCGTCCGCCGGGTCTCGGGAACGATCATCTTGAACGCCTGGATCCCGCCGGGGCGCCTGGTCAGCGGCAGGACGGTCATGTCGCCCATCTTGCGCGGGCGCGGCCTGATCCGCGGGTCGCCGACCTCCGGGGCGCCGACCAGCTCGTCCAGCGGGACGTGGTGGGCCTGCGCGAGCGGGAGCAGCAGTTCCAGGCTCGGCCGCCGCTTGCCCGACTCCAGCCGCGACAGCGTGCTCACCGAGATGCCGGTGGCCTCGGCGAGTGCGCTCAGGGTCACGCCGCGGTCCTGCCGCAGCCTCCTGAGCCGGGGCCCCACCGCCGCCAGGACATCCTCTGTGGTCTCCATCCGCATATTGCAGGTTCGGCAAAGAAGTTTGTCAAGAGCGCGGCCCGTCGCGCACGCTGACCGCATGACTGAGACAACGGAACGAGACGTACTGATCATCGGTGGCGGCCCGGCCGGACTGAGCGCCGCCCTCGTGCTCGCCCGCGCCCGCCGGGCCGTCACCGTGGTGGACGCGGGCGAGCCGCGCAACGCGACGGCCGGGCACATGCACGGCTTCTTCACCCGCGACGGGATGCCGCCGCAGGACCTCTTGAAGACCGGCCGGACCGAGGTCCGCGGCTACGGCGCGGAGATCATCGACGGTCGGGTCGAGCACACCGCCCGGGACGGCGCGGGCTTCGCGGTAACGCTGGCCGGCGGAACGCGCCTCCGGAGCCGCCAGGTGCTGGTCACCACGGGCGTCACCGACGTCCTCCCGGATGTCGCCGGCCTGCGGGAGCGGTGGGGCCGCGAGGTGCAGATGTGCCCCTACTGCCACGGATGGGAGGTCCGCGACAAGCGGATCGTGGTCCTGGCGACGTCCCCGCAGGCCCTCCACCAGGTGACGCTGCTCAGCCAGTGGTCGCCGGACGTGACCCTCATCACCGAGCAGCCTCCCGAGGGCGAGGACGCGGCGCGCCTGGACGTGCGCGGCGTCCGCGTCGTGGAGGGCGAAGCACAGCGCGTCATCGTCGAGGACGACCGGGTCACCGGCATCGAACTCGCGGACGGCTCCGTGACCGGCTGCGACGCCGTGTTCGTCGCCCCGACGTTCGTGGCGAAGGACGGGCCGCTGACCGATCTCGGCTGCGCGTTCGGCGACGACGGCTTCGTGGAGGCCGACGCGACGGGCCGGACCAGCGTCCCCGGCGTGTGGGCGGCGGGCAACGTCGTCAACCCGATGGCCCAAGTGATCATCGCCGCCTCCGCCGGCGCCATGGCCGCCGCGATGATCAACGCAGACCTGATAGAGGCGGACATCGCAGCAAAACTGTCCGCCTAGCGATGACCACCGGGTCGCTGTTCGTTGACTTGCGGCGTGTTGCCCTTATGGAGCGCTCCATAAGGGCAACACGCCGCAAGTCAACGAATAGCGTGGCGGGTGTGCGGGAGGACGAGGCGCGGTGGCGGGAGCTGCGGGGGGTGTTGGACGGCGGGCGCGGGTGGCTTGGTGAGGCGGCTGGCGCGCTTTATCCGGACGTGCCGCGGGTGGCGGGGACGGCGTTGCTGTGCCGCGACGGGTGGGTTCCGGACGTGCCGGTACCGCTGGCGGGCGTCCGGCTGGAGTGGGAGGCGCGGGCCGTGCCGCCCGCCGTGGTGGACCCGCCGGACGGGTTGCCGAGCGGCTACCGCACCTACGCCGACGCCATGGCCGCGCTCGCACCGCCCCGGGTGTTCGAGAACCGGCCGGCCTACCGGCTCCTCGCCGCCGCACCGCCGGTGCTGCGGCTCGGCCCGGCCCGCTACTTCGACGGCGTGAACGTGGGCGAGGCCGTCGCGCACGAACTGGCGGCCTGCGAAGGGGGCGGGCTGCCGCTGCGCGACCGCATCGGCGACCCCTGCGACCTGTCCCGGCGCGCCGCCCTCCCCGCGATCACGACGGTGACCCTCACCGCGTCCGGGTCGTACGTCCTGCACTGGCGGGACCCGGCGAAGGTCGCGCACGCGGGCGGCCTGCACCAGGTCATGCCGGTCGGCGTCTTCCAGCCGCTCGGCGGCGAACCGCCGGACATGTGGGAATGCATGGTGCGCGAGTACGCGGAGGAGCTCCTCGGCATGGACGAGCACTACGGGGAGGGTTTCGTCCAGGCGGAGTGGCCGTTCCACCGGGAGATGACCGCCGCGCGGGACGGCGGGCGCGTGCGGCCGTACTTCCTGGGCCTCGGCGTCGACCCGCTGACGTTCGCGCTCGACCTGCTCACCGCCGTGGTCATCGACGACGACGTGTTCCGCGACCTCTTCGGCGGGCTGGTGGCCGTCAACGCCGAGGGCGAGGTGTCGCTGGCGCCGTTCGACGGGACCGTCCCGCAGCCGGTGCAGCCGGCCGGTGCCGCAGCACTCGCACTCGCGTGGCGGCACCGGCGGACGCTGCTGCCCGCGCTCAGCTCCCGCTGAGGGCTTCGCGGCCGAGGTCCTTCAGCTCGTCCAGCGCGTCCACCAGGTGGTCCACGATCTCCGACGGGTCCGGGACGAGGTCGCGGCAGGCGACGATGCCCACGTCCACCTTGCCGTCGTAGGAGAAGACCGTGATGTTGAGGCCGCCGCTGACGTCGGTGACGACCGAGATCGGGTAGTAGCCGAGCACCCTCGCCCCGCACAGGTACAGCGGGAACTGCGGGCCCGGCACGTTCGAGATCATCAGGTTGACCGGGCGCAGCGCGAGGCTCGGCGCGGCCTGCAGCGCGAAGCGGGTGACGGCGCCGGCGATGGGCGCCGGGAGGAGGCCGCTCATGTCCCGCACCCAGCTCCCGGACGACCCGACGAACCGCCGCTTGGCGACGTCCATGTCCCGCCGGACGGCCGTGTACCGGTCGGCGGGGTCGGGGACGTGCGTGGCGAGCGGCGTCGTCATGACCGAGACCTGGTTGCCGGGCTCCGCCGCGGCCCCGCTGCGCCGCAGCGACACCGGGACGGCCGCGACGAGCGGGCTGTCGGGCAGGTCGCCGCGCTTGTCGAGCCACTTGCGCAGGGCCGTCGCGCACAGCGCCATGACCACGTCGTTCACGCTGCCGCCGAGGCCCCGCCTGATCTGCTTGATCTCGTCCAGCGGGAGTTCGCCGCAGGCGACGGCGCGGCGGCGGCCGATCGGCTCGTTGAACGGCGTCGGCGGGGCGCTCATCCGCGGCGCCCGCGGCACCGCGGGACGGCGCAGCGCCCCCTGCACGACCGACGACACCGCCCCGGCGCCGGGGATCGCCGCGACACCGGGGATCTCGGCGAAATGCGGGGCGCTGCGCGCGACCGCCAGGGCACTGCGCACCGGGTGCAGCGCGGTCTTCAGCAGCCCGGTGCCGAGCATCTCGGCCGTCCCGGGCGCCCGGACGGGGGCCGACTCGTCGGCGGGCAGGTCGCGCGGCTCGGGCGACAGGTCCAGGAGCGCGGCGAGCGTCTCGGCGGCCATCACGCCGTCGATGGCCGCGTGGTGGACCTTCACGTAGACGGCCGTCCGGCCGCCCGCGAGCCCCTGGATCAGCACCAGCTCCCACAGCGGCCGGGAGCGGTCGAGCGGCTGCTCGTGCAGCATTCCGACGATGTCGGCGAGCTGCCGGTCCGTGCCCGGGGCCGGGAGGCCGATCTCGAAGATGTGCCGGGCGGGGTCGAAGTCGGGATCGTCCTCCCAGTAGGGGCGGTCCAGCCCGAACGGGACCTGGACGAGCCGCTGCCGCAGCGGCCGGGCGGCCAGGTGCGCGCGCGCCCGGACGAGTTCGGCGACCGCCGGCACGGTGAGACCGCCGCCCGGGCACGAGGTCGCGTCGACGATGCCCAGCCCCGCGATGTGGGCGTGGGTGTTGCCGCCCTCCGCGTTGAGGAACGTGGCGTCCACGGTGGTCAGCTGCGGCATGCTCTCGTCCGTCCGCTCGTCCTGCCCTGCCTGTCTCTCTAGGAGTTATGCGTTCCGGGGGCGGCAGGTCAACGCGGGCCGATAGGAAGTAACCCGGACTTAACAGGACGTTTCGCCGCGTTCATCAGCAGGTTTCACCCGCCGCTGTGAAGATTTTGCAGCCTTCCGGCCCGATGTGGTCAGGGAACTTCACAACCTTCATCAAGCGGACGTTGCCAAGATCATCGCACTAGGCTGGTGGGCCATGACGGCACGACCACTCCCGGAGATCGTCGAGGCCGGCTGGGCCACCGCGCTGGCACCCGTCGCGGGCACGATCGCCGCCGCCGGCGACTGGCTGCGCGCCGAGGTCGCCGCCGGACGCCGCTACCTCCCCGCCGGACCGAACATCCTGCGCGCCTTCACCCAGCCGTTCGACGACGTCCGCGTCCTCATCGTCGGCCAGGACCCCTACCCCACCCCCGGGCACGCGGTCGGCCTCAGCTTCTCCGTCGCCCCGGACGTCCGGCCGCTCCCCGCGAGCCTGGTCAACATCTTCCGCGAGTACTGCGACGACCTCGGCCACCCCGAACCGTCCAACGGCGACCTCACCCCGTGGGCCGAACAGGGCGTCTGCCTCCTCAACAG
>NZ_SMKM01000198.1 GCF_004348665.1 Actinomadura sp. GC306 | reverse complement strand
GGCGGGACGGGCACGCCCGCCTCTCGCAACCGCGCGTGCGCGAGCCGCTTGTCGAACATGACGGCGATCTCCTCGACGTCACCCGCGACGCGCGCCCCGGAAGCGGAAGCAGCCTCCGCGAGGCGCCGCAGGGCCGCCGTGAACGTCCGGTGCCACCGGGCGCCGCCTCCCACCCGGGACGGGTCGCCGGGGCCGCGCAGCAGCGCGTCGGCCTCGGGATCCGCACCCGGCGAGTCGATCCGGAGCAACTCCCCCGGACGCGGCGCGACCCCGGCTCCGCGCAGCACGTCCGCCCAGCCGATGAGCCGCGGCTCGGGCAGCCCGGCCGACCGGCACGCCGCCGCGAACAGCTCGGCGCGCCGGTCGCCGGGCACGCCGACCACGGCGAACGTCATTCGGTCACCGCGGCGTAGAACCAGTCGCCGTCCGGCTTCTCCTGCTCGGAGAGGTCGACCTCGACGCCGGGGAGCGCCTTCCTGACGCGCTCCATCATCGCGTCGGACAGGAAGTGGTGGTGCAGGTCGAGCGCGCGCAGGTGGGTGAGCGGCTGGCCGGACAGCAGCGCCTCGGCGCCCCGGTCGGTCAGGATCCCCATCGCCAGGCTCAGCGTCTCCAGCCGCGCCACCACCGGCGCGCCCGCGACCGCCGCCGCGATCTCGTCCTGGATCTCGGAGTCCTCCAGGCCCAGGTGGCGCAGGGCGGGCAGCCGCTCGCCCGACAGGATCGGCGCGAGGTCGGCGACCGTGGCGTCGCCGCCGTAGTCCGACACGCCCAGCCACAGGTCGAGGTGCTCCAGGTTCGGCAGCTCACTGGCCGCCACCGCCTGGACCACCCTGGCCGGGAGCCCGCCCGACTCGAAGCGCAGCACCTTCAGTGCCTCGCTCTTGATCGGTTCGAGCGCCAGCCCCTGCGCACCGCGGATCTCGAACCGCTCCAGGCCGGGGAACGCGGTGAACAGCGGCGAGATGTCGGAGTACTCGATCCAGGAGATCTCCGACTCCTCACCGGTGATGTCGCCGACGAACAGGGCCCGCAGCTTCGGGAAGGACGCGGCGGCCTCCGACAGCAGCGCAGCCGGATCGGCGACGTCATCGTCGTAGGAGGCGCCGAAGTAGCCGATGATCAGCGCCGTGACCTCGGTCGTGTCGACCGCCTGCCGGAACCGCGCGAACGTCTCGCCGAACGGCTCGCTGTCGAAGGACGTCCCGACGTACCAGGCGACCTCGCCCGCGGATGGCGGGAGCTCGTCGTCGGCCGCCGTCTCGTCACTGAACCTGAACACCGGCAGGCCGGCGTATTCCTCTAGTCGCTGGTAAACGCCCATGGGTCCCCTTCGTGATTCCGTCGGGACGTAGTCCTATCAGGGAAGAACGACAGAAGATGGGGCAACCCGGATCATCACGGCCAGGTGCCCGTTCCTCCACCGGGTCCGCGGCGCTGCGCCGCGGTGCTCGGCGGGGCTTTTCGAGACGGTCGGCGGGGCAGACTCAGTCCATGGCCGTAACGCCCGACTACGACGACGATCCCGAGCGCTTCCGCCTGGCCAGCCGGGTCACCCGCCAGTACCTCATCGGGGCGCGGAGCCTGCACGACCACGTCGCGTCGAAGCTGCGGGACGCGGGCGCGTCCCGCGTCCTGGACGTGGGCTGCGGCGAGGGCGCCCTCACCGCCGCGTTCGACGGCGGGCCGCCGTTCCCGCTGGTGGGGCTGGACGCGTCCGGCACGCTCCTGCGCGCCCATCCGGGGCCGCGCGTGCAGGGCGACGCCCGGCGCCTGCCGTTCCGGGACGGGACGTTCGACGCGGTCGTCGCCGTGAACATGCTCCACCACCTGCCGGACCCCACGGCCGCGCTCCGGGAGGCCCACCGCGTCCTGGCCCCCGGCGGCGTCCTGCTCGCCTCGGCGATCTCCCGGGCGGACAGCCCTGAGCTCGCGCCGGCGTGGCGGCCCGACCCCACCGCGTTCGACGCCGAGGACGCCCCCGACCGCGTGTGCGAGGTCTTCGCGGAGGCGGAGGTCGAGCGCTGGGACGCGCCGCTGATCACGCTGCCCGACCGCGACGCGATCCGGGACTACCTGGTCGCACGGCACATGCCCCGGGTGGAGGCCGCCGAGTCGGCCGGGCACCTCCGCACGCCCCTCCCGGTGACGAAACGCGGCTGCCTCGTCCTCGCCCGCCGCTGAGCCGGCTGCGAGCGGCCTACAGCCAGCCGCGTTCGCGGGCCGCGCGGGCGGCGGTGTGCCGGTTGTCGGCGCCCAGTTTGGTGACGGCGGCGGACAGGTAGTTGCGGACGGTCCCCTCCGACAGGCCGAGGCCGCGGGCGATGCGGGAGACCGGGGCGCCGTCGGCGGCGGCGCGGAGGGTGTCGAGCTCGCGGGGCGTGAGCGGGCACTCCTCCGCGGCGAGGGCGTCGGCGGCGAGCTGCGGGTCGATGTACCGGGCGCCGCCGGCGACCTGCCGGATGACCTCGGCGAGCCGCGCGCCGGGCGCGTCCTTGCCGAGGAAGCCGCGGACGCCGGCGGCCATCGCGCGGCGCAGGTTGCCGGGCCGGCCGTGCGCGGTCACGATCACCAGGCGGCAGCCGGGCAGGTCGCGGGAGAGCCGCTCGGCGGCGGCGAGGCCGTCCAGACCGGGCATGTCGATGTCGAGGACGGCCACGTCCGGCCGGAGGGCGAGGGCGCGGTCGACGGCCTCGTCGCCGCGGCCGACGTCGGCGACGACCTCGATGCCGTCCTCGGTCTCCAGCAGCAGGACGAGCGCCTCCCTGATCAACAGGTGGTCGTCGGCCAGCAGGACCCGGATCACGCCTCCTCCCCGGCCGGTGCGGGCACCGCCGGGACGGTGGCCGCCACCCGGAACGTCCCGTCGCCTCCCGGGCCGGCCGCGAACTCGCCGCCCGCGGCGGTGATCCGCTCGGCGAGCCCGGCCAGGCCGCTGCCCGCGTCCCCGGAGGCGCGGCGTGCGGCGCCGTCGTTGACGATCTCCACGCGGACGTTCTCGGCATCGGCCGCGACGGAGATCTCGCACCAGGTGGCGCTGGAGTGCCGCAGCACGTTCGTGGCGGCCTCCCGCGCGACCCGGCCGAGCGGCTCGTGGACGTGGGCGGGCAGCGCGGGCGGCACCTCCGGGCGATCGCAGCGCATCCCGGCGGCGCGCAGGACGGCCGACATGCCGTCCAGCTCGGTGCCCAGGCTCGTCGCCCGGTAGCCGCGGACGACCTCCCGCACGTCCCGGACGGCGTCCCGCGCCATCGTCTGGATCTCGGTCAGCTCCTTGCGGACGCGCCCGTCGTCGCGTTCCAGGAACCGCTCGGCGACCTCGGCGCGCAGCGCGACCGCCTGGAGGCTGTGGCCGAGGACGTCGTGCAGGTCACGGGCGAACCGGAGCCGCTCCTCGCCCACGGCGGACCGGGCCAGCTCGGCGCGGGCCTCGCGGAGTTCCTGGACGACATGGAACAGCCATACCGTGACGTATCCGGAGAAGGACGCCAACGGGATACCGGTCACCTCGAACAGGACCGTCAGCGCGGGCAGCCCGAGGAGCACGGCGTAGACCGGGGTCAGCACCGCGGCCGCCGCCGTCACCGCGGTCGCCTCCCGCACCGGCAGGACGACGGCGATCAGCCCGGCCGGGACGAGCAGCGCGTTGCCCCATCCGTGGTCCGTCCCGAGCAGCGGCATCGCCCAGCAGACCAGCGCGATCGCGGCGAGCCCGAACCGGTGCCCCCGCGCAGGGCGCCGCATGAGGTTCAGCCAGAGCAGCCGGGAGTAGAGGGCCAGCACGACGCCCACACCGGACAGCGCCAGGAGCAGGTAACCGGCGTCGCGCCGGTGGAAGACCTCGTACCAGAGCGCGGGCAGCAGGAGCCCGCACAGGGTCAACGCGGTCATCCCCACGAGGATGGCGGCGATGAAGGTGGGACGCGGGATGCCGGGCTGCACGCGCCCAGCGTATTCGGCCGTCAAGGACGGTCGCCGTGCTCAGGCGGCGCGGAGGCGGGTGGCGGCGCGTCCGCTGACCAGGCGCCCCTCGTCCAGGACGCCGACGCGGTCGGCCTCGCACGCCTCCTGCGGGTCGCGGGTCGTCAGCACGACGCTGACCCCGTTCTCGGCCAGCGTGAGCAGGACGGACCACACCTCGCGGGCGGCCGCCCGGTCGAGCCCGGCGGTGGGCTCGTCGAGGAAGAGCACGTCGGACCGCCCGACGAGGGCCAGCGCCAGGTCGAGCATGCGCCGCCGGCCCGCGCCGAGCCGCTCGAACGGGGTGTCGGCGACGTCGGTGAGGCGGGCCAGGCGCAGCGCCTCGTCGCGGGTGAGCGGGTCGAGCGTCCAGCGCCGCCACGCGTCGACGATCTCGGCGACGGTCAGCCCGGGGAACAGGCCGCCGTCGCGCCAGACGGCCGCGGCCCGCGCGGTCTCCCGGTCGGCGTAGGGGTCGGCGCCGCGCAGCCGGACCGACCCGCCGGTCGGGCGGCGGAGCCCGGCGAGGATCTCCAGCAGGGTCGTCTTGCCCGCGCCGTACCGGCCCAGCAGCGCGTAGATCTCGCCTTCGGCCACGGTGAACGAGACGTTCCGGACGGCCTCGTTCAGGTCCAGGTCGCGTACATCGATCACGGGTGCCTTCATGACATCCATGCTGGCCGCGCGGGACGCCGGCGTGCAGTCACAGCCATCACGAAACGGCCGTGAAGAATTCAGGGGCGGCCCATGACAGATGTCATGGTCGGGCGACGGCCCATCCGGCAGGGGGGACGGTGACGCCTGCGTCAGAGAAGTCGGCCTGGCCCGCCACGCACGTCCATCTGGCGTCGGGCAGGTTCACCTCGGCCGGCTCGTCGTCCAGGTTCAGGACGACCGCAAGCCGCTGGTCGCCGTGCACCACAATGTAGGAGAGCGCCGTGTTGGTCAAGGTGGCCACCGTGGTGCGGGCGTGGACGAGCCAGGGGTGGCGGCGTCTGAGCCCGATCAGCTCTTGGTGCAGACGGTGGTTGGCCTGCCCGTACCCAGGGGTCTCGTTAGGACGAGCCGGGAAGGCCGGGCGGATGGCGTCGTCCCCTCCCTCCCGCTCTTCCTTGATGCCCTGGAAGGCGAACTCGTCCCCGGCGTAGATGGACGGGACGCCCCCGATCGTCATCAGAATGACGAGCGCGTGCGCCAGTCGCCGTTCGTCGTCCAGGCGGCTGGCTATGCGGGTCACGTCGTGGTTGCCGAGGAATGTCTGCGGGACGAACGTGTCGAGCATTTCGTCGTGCCGGCCTAGCGCGTGGGCCAGTTCATAGAAGTTGCGGTCGTTCAGCGAGCTCCAGATGGCTTTCCAGAGCTCGTATTGGGTGACGGAGTCGAATCCGCTCTGATCGACCACTTTCGCGTAGTCGCCGTGGATGACCTCACCGACGAACCATGCGTCGGGGAAGCGCGCGCGGACACGGTCGATGACCGTCCGCCAGAACTCCGGCGGGACGGCGTAGGCGGCGTCGAGACGCCAGCCGTCTATGCCGCGCTCCAGCCAGTGGGTCATGACGTCGGTGACGTAGGCGGCGACCTCGGGTTCGGTGTGATTGAGCGTGACGAGACGGTCGTGCCCCTCGAAGGTGCGCAGGTCCGCGTGGAACCACTTCCGGTACGGGGACTCGTCCCCCTTGGCGGCGACGTCGGCGAAGGGCGCGAAGCTCCGTCCGACATGGTTGAAGACACCGTCGAGCAGGACGCGGACGCCCTTCTGCTTCGCCTCGTCGAGGAGACGTTGCAGATCGTCCTCCCCGCCGAGCCGCGGATCGACGCGGTAGTGGTCGACGGTGTCGTAGCCATGGGTCTCGGACGCGAACACCGGCCCGAGTGCCAGCCCGTTGCAGCCGAGCTCCACCAAGTGGTCGAGCCAGCCGTGCAGGCGCCCGAGCCGAGGTTCCGGCGGCGTCCCGTCGGGGCCGTCTCCGCCCGGGACGGCTCCGACAAAGCCGAGGGGATAGGCATGCCACCAGATGACGTGATCGGGCCACCGCATGCGCCCTCCCCTACCCCGAATGCGGGCGGCTACAGTCACGCGCGCACGAGAGTCTCCAAGGACAACTCGTCCGGACGGGTGATTCCGGCGAGGACCATGGTCAGTTCGAGTTCGGCCTGGAGGCAGCGCAGGACGTGCTGGACGCCTGCCTGGCCGCCCAGCGCCAGCCCATACGCGTACGGACGCGCGACCATCACGGCCTTGGCGCCGAGTGCCAGCGCCTTGGCCGCATCCGCTCCCGTGCGGATTCCGCTGTCGAAGAGCACGGTCGCTTGGCCGCGGACGGCGTCGACGATGGTGCCCAGTGCGTCCAGCGACGCGACCGCACCGTCCACCTGGCGTCCGCCGTGGTTGGAGACGATGACGCCGTCCATCCCGGCGTCCACGGCCTGGCGGGCGTCATCGGGATGCTGGATGCCCTTGAGCGCGATCGGGCCGTCCCAGTGCTCCCGCAGGAAGATGAGGTCGTCCCAGGTGAGGCTGGGGTTACCGAAGTTCGCGACCCAGTGCAGGAGCGCGGTGCTGCGGTTGGCGTCGGTGACGGGCCCGCCTACCGCCTTCTGGAACACGGGGTCACTGAAGTAGTTCGCAACGCCGATACCGCGCAGGAACGGGAGGTACGCCTGGTCCAGGTCACGGGGACGCCAGGCGAGCGTGAACGTGTCCAGGGTGACGACCAGCGCGGTGTACCCCGCCGCCTTGGCCCTCTCCAGGAAACTGACGGCGAGATCCCTGTCCTTCGGCCAGTACAGCTGATACCAGCGAGGCCCTTCACCATTGGCCTCCGCGACCTCCTCGATGGAGTAGGACGATGCCGTGCTCAGCACCATCGGCACCCCCTCGGCCGCCGCCGCCCGCGCGACGGCCAGCTCACCGTCCGGATGCAGGATCGACTGGACACCGATGGGCGCGAGCAGCACCGGGGACGGCATCGCGGTGCCGAGCACCTCCACCGACAGGTCGCGCTCGGACACGTCCCGGAGCATCCGCGGCACGATCCGCCACCGGTCGAACGCCTCCCGGTTGGCCCGCGCGGTCGCGCCGGTGCCCGCCGAGCCCGCCACGTACCCGAACGCCTGGGCCGACAGCGACCGCTCGGCCAGCTCCTCAAGCCCGGTCAGGTCCGTGGGCAGCGCGGGGCGCACGTCGCCGAGGCCCTGCAGGTAGATCGAGTTCTGGAAGTCGGCCAGCGAGCTCACGGGCACCTCCGCCATTTCACAACGAAACCGTCGGATCTCAATCTGCCAGGTCCGCGGAGGTGACGGAACGACATCGATCGCCCGTTCCGGGCGGCTCGCCGGGTGGGGCGGGCACAACATGTCCCAGGGACCGGCCACAATGTGGGGCATGGCACGACGCGGATCCCAATCCCCTCCCCCGCCGGACTTCGAAGAGAACATCGTCGACGTCGATGTCTCCGAGGAGATGCGCGGCAGTTTCCTTGAGTACGCCTACTCGGTGATCTACCAGCGGGCGCTTCCGGACGCGCGCGACGGCCTGAAGCCCGTCCAGCGCCGGATCCTGTACTCGATGAACGAGATGGGGCTCCGCCCCGACCGCGGGCACGTCAAGTGCGCCCGCGTCGTCGGCGAGGTCATGGGCAAGCTGCACCCGCACGGCGACAGCGCCATCTACGACGCGATGGTGCGGATGGCGCAGTCGTGGGCGATGCGGATGCCGCTGGTCGACGGGCACGGCAACTTCGGCTCGCTCGGCGGCGACGACCTGCCCGCCGCCATGCGGTACACCGAGGCGCGCCTGTCCCGCGAGGCGATGCTGATGGTCGGCTCCATAGACGAGGACACGGTCGACTTCCGGCCCAACTACGACGGGCAGGAGACCGAGCCGGAGGTGCTGCCGGCGGCGTTCCCGAACCTGCTGGTCAACGGCGCGTCCGGCATCGCGGTGGGGATGGCCACGAACATGGCGCCGCACAACCTCGGCGAGGTCATCGCCGCGGCCCGGCACCTGATCGACCACCCGGACGCCACGCTGGACGACCTGATGCGCCACGTCCCCGGCCCCGACCTGCCCACCGGCGGCAAGATCGTCGGGCTGGAGGGCATCCGCGACGCCTATGAGCGCGGCCGGGGGACGTTCCGCACCCGCGCCACCACGACGATCGAGAACGTCACGCCGCGCCGCAAGGGCATCATCGTCAGCGAGCTGCCGTACGCCGTCGGGCCGGAACGCGTCAAGGCCAAGATCAAGGAACTGGTCAACGCCAAGAAGATCCAGGGCATCTCCGACCTGAAGGACCTCACCGACCGCAAGGTCGGCCTCCGCCTGGTCATCGAGATCAAGAACGGGTTCAACCCCGAGGCCGTCCTCGCCGAGCTCTACCGGCTCACGCCGATGGAGGAGACGTTCGGCATCAACAACGTCGCCCTCGTCGACGGGCAGCCCCGCACCCTCGGCCTCCGCGACATGCTGCAGGTCTACGTCGACCACCGCATCAACGTCGTGCGGCGCCGCTCGATGCACCGCCGCAAGAAGCGCGAGGACCGGCTCCACCTCGTGGACGGCCTGCTGGTCGCCCTCCTCAACATCGACGAGGTCATCCAGGTCATCCGGCAGAGCGACGACTCCGCCCAGGCCAAGCAGCGCCTCATGCAGATCTTCGAGCTGTCGGAGATCCAGGCGCAGTACATCCTGGACACCCCGCTGCGCCGCCTCACCCGCTTCGACCGGCTGGAGCTGGAGAAGGAGAAGGAGCAGCTCGCCAAGGAGATCGCGCGGCTGACCGCGATCCTCGAATCGGAGAAGAAGCTGCGCGGCGTCGTCTCCAAGGAGCTCGGCGAGGTCGCCAAGGAGTTCTCCACGCCGCGCCGGACGATCCTGCTCGAAGCCTCCGGGCAGACCGCCGCGGCCGCCGTCCCCCTGGAGGTGGCGGACGATCCCTGCACGGTGCTGCTGTCGTCCACCGGCCTCATGGCCCGCGCCCATGACGCGTCCCCGCTGCCGGACAGCGGCCCCCGCGCCAACCACGACGTCCTGGTCTCCGTCGTTCCGTCCACCGCGCGGGGCCAGGTGGGGGCGGTGACGTCGCTGGGCCGGATGGTCCGCATCGAGGTCATCGACCTGCCGACCCTGCCCCCCTCGGCGACGCCGCCGTCCCTCGCGGGCGGGGCACCGGTGGCCGAGTACGTCGACCTTGAACCGGACGAAACGGTCGTGGGGATAGCCGCCGTCACCGACACGGGCGGTGGCCTGGCGCTGGGCACGGCTCAGGGCGTGGTGAAACGGGTCGTGCCCGAGTTCCCCGCCAACCGCGACGAGTTCGAGGTCATCACCCTCAAGGACGACGACCGCGTCGTCGGAGCCGTCCAACTGCTCTCCGAGGAGCAGCATCTCGTCTTCATCAGCACCGACGCCCAGCTCCTGCACTTCCCCGCCTCGCTCGTCCGCCCGCAGGGCCGCGCGGCCGGCGGCATGGCGGGAATCAAGCTCAGCGCCGGGGCCCGGGTCCTGTGGTTCGGCGCCATCTCCCCGGCCCGCGAGGCCCGCGTGATCACGGTGTCGGGCGCGTCCTCCGCCCTGCCCGGCACCCAGACCGGCGCGATCAAGCTGGCCGACTTCGCCGACTTCCCGGCCAAGGGCCGCGCGACCGGCGGCGTCCGCGCGCACCGCTTCCTCAAGGGCGAGGACGTCCTGCTCCAGGCGTGGGCGGCCCCGACCCCGCTCCGCGCCACGTCCGCCAACGGCAAACCGGTCATGCTCAACGTGACGATGGGCCGCCGCGACGGCTCCGGCGAGAAACTCGACCAGCCCATAGCCGCCATCAGCGGCCCCATTGGCGAGCCGCCGGAAGAGGACACCACCGAAGAATGACCGAAGGTCCCGGCTAGCCCACGCGGCCGGGACCTCCGCGTTCTTTTCCGGACCGCGCATTTTCACTTCGAACGGCGGAAGCGGACACCCATCCGGCCCCGACTCGTCACCCGCCAGCCAATAATGGCCTGGTGACAGTCGTGGGCGGCACCCGGACGCGGCTAAGAATCTTCCGGTTTACCCACGCTTTTGATCGTCCGCAGTCGGCCTCACGGCTTGATCATGAGCAGCCGAAGAAATCTACTTGACGGAGGTGATAAGTCCGCAACGGCAAGGAGCCGTCCATGGGGACCCCGAGAACCAAAGCGGCCGTTCGATCGGTCCGCCCCGCCAAGAGAAATGCCTTCGCAAAGCTCGGCGCCGCACTCTCCGCAATCGCGGCCGCCGCGACGCTCCAAGCGCTCGCCCCGGCCGCGCACGCCGACAACTGGGGCTCCACCGTCTGTGGCGGCGACCCGCGCAACTGCGTCAGCCTGGCGAACAACGGCGTGCACGCCGTCTACCTCGACGGAAGCTTCGGCAATCCCGTTACCTACGACATTCCTGGCCTGGACGACGCAGTACGGTGGGCCCTCGCCAATGTCTACACGCCGACGGACATGACCGCCTACGTGGACCAGGCCGATCCCTACCCTGACGTGCGGATGGCAGATTACGACTGGGGAGAGTTGAACGGGGTCGTCGGCTGGGTGCAATGTCCGGCGACCCATACCGGCGCAGGCGGAAACCGCGCGGCCGGCACCGGATGGTGCCGCGGCCAGCATCTGCGCTTCAATGCCTACTATTACTGGCACTACTTCGGCGTATACGACACCGTTGCCCAGCAGCGCCAGATCGCCTGCCACGAAACCGGCCACACCGTGGGGCTGCGGCACCGTTCCACGCTGAACTCGTGCATGCACACGTACGCGGGTGTAGGCGCCGCGTCCACGCTGGACGCCCATGACCAGGGCCACGTCAACGGCCACTACTGAACGGCTGAGGTGAGGAAGATGCGTTCACTCCGAGCCACGTCCGTGGCCATGCTGATCACGGTCGCCTCCATGACCGCCGCCTGCGGCAACGGCGACGGCGCCGCCCCGCAGAACGAGAGCACACGTCCCAACACCGCAGCCGGACTCGATACCCATCACCCCGGGAACGTCGCATTCTTCAAGCAGTTCCGGATGCCGAACGCGCTACTGGTCAAGCCACCCGAGAATCTGGCCGCCGGCGCGGACACGGCCACCGCCGTGATCGTCGCCGAAGTCGCCGACGTCCGCCGGACCCGCGTCGTCGGACCGCCGGAGGCCAGGGTGCCGATGACGGGCATCGTGCTACGTCCGGTGGAAACGCTGCATGGCAAGCTCCGTCCGGAACTCAAGGACGTCATCGTGGAATTCACCGGTGAAGCGACCGTGGATTCCCCGGAATCGATCGCCGAGATGCGCGCCTCACTGCCCCAAGGCAAGGCGGTGTGGTTCTTGCGTTGGCAGGGGACACCGCCTCCCACTTCCAAACCCGGCGCCCGTCCGATCCCCCGAGAGTCGAAGAAGTTCTATGGCGTCGTCTCCCTGGATGGCGGCATGTTCGTGCAGGGAGCGGAGAACGTGGTGAGCCCCATCGCGGCGGAAAGCGGCGAGACGGCCGGCCCCCCGACCATGCGCAAGGCCGGTGAGCGGTTCGACAAGCTCAGCGAACTCGCCAAGAAGGTCCGCACGCTGGATTGAGGCCGGCTCACCGCCACGTACTTTCCACGATTGACCCGGCCGGGCTGGCAGCCAGATGATTTATCCCGACAAAGGGGGAATCATGGGGCGTACCATTCCGATCATCGCGGCGATGAGTGCATTACTGGCAATCGGGGCCTGCACTGAGCCGGGCGAGTCGCCCGCGACGAGCTCGAACGCGGCAGCGGGCGCCACCACCTCTCCGGCGAGCGAGCCCGCCACAACGAGCGCGTCCCCCACGCCCAGCCCCTCCATCGAGCAACGCACCGTCACCAAGACGCGCAAGGTCCCGTTCAAGACGAGAAGGGTTAACGACCCCACCCTCGCCAAGGGCACCACCAAGGTGAGGCAGCGCGGCGTCGCGGGCATCAAGACCGTCACTTACAAGGTGACCTACACCGACGGCGCCAAGACGGACACGAAACTGGTGCGCGAGGTGGTCACGAGGAAGCCCGTCACCCGGATCATCGCGGTCGGCACAAAGCGGGCCCGGTCCTGCGACCCGAACTACAGCGGTTGCGTGCCGATCGCCAGCGACGTCGACTGCGCGGGAGGCAGCGGCAACGGCCCCGCCTACGTGCAAGGACCCGTCCGCGTGATCGGCTCCGACATCTACGACCTGGACAGAGACGGTGACGGCATCGCCTGCGACACCTGATCCTCATCCTCGGAGCACATCAAGGTCCTCAATGCACCGCACCACGTCCTCGGCAACGTCCTCAACGTCACCGACCGGCCATCGGACGGCGCCGTCCGGTGGCCGGGTGACATAGAACGTCGAGTCCCGGACCCAGATCGTGATCTCCGGCCGCACCGACAAGACGGCCACTCGCAGGCCGTCACTCAGGTACAGCGGCCCGATCCCCCGCGAAGCGAGTAGTCGCCGCAGTTCCCGTGCCGCCCCATGGCAGTCCCGCCGGGGCGGGCACCACGGCCCCCGCACGGGCAGGACGAAGTAGACGACCTTCCCGGGCACTGGTGCCGGACCCAGCCGCGACCGGCTGCGATGCGCTCCCCAGCGTCCGCCATGCTGCAGCGCCAGGGCGTTGACCAGCTCAAGCCCGCGTCCGCCCACCGCCTCGACCGGAGGACGCAGGCTTTCCCGGACGGCACGGTCCCCCGCCACGCCGCGGAGTCGAAGACCCGCACCACGACCTCCGTCCCCTGCCCGCGCGCGTAAATCTGCAACTCGGGCAACCCCGCCGTGGGCGTGACCGCGAGCGCCCGCCCGCCCAGCGCGTGCACGAAAGCGTTCGTCGCCAGCTCGGACACCATGGTCACCGCGTCTTCGACAACCTCCTCTGGCAGCGGCAACGCGGTGAGCGCATCCCGGACGAGCTTCCGCGCCACCCCGGCACACCGAGCCTCCGCCGGCAACACCCAGGCGGCACACCCCCCAC
>NZ_SMKM01000197.1 GCF_004348665.1 Actinomadura sp. GC306 | reverse complement strand
GGTGGAGGGCGGGGGTGCTCGCCGGGCGGTGGCCCGGATCGGCGGCGGGTCCGTCGATGCCAGCAGTGTTGGCCGCACCCGATGGCGTGTCAACGGTTTTCGAAAAATTTCGAGAACATTTCTTGAATTGCGAAGGCATTCGAGCTGGTCAGGAACGATGTCCAGCGCGTCCAGTGCAACCGTGTCCACTGCGGTCACCGAAGGACGATCAAGAACCGGACGGAGATTCCGAAACTTTCGACAGCCTCGCCGGCGCGTCGGACCGGGGCCGAGGTCGGACACATACCACATCCGACTAGACTTGGGTTGCTCGTTGTCTTAAATCGTTCAAGAAGGTAGGTCCGGCGAATGACCGCATCCCAGACCACGACCACGGCCGGGGAGCTCCGCGGGGCCGGCCTCCGGGTGACGGCCGCCCGCGTCGCGCTCCTCGAAACGGTCCGGGACGGCGACCACCTCGGCGTGGAGGCCATCGCCACCGGGGTGCGCGACCGCGTCGGCCACATCTCGCTCCAGGCCGTGTACGAGGCCCTGCACGCGCTCACCGCGGCCGGGCTCGTGCGCCGCATCCAGCCCGGCGACAGCCCCGCCCGGTTCGAGGGACGCGTCGGCGACAACCACCACCACCTGGTGTGCCGCGGCTGCGGGGCGGTCAAGGACGTCGACTGCGCCGTGGGCCACCCGCCCTGCCTGGACCCGGTCGACGAGGCCGGCTACCTGGTCGACGAGGCCGACGTCACCTTCTGGGGCCTGTGCCCGCAGTGCCGCCCGTGAGCGGGCGCTGAAACGGCCCAGGCCGGCCCGAGCGGGCCGGCCTGGACTCACTTCTCCGGGCGGCGGGCACCGCGCTCAGCCGTCCGCTCGGACGCCCGGCGCGGTCCCCCGCCCCATGTTCGTGCTCAGGTTCGTGCTCAGGCGATGTCGAACCGGTCGAGGTTCATCACCTTGTCCCACGCGGCGACGAAGTCCCGCGCGAACTTCTCCCGCGCGTCGTCGGCGGCGTAGACCTCCGCGATCGCGCGCAGCTCGGAGTTCGCCCCGAACACGAGGTCGACGCGGCTGCCGGTCCAGCGGACCGCCCCCGAGGCGTCCCGGCCCTCGAAGACCTCCGCCTCCTCGGACGCCGGCTTCCACGTCGTGCCCATGTCGAGCAGGTTGACGAAGAAGTCGTTGGTCAGCGTCCCCGGCCGGTCGGTGAGGACGCCGAGCTCCGCCGCCCGCCCGTGGTTCGCGCCGAGGGCGCGCAGGCCGCCGACGAGGACCGTCATCTCCGGCGCGCTCAGCGTGAGCAGGTTCGCCCGGTCGATCAGCGCGTACTCGGCCGGCAGCGGGTTGGCCTTGCCGAGGTAGTTGCGGAAGCCGTCCGAGGTCGGCTCCATCTCGGCGAAGGACTCCACGTCGGTCTGCTCCTGCGACGCGTCCGTCCGGCCCGGGGTGAACGGGACCTCGATGTCGAAGCCCGCTTCCTTGGCGGCCTTCTCCACCGCGGCGCAGCCGCCGAGGACGATCAGGTCGGCGAGCGAGACCTGCTTGCCGCCGGCCTGGGCCGCGTTGAAGGACTCCTGGACGCCCTCCAGCACACGCAGCACCCGCGCCAGCTCGTCCGGCTGGTTGACCTCCCACGCGTTCTGCGGTTCGAGGCGGATGCGGGCGCCGTTGGCGCCGCCGCGCATGTCGGACCCGCGGTAGGACGCGGCCGACGCCCACGCGGTGGACACGAGCTGGGAGACCGACAGCCCCGAGTCGAGCAGCTTCGCCTTCAGGGAGGCGATGTCGCCGGCGTCGATGAGCTCGTAGGTCCGCTCGGGGATCGGGTCCTGCCACACCAGTGTCTCGCCAGGAACCTCCGGGCCGAGGTAGCGCGCGACCGGGCCCATGTCGCGGTGGGTCAGCTTGAACCACGCGCGCGCGAAGGCGTCCGCGAACTCGTCGGGATTGTCCTTGAACCGCCGCGAGATCGGCTCGTACACCGGGTCGAAGCGGAGCGACAGGTCCGTCGTCAGCATCGTCGGGTGGGTCCGCTTGGACGGGTCGTGCGCGTCCGGGACGGTGTCCGCCCCGGCGCCGTCCTTCGGCCGCCACTGCCACGCGCCCGCGGGGCTCTTGAACAGCTCCCACTCGTAGCCGAACAGGATCTCGAAGAAGCTGTTGTCCCACTCGGTGGGGGTGTCGGTCCAGATGCCCTCAAGGCCGCTGACGATCGCGTCGGGGCCCTTGCCGGTGTTGAAGGTGCTCTTCCAGCCGAGGCCCATCTGCTCCAGCGGGCCGCCCTCGGGCTCGGGGCCGACGTGGTCGGCCGGGCCGGCGCCGTGCGTCTTGCCGAACGTGTGGCCGCCGGCGATGAGGGCGACGGTCTCCTCGTCGTTCATCGCCATCCGGCGGAACGTCTCGCGGATGTCGCGGGCCGCGGCGATCGGGTCCGGGTTGCCGTTCGGGCCCTCCGGGTTGACGTAGATGAGGCCCATCTGCACGGCGCCCAGCGGGTTCTCCAGGTCCCGGTCGCCGCTGTAGCGCTGGTCGTCGAGCCAGGCGCTCTCGGGGCCCCAGTAGACGTCCTCCTCCGGCTCGTAGACGTCTTCGCGCCCGCCGGCGAAGCCGAACGTCTTGAAGCCCATCGACTCCAGGGCGACGTTGCCGGCGAGGATGTACAGGTCGGCCCAGGAGATCGCCCGGCCGTACTTCTTCTTGACCGGCCACAGCAGCCGGCGGGCCTTGTCGAGGCCGCCGTTGTCGGGCCAGCTGTTGAGGGGCGCGAAGCGCTGCTGGCCGGAGCCGGCGCCGCCGCGGCCGTCGCTGACGCGGTAGGTGCCGGCGCTGTGCCACGCCATCCGGACCATCAGCGGGCCGTAGTGGCCGAAGTCGGCGGGCCACCAGTCCTGCGAGTCGGTGAGGAGTTCGGCGATGTCGCGCTTCACGGCGGCGAGGTCGAGGCCGCGGAACGCCTCGGCGTAGTCGAAGTCCCCGCCGAAGGGGTTCGCGACGTCGGGGTTCTTGGCGAGCAGCTTCAGGTTGAGCCGGTTCGGCCACCAGCCGTGGTTGCCGCCGCTCTGGGTGGGGTGGGGGGCGCGCTGGTGGGCGACCGGGCAGCCGCCTTCACCCTGGGCGTTCGCGCCGTTGGCGATCGACTCTTTGTCCGACATGGGTTCCTTCCAAGGGCTGTGCGAAGAGATGGGTCAGGAGCTCTGGCCGGTGGAGCAGGAGGGGCACCGGCCCCAGTAGATGACCTCGGCTTCGTCGATCGAGAAGCCTCGGCCGTCCGAGGCGGTCAGGCAGGGCATCTCGCCGACGGCGCAGTCGACGTCGGCGATGGTGCCGCACGACCGGCACACGACGTGGTGGTGGTTGTCGCCGACCCGCGCCTCGTAGCGCGCCACGGAGCCGGACGGCTGGATGCGCCGCACCAGGCCCGCCGCGGTCAGCGTCCGCAGCGAGTCGTACACGGCCTGGTGGGACACCGTGGGCAGGTCCCGGCGCACCGCACCGATGATCTTCTCGGTGTCGGCGTGGGGGTGCGCGTGGACCGCGCTCAGCACCGCGACACGGGGACGGGTCACGCGCAGCGCGGCCCCGCGGAGCAGGTGCTGGAAGTCCGACGGTGCCGCCACGTCGGACAGACTGGCTCAGTTTCTGGAGTCAGTCAAGAATGGGAGCAAATCAAGTTTGTGTCGGTTCCGGCGGGTCGGCCGCGCGGGCGGGGGTTGATCGTTTCATCCGGCGGCGTCCGCCCGCAAAGGTCCAGGTGCCCCGGGGACGGCACGTCCCGCGCGCGCGGCGTTCACCGGGTCGACAGGTCGCCGGCCAGCCGGAGCTCCCGCGCGAGCGACTCCGCGTCGTAGGGGCCGGTGTGGCGCCGCCCGCCGATGAAGAAGGTCGGGGTGCCGGTCGCGCCGCTCGCCTCGGCGCTGGCGACGTCCGCCCGCACCCGCGCGGCCGTGCTCTCCTCGTCGAGGTCGCGCAGGAACTGCTCGACGTCGAGCCCGATGTCGGCGGCGTAGCCGGCGACGTCCTCGTACTCCAGTTCGCCCTGGTGCTCGAAGAGCAGGTCGTGCATCTCCCAGAAGCGCCCCTGCGCGTCGGCGGCGACGGCGGCGCGGGACGCGAACTCGGCGTGCGGGTGGACGTCCGGGAGCGGCAGGTGGCGGAAGACATACCGCAGCTCGTCGCCGAAGCGGGCGCGCAGCTCGGCGGTCACCCCGGTGGAGCGGGCGCAGAACGGGCATTCGAAGTCGGCGTACTCGACGAGCGTCAGCGGCGCGTCGTGCGGGCCCTTGATGTGGTCGAACTCCGGGTCCACCGGCCGGTCGAGGACGCGGGGCAGGTCCGCCTCCGTCTGGCCGCGCAGGACCCTCGCCGCCCGGAACACCAGCCAGCCGAGGACGGTCGCGAACACCGCCCCCAGGAGCACCCCGACAATCGCCTCGTCGCGCAGGTCCCGGTCGGTGAAGGCCAGCCGGGCGATCAGCAGGGAGACGGTGAACCCGATCCCGGACAGCGCGGCACCGCCGAACACCTGCTCGACGCTGACGCCCCGGGGCAGGCTCCCGAGGCGGAACCGCGCGGCCAGGACGGCGCTCAGCCCCACCCCGAGCGGCTTGCCCACGACGAGGCCGACGATCACGGCCCACGTGACCGGCGAGGTGAGCGCGTGCCCGAGCACGCCGCCGCGCAGGTCGACTCCCGCGTTCGCCAGCGCGAACAGCGGGACGACGAGAAAGCTCGTCCACGGGTGCAGGACGGTCTGCAGGCGCTCGTTGACCGAGACCGCGCGCTGCAGCCCGAGCCGCGCCGACATCCCGAGGTCGGCCATCGGCGACTGCCGGAACGCGCGGAAGTGCCGGGCCGCCCGCTCCACCGCCTCCCGGGCGCGCGGATGGGCGGGGATGAGCAGGCCGCCGAGCATCCCGGCGATGGACGCGTGCAGGCCGGCCTCGACGGTCGCCACCCACAGCGCCACGACGACCAGGACGTACGGGGCCGCGCGCCACACGTCCAGCCGGTTCAGCAGGACCGGCACCGCGCACAGCGCGAGCATGACGAGCAGCGGCCCCGGTCGCAGCTCATCCGAGTAGACCGCGCCGATGACGGTCACGGCCACGATGTCGTCGATGACGGTGAGGGCGAGGAGGAAGACGCGCAGCTGCGTCGCGAACCGGGGGCCGACCACGGCGAGCGCGCCCAGCATGAACGCCGTGTCGGTGCCGATGACGATGCCCCACCCGTTCGCGGCCTCTCCCCCGGGCGCGACGAGCAGGTACAGCGCCGCGGGGACGACCATCCCGCCGACCGCGCCGATGACCGGGATCGCGACGCGGCGGCGGCTGGTCAGCTCACCGACGCTGAGCTCGTACCGGACCTCCATCCCGATCACGAAGAAGAACAGCGCCATGAGGCCGTCGCTGACCCAGTGCCCGAGGTCCATCGTCAGCTCGGCGCCGCCGAACGTCAGCGACGCCTCCGTCGCCCAGAGGGACTCGTAGTACCCCGACCACGGCGAGTTCGCCCAGACCATGGCGACCACGACGGCCGCGAGCAGCAGCCCGGCGCCGCCGACCTCCGTCGCCAGGAACTGCCGTACCGGGCCGGACAGCTGTGCGAGCAGGGCCTGCCTCTTGACCCGGGTCTGGGAATCGTCTCGCTTCTTCCGCCACCTCACCGGGCCATCAAACCAGGCGGCGGATCACCGTCAGCGCGCGGTGCGCCGCCACGGGGGCGGCCCCACCGGGATGCGGGGAAGGGCGCTGCGCACCCGCCCGAACCGGTCGTCCTGGGCGGACCAGGAGGCGTAGGCGGCGTCGATCTCCTCCTGGGTGCGGCCGACGAAGTTCCACCACATCATGATCGGCGTCTCGAACGGCTCGCCGCCGAGCAGGATCGCGCGGGCCGGCTCGCGCACCTCGACGCGCAGCTCGTCCCGTCCCTCGCCGAGGTAGCCCAGCTTCCCGGGCCGCAGCGGCTCGCCGTCGATGGCGACGGCGCCTTCGAGGACCACGACGGCGTACTCGAAGTCGGCGCGCAGCGGCACCGTCGCGGTGCCCCGCAGGTCGAGGTCGACGCCCACCAGCGGGGTGTCGTACCGGGCCGGGCTGGCGAGGCCGCCGAACTCGCCGACCAGCACCGTCGCCACCCCGTCCTCCAGGCCCGTGCGCGGCAGCTCGGCGTGGTGCTCGAAGTCGGCGGCGCCGTGCCGGGTCGCCTCGGGCAGGGCCACCCAGAGCTGGATGCCCTCCAGGGTGCCGCGGTAGTGGCCGGTGGCCTCCTCGGAGTGGGAGACGCCGTCGCCGGACGTCATCAGGTTGAGCTGGCCCGGCCGGATGACCTGCTCGGAGCCGAGGCTGTCGCGGTGCAGCACCTGCCCGTCGGTGAGCCAGGTGACGGTCTGCAGCCCGATGTGCGGGTGCGGGCCGATGTCGAGGCCGCTCTCCTCGGTGACGTCGGCGGGCCCCATGTGGTCGGCGAAGCACCACGCGCCGACCGTGCGGCGCCCCCGGCGCGGCAGCGCCCGGCGCACCCGGAACTTCCCGACCGTCGCCTCGCGGCTGTCGTTCACCTCCACGCACGGCGCCGTGGCGTGGCTCGCGTCGGCCTGCGTCGCCGGGGCGTCGACGGTACTGACCGGACCGCTCATCGGAACACCTCGCTACTCGTCGGACCCGCCAGCGTAACCTTCCCCGCCGCGCCGCCTCCGATGCGACCGGAGGCGGGGGCCCATCGCGCCTCAATTTAGGCAAGGCTAACCTGAGTGCATCCCGTTCGGATCTGCGACCTCAGAGGCAGTCATGCATAACCCCCTGCGCCGTTTCACCCCCGTCCTGGCTGTGGCGGCCCTCCTCTCGCCACTCCTCACCGCCTGCGGCGGCGAGGACGGTGACGCCGGCTCCGACGACGCCGGCATCGTCGTCTACTCCGGCCGCAACGAGAAGCTCATCCAGCCGCTGCTGGACAAGCTGGAGAAGGCCGTCGGCACCGGCGTCGAGGTCCGCTACGGCGGCAGCGCCGAACTGGCGGCGCAGCTCCTCGAAGAGGGCGACAAGACGGAGGCCGACCTGTTCTTCTCGCAGGACGCCGGAGCCCTCGGCGCCCTGGCCAAGGAGGGGCGCCTGGACAAGCTGCCCGAGCCGGTGCTCGGCAAGGTGCCCGCGCAGTTCCGCGGCAGCGGCGGCGACTGGGTCGGCGTCTCGGGGCGGGTCCGCGTCCTGGCCTACAACCCTGACAAGGTCGACAAGGCGCCCGACTCGGTCCGCGACCTCACGAAGCCGGAGTGGAAGGGCAAGGTCGGCTACGCGCCGACCAACGCGTCCTTCCAGGCGTTCGTCACCGGCATGCGGGTCCTGGACGGCGAGGACGCCACCCGCAAGTGGCTCAAGGGCATGAAGGACAACGGCGTCAAGGCGTACGACAACAACAACGCCGTGCTGGACGCCGTGAACTCCGGAGAGGTCTCCGTCGGCCTGATCAACCACTACTACTGGTACGAGAAGGTCGCGGAGAAGGGCGCGGACGGCGTCACCGCGAAGCTGCACTTCCTGCCGGGCGGCGACCCCGGCGCGCTGGTCAACGTGGCGGGCGTGGGCCTGCTGAAGGGCAGCGGCCAGCGGGACGCCGCGCTCAAGGCCGCCGAGTTCCTCCTCTCCGCGGAGGCCCAGACCTACTTCAGCGACGAGACCAAGGAGTACCCGCTGGCCGCCGGGGTCACCAGCAAGGTCCCGGACCTGCCGCCCCTGGAGTCGCTCAAGGCCCCGGAGATCGACCTCGGCAAGCTGGAGTCGCTGCAGGAGACCCTGGCGATGCTGCAGGAAGCCGGAATGGTCTGACCGGATGACCGGAGGACGCGCACCCTGGGTCCTGCTGGGACCGGCGTGCCTGGCCGGGGCCCTCGCTCTGCTGCCGCTCGGCTACCTCGCCGTGCGCGCGCTGGAGCGAGGCCCCGGCTTCGCCTGGAGCGTCGTCACCACCGAGGGCACCGCCCAGCTCATGGGCCGCAGCCTGGCCCTCGCCACCGCGGTGGTGCTGGCCTGCCTGATCCTGGGGATCTCCCTGGCCTGGCTGACCGTGCGCACCGCGCTCCCCGGCGTCCGCTGGTGGGCGGTCGCGGCGACCCTGCCGCTGGCCGTGCCGAGCTACGTCGCGGCCTTCGCGTGGCTGTCGGCGGTGCCGGGCCTCACCGGCTTCACCGGGTCGGCCGTGTCGCTCACCCTGGTCAGCTACCCCTACGTCTACCTGCCGGTCGCCGCCGCCCTGCGCGGGCTCGATCCGGCGCACGAGGAGGCGGCCAGGTCCCTCGGGCTGGGGCCGGTCGCCACGTTCGTCCGCGTCGTCCTCCCGCACCTGCGCCCGGCGGCCGCCGGAGGCGGGCTGCTGGTCGCGCTCTACGTCCTGTCCGACTTCGGCGCGGTTTCGCTGATGCGGTACGACACGTTCACCCGCGGCATCTACGTCTCCTACCAGGCCAGTTTCGACCGCACACCGGCCGCCGCCCTGAGCGTCGTCCTCGTGCTGATGACCGTGGGCCTCGTCGCGCTGGAGACGCGCACCCGGGGGCGGCGCCGGCACGCGAGAACCGGTTCCGGGACCGCGCGCCCGCCCGTCCCGGTGCCGCTCGGGCGGATGGCGGCGCCCGCGCTGGCCTGGTGCGGGGCGGTCGTCTCCGCCGCCGTCGTCTTCCCGCTGGCCACCCTCGCCTACTGGCTGGTGACGGGGCAGCGCTCCACGTGGGACCTCCCCAGGTTCGCCGAGACCGCGGGCGCCACGCTCGGCGCCGCCGCGGCCGGGGCCCTGCTCACCACCGTGCTCGCGCTGCCGGTCGGCGTGGTCGCGGCCCGCTACCGGGGACGGGCCGCGGAGCTGCTGGAGCAGGCCGCCTACGCCGGGCACGCCCTGCCCGGCATCACCGTCGCCCTCGCGCTGGTCTTCTTCGCGGTCCGCTACGTCCATCCGATCTACCAGGAGCTGCCGCTGCTGGTCTGCGCCTACGCGGTGCTGTTCCTGCCGATCGCGGTCACCGCCACCCGCGCGGCCGTCCTGCAGTCCCCGCCCGTGCTGGAGGACGTCGCCCGCTCGCTCGGGCACCGCCCGCTGCGCGTGCTCCGGACCATCACCGTGCCGCTCGCCGCACCCGGCGTCGCGGCGGGCGCCGCGCTCACGTTCGTGGTCTGCATGAAGGAACTGCCGGCCACCCTGCTGCTCCGTCCCACGGGCATGGACACCCTCGCCACCCGGTTGTGGACGGAGACCGGCGTCGGCGCCTACGCCGACGCCGCGCCCTACGCCGCCGTGCTGATCCTGCTCGCGGCGGTCCCCTCGTACCTCCTCGGGAGGCATCGCACATGACCGAACTGCGGATCGAGGGCCTGACCAAGGCGTACGGCCCGGACGCCACCGTCCTGGACGGGCTCGGCCTCACCGTCCCCACCGGGTCGCTGGCCGCCGTGCTCGGCCCGTCCGGCTGCGGCAAGACCACCCTCCTGCGCGTCATCGCGGGCTTCCTGCGCGCCGACGCGGGAACCGTCGCCGTCGGGGACCGCCTTCTCGCCGGACCCGGGACGCACGTCCCGCCGGAACGCCGCCGTATCGGCATCGTGCCGCAGGAGGGCGCGCTGTTCCCGCACCTCAGCGTGGCCCGCAACGTCGCCTTCGGCGTCGCCGACCGGGCCGCGCGCCGCCGCCGCGCCGCGGAGATGCTCGACCTGGTCGGCCTGGCCGGATACGGCGACCGGATGCCGCACGAGCTGTCCGGCGGGCAGCAGCAGCGCGTCGCCCTGGCCCGCGCGCTCGCCCCCGAACCCGCGCTGGTCCTGCTCGACGAGCCGTTCAACGCGCTGGACAGCGCGCTGCGCGCCGGAGTGCGGGCCGACATCCGCGCGGCGCTGCGCGCCAGCGGCGCCACCGCCGTCCTCGTCACCCACGACCAGCAGGAGGCGCTGTCCACCGCCGACCTCGTCGCCGTCGTGCGGGAGGGCCGGATCGCCCAGTGCGGTCCCCCGCACGAGGTCTACACGCGGCCCGCCGACCCCTGGGTCGCCGGCTTCGTCGGCGACGCCGTCCTGCTGCCCGCGCACGCCGCCGAGGGCACCGCCACCACCGCGCTCGGCGCCGTCGAGCTGCGCACGCCCGCGGCCGCCCCGGAGGGCACCGTCATCCTGCGGCCCGAGCAGCTGCGGCTCACCGACCCCGGCGAGACCGGCGGGACCGTGTACGGCGCGACGGTGACCGACGTCCGCTACTACGGGCACGACGCCATGGTCACGGTCGTCGCCGACGGCGTCGAGACGCCCGTCGACATCCGCGTCGCCGGCCACTCGCCGTTCCGGCCGGGCGACCGGGCGGGCGTGCGGGTCACGGGGCGGGCGGGCTTCCATCCCGGGCGGCCCTGATCCGCACCTTCCCCCGGACACGCCGAGGGGCGCCCACCGTGGTGGGCGCCCCTCGGGTGCGGTTCGGTCAGGTCACTTGAGGATGGGGAACCTCTGGGCCAGCTTGGTGTTGCTCCACCATTCGCCGAGGCCGAGGGTGTCGCCGGCCTTGACCAGGGCCAGCCCGATCAGGACGAGGGCGTAGATGAGGTGGTCGTCCATGAAGGGGTTGTTCTCCGGGGGCAGGACGGCCGTCCACATCAGGAACAGCAGCAGGGCGCCGCTGGCGGCGGCGATGCGCATCGCGATGCCCAGCATGAGCGCGGCGCCGATGCCGGCCAGGCCGATCATGAAGAGCCAGTCGGCCCAGGCCGCTCCCGCCAGGTCGTTGTAGAGGCCGGCGAACGGGCCCTTGGGGGCGTTGGCCAGGAACCCCTCGGTGGGGCTGGCGCCGTCGACCCACGCCTTGTCGGCGGGGGTGGCGTAGCCGAGGCCGAACAGCTTGTCGATGAAGGCCCAGGCGAAGATCCAGCCCAGCGCGATCCGGGTCACCGCCCAGACGTAGCGCGCCGCGGGCGACTCGGTCAGCGGCTTGGCTGCCACCACCCGGATCCGGGCGCCGCGTCCAGCAGGCGTCTTGTGCTCCGAGAGTGCCATGGCCTCTCACCTTCCATCCCATCGCCTTTGTTTCACCTTTAGTGAACCTTGCCCAGATTTCGGGCCATAGATCCAAAAGGCGGACGATCTTCGGGACCAAAGTCCCGGCAGTCGGGATGGAAGGCGTGCCACACCCGCGTCAGTCGTGCGGGACGACCGCGACCGGGCACTCCGCGTGGTGTACCGCCCCATGGGTGGTGGAGCCGAGCCGGAGCGTGTCCCAGTGGCGGCGGCGGGCGCCGACGACGGCGAGGCGTGCGCCGCGCGACGCCTCGGACAGCGCGGTGACCGGGTGGTCCATCGACACGTCCTCGACCACCTCCACCTGCGGGTACCGCTCGCGCAGGGGTGCGCAGGCCGCGACGACCTGCGCCCGCAAATCCCGGTTCACCGCCGCTTCGTCGATCACCCAGCTCGCCTCGACGGGCATCCCGTACACGACCCAGGCGTGGACGACCCGCAGCCGGGCGCCGTGGAGCGCGGCGGCCTCGAAGGCGTAGTCGAGCACCCGGTCCGACTCCCAGGACAGGTCGATCCCCACGACGACCTCGCCGCCGGCGGTGGCCTCCCCGCGGACGATCACGACGGGCACGGTGGACTGGGACGCCATCCGCCGGCTCGTGGACCCGAGCAGCATGCTGGCGAACCCGCCCCGTCCGCGGCTGCCCAGCACGAGCTCGAACGCCTCCTCCGACTGCTCGGCCAGTGCCTTCGCCGGCTCGTCCGCGACCAGGGCCGTCGTCGTCTCCAGCTCCGGCCACCGGACGCGGACCCCGTCGCGCACCGTTTCCAGAAGCGCCTCGCCGGCCTGGGCCAGCTCCTCGTCCTTCCCACCGAAGAGCTGAGGCAGGACGGGCCGCTCCAACGCATGGACGAGATGCAGGGGACGCTTCCGCAGGACGGCCTCGGCGGCGGCCCACTCCACGGCCCGCTCCGACTCCGCCGACCCGTCCGTACCGACCACGATCGCTTCCGACAAGATGAGCTCCCTTCGCGAGTTTCGGGCGCGCTACGCCCGACGGCCCACTACCCACCTTCCACGACGGCACCGAAAATCCACAGAGGCGAAGGTCCCCGCCACCACCCCGAACCGTTGACTTGCGGCGTGTTGTTGTTATCGGGCCGCCATAACAACAACACGCCGCAAGTCAACGAACCGGTGGGGGCTAGTCGTCGATGGTGACGCCGTAGGCGCTTGCCAGGTCGGCCAGGCCGTGGTCGTAGCCCTGGCCCATCGCGCGGAGGCGCCAGGACGGGCCGCGCCGGTAGAGCTCGGCCAGGAGCATCGTGCGTTCGGTGGTGGCCGCGTCGAGGGTGGCCTGGGCGAGCGGGGCCTCGCTGCTGCCGGGCGCGGCGGTGATCTCTATCGCGCCGACCGCCCCGAAGGTCTCGGTGCCGTCGATGGCGGCCGCGACGACGACCTTGCGCACGGACGGGCCGAGGCCCTCCGTGTCGACGGTGATCGACTGCTCGGTGGGGCCGTCGGCGGACAGGGAGACCGCCCCGCCGGGCGTCTCGGTCGCGCCGTAGAACACGAAGTCCTCGTCGCGGGACACCTGCTCGTCGCCGTCCAGGGCGAACGCGACGATGTCGACCTCGCAGGCCGTCTGGTGCGCCCAGGTCGCGGTGACCGTCCAGGTGGACGTGTGCTGCGTGACGGGCAGGTCGGTCACCCCGCCCCGCGGGAGGGTCAGCGGCCCCGGCGGAGCGGGCGCCGTCCCAGGGCCGGCCGCCTGCGCGGACGACGGGCCGTAGAGCCATGCCTCGTCGTGCAGCGGCAGCCCGAGGGAGCGGATCCGGGGCATCCGCCGGTCTTCTTCTCCGCCGGGGAGCACCACCACGTCGGTGACGCTGCTGGAGAGGTTCACCGCGGCGGCGCCGCCGAGTTCGGTGACGCGGGTCCGGGTCGCGGCGGCGCGGGGATGCGAGCCGCCCACGACGAGCACGCGCCGTCCGGTCAGGGCCTTGTCCGGTCGTGCCGGGTCCGGTCGTGCCGGGTCCGGTCGTGCCGGGTCCGGTCGTGCCGGGTCCGGCTGTGCGGGACGCGGGGCCTCGCGGG
>NZ_SMKM01000196.1 GCF_004348665.1 Actinomadura sp. GC306 | reverse complement strand
GGGTAGTCCTCGACGGGGAGCGTGCGGAGGCCGAACTCGGCGGGGCCGCAGCGGACCACCACCTCGGCACCCTTGGTGAAGATGTCCACAGGCTGTGGAGGAAGGTTCCGCACGATGTCCGCCAGCAGCCGCCCGGGGACGAGGACGAGGCCCGGCTCGGTGACGCTGGCGTCGTCCCGGGCGCGGGCGGACACCTCGTAGTCGAATCCGGCGAGGGTCAGTTCCCCCTCGGCGGTGGCCTCGATGAGCATGCCCGCAAGGACGGGGAGGGCTGGACGTGCCGGCAGCGTCCGGGCCGCCCACGCCACGGCGTCGGCGAGGGTCTGGCGGTCGACTCGGAGCTCCACCTTGATCAGCCTTCCGCAGGTGTCGGTCTTTACGAGCACGGTAACCGGCGCCACTGACAGCCCGTGCCGTTCCCGGTTCGGGCGGGGCTATCCGCCCGATTGCGGTCAGAAGAGGGCGGGCTGGGTGGTGCTGGTCTTGCGCTCGAAGTCGAGGAGGTAGCGCTTGCGGTCGAGGCCGCCGCCGTAGCCGGTGAGGTTTCCGGTGGAGCCGATGACGCGGTGGCAGGGGACGATGACGCCGATCGGGTTGCGGCCGTTGGCGAGGCCCACGGCGCGGGAGGCCGTCGGCTGGCCCAGCTCCGCGGCGAGCTCACCGTAGGTGGCGGTCGTTCCGTAGGGGATTTCCTGGAGCAGTGCCCAGACCCGCTTCTGAAAGGGCGTCCCGTTGAGGGTGAGTGAGAGGTCGAACGTGGTCAGTTCACCGGTGAAGTAGGCGGAGAGCTGCTCGGCGACGGTCGCGAAGGGCTCGTCGTGGGGGTCGCCAGGGACGCCGAACGTTTCCGCAGGGGGGCGGTGACGCTGCACCTCCATGTAGAGGGCGCAGAGGACACCTTCCTGGGCCACCAGTGTCAGCGGGCCTATGGGGCTGTCCACAACGACGTGCGTCGGGTTCATGAACGTCATCCTCTCGTGCTCAGGAAGTGGGCAGCAGGTTGATGGGGTGGTCGCCCGTGGCCCACAGGTACTGGACGGCATACGCCCGCCAAGGACGCCACTGCGCGGCACGGCGGGTGAGCGCCGCCGGCGTGGAGGGCAGGTCGAGCGCCTTGGCGGCGCCACGGATGCCCAGGTCGGTCGGGATGAACGCGTCGGGGTCGCCGAGGGCGCGCATCGCGATGGTCTCGATGGTCCACGGACCGAAGCCGGGTAGGGCGGCCAAGCGCGCGCGGGCCTCTTCCCAGTCGCTCCCCACCCCGAGGTCGATCTCGCCTTGGGCGAGCGCGTTGACGAGGGTCGTGAGGGTGGTGCGGCGGGTCTGCGGGAAGGCGAGGGACTCCGGGTCGAGTTCCGCCAGGGCGGACGGGGCCGGGAAGAGGTGGGTGAGCCCGCCGCCAGGGTCTTCTATGGGGTCGCCGTAGGCGGTGACGAGTCGTCCCGCATAGGTTCGGGCGGCGGCCGTCGACACCTGCTGGCCCAGGACGGCGCGCACGGCGAATTCGGGAGCGTCCACGGTCCGCGGGACGCGCCGCCCCGGGGCCTTGGCGACCAGCGGCGCCAGGACGGGGTCCTCGCGGAGGAGGTCGTCCACGGCGACGGGATCGGCGTCGAGGTCGAGCATCCAGCGGCAGCGGCTGATCGCGATGGTGAGGTCGCGCAGGTCGGTCAGGGTGAGCGTGCAGGCGACGTGGTCGGGCCGGGGACGCAGCGCGGCGACGCCGTGCCCGTGGGGGAGCCGCAGGGTGCGGCGGAACGCGCCGTCCCGCCACTCCTCGACGCCGGGGACGGCGGTGGCCGCGAGATGGCCGAACAGGTTGTCGGGGCAGAGCGGCGCCCGGAACGGCAGCCGCAGCGACAGCGCCCCCGAGCCGGCGGGAGGGTGGCCCTTGGCGACACGGTCGCGCAGCGCGGTCGGCGTCAGCGCGAACACCTCGCGGACGGTCTCGTTGAAGGCGCGGATACTGGCGAAGCCCGCGGCGAAGGCGACGTCCCCCATGGGGAGGGCGGTCGTTTCGATGAGGAGCCTCGCCGTCTGCGCGCGCTGGGCCCGTGCCAGGGCGAGTGGGCCGGCGCCCAGTTCGGCGTTGAGCTGGCGCTCGATCTGGCGCGTGCTGTAGCCGAGCCGTGTCGCGAGCCCGGGGACGCCCTCACGGTCGACCACTCCGTCGGCGATGAGGCGCATGGCGCGGGCGACGACGTCCGCGCGGTGGTTCCATTCGGGTGAGCCGGGGGTGGTGTCGGGGCGGCAGCGCTTGCAGGCGCGGAATCCGGCCTGCTGCGCGGCGGCGGCGCTGGGGTAGAAGCGCATGTTGCCGGGCTTGGGCGGCACGGCGGGGCAGCTCGGGCGGCAGTAGATGCCGGTGGTGACGACGCCGGTGAAGAACCATCCGTCGAACCGGGCGTCCTTCGCCTGGACGGCCCGCACGCACCTTTCCGCGTCCTCATGCATGTCCTCCAGCATCACCGACGCTCCCGCGGTTCCACTGGCGGAAATCCGACATCACCCCCGGGGCGGTGCGGGCCGGGGATGACCTCCCAAGTAATCGATCTTCCGCGGCGGCGTTGGCAGCGTAAGGGGCGCACCGGGAGGAACTCGGTGGAGTAGACGGGAGTCAGCACATGAGCGACGTTCAGCAGCGGGTCGAGCGGTACCTGGCTGTCTGGAACGAGACCGACCCGGCCGCGCGCCGCGCCGCGATCGACGAACTGTGGACAGAACAACCGCTGTACGTCGACCCGCTCGGCGTGGCCGAGGGCCGGGACGCGATCGACGGGTTCATCGGCGCGGCGCAGCAGCAGTTCCCCGGCATGGTGTTCCGCCCGGCGGGCACCGTGGACGCCCACCACAACGTGGCCCGCTTCGCCTGGGAACTCGGCCCCGAGGACGGCGAGGCGCTCGTGGTCGGCTTCGACGTCGCGGTCTTCGCCGACGACGGCCGCTTCGACCGCGTCCACGGCTTCCTCGACAAGGTGCCCGGGTAACCGGCCGGAGGTTTTATGCGCGGCGCAGGAACGGCCAGACGAGGGCCGCGCCGGCGAGGACGATCGCGACGTTCACCGCCGTCGCGGTGTGGATTCCGCCGAGTACGGAGGCGTTGGCGGTGGCCACGGCGCTCATCACGGGGATGCCGAGCGTGATGGCCACCTGCTGCGTCATGGTGGCGACGCCGGTCGCGAGGCCCTGCTCGCGGTCCGGCAGCCCGGACGTCACGGTCCCCATGAAAGCGACGATCGCGACGAGGTTCCCGAACCCGCCGATCGCGGTCGCGACCAGCAGCAGGCCCAGCCCGTCGCGCGAGTCGCCGAGGCCGAGCAGCGCCGCCGTCGCCGCGGCCTGCAGCAGGAGCCCGGCGGTGAGGGTCGTCCGGCCGCCGAGCCGGGCCATGATCCGGGGCGCGGCGACGCCGCCGGCGAACGTCCCGGCGCCGAGGACGCCGAGCGCGAGCCCGGTGGCCAGCGGCGAGAAGCCGAGGACCTGCTGCAGGTAGAGCGTCATCAGGAACACCAGCGACGTCTCGGTGGCGAACGCCACGAAACCGCCCACGCTGCCCCAGCTGACGGTCCGCCGCGCCAGCACGTCCAGCGGCGCGAGCGGGGCGGGGGACCGCCGCTCCACCAGGACGAAGGCGACGAGCAGGGCGGCCGCCGCGGCCAGCGCGCCGAGCGCGAGCGGGTCGCCCCATCCCCGGGACCCGGCGGACGTGATCCCGTACACCAGGGCGAGGAGCCCGCCGGTCACGGTGACCGCGCCGGGAACGTCCAGCTTCGCGCAGTCCCGCGACCGGCTCTCGGTGATCAGCGCGGGCGTGACCGCGAGGATCAGCGCCGCCACCGGCACGTTGACCAGGAAGGCCCAGCGCCAGCTCAGCGCGTCCGTGAGCACCCCGCCGAGGATCGCGCCCACGGTGAACCCGGCGGACATCAGCGCGCCGCTCAGCCCGAGCGCCCGGGTCCGCAGCGGCCCCTCCGGGAACGACGTTGTGATCAGCGACAGCGCGGCCGGTGTGGCGATCGCCGTGGCCAAGCCCTGCATGACCCGCCCGGTCAGCAGCATCGCCGGGGCGGTGGCCAGCCCGCCGATCAGGGAGCCCGCCGCCAGGAGGGCCATGCCCGCCAGCAGCATCCGGCGCCGTCCGAACAGGTCCGCGACGCGTCCGAACAGGAGCGTGAACCCGGCGGCGGGAAGCGCGAACGCCGTCGCGATCCATTGGAGTTCGTCCAGCCCGAATCCGAGCCCCCGGCCGACGACGGGCAGGGCCACGTTGAGGATGGAGAAATCGATGGCGAGCATGAACTGCGCGCCCAGGAGAAGGGTGAGTACCAGCTTGTGCCGTGACGACATCCCCGCAGGGGGAGCGGGAGCGTCGGTGATGAGTGCGCTCATGGCAGAGACCATCGCGCCGCAGGTCGCGCCTACCCAGCCCCCGCCCGTTCGTACCACCCGCAATAGCAGGCTCCGTCGCGGGAGCTAGCACGAACCTGGCTCTGCGGCGTGACGGCCGTTTGAGGAGCCTTTCCGTAGGGTCGAGACCGCTCAGCCACAACACCTGGGGGTCATCTTGCGTCGTCAGCTTGCATTCGTCGCCATGGCAGCGGCAGGGGTAACCGCGTTGAGCGCATGCGGCATGGCATTCGCATCGACCTTCGAGGACGACGCCGCACTCAAGGGTGACATCACGGCGGTGGAGCTGGACGACATCGGCGCGGGCGGGGTCACGCTGCGCGGTGGCGCGTCGGAGGCGTCCGTCCACCGCAAGGTCAGGTACCGCGGCGACAAGCCGGAGGGGCCGACGCACCGGATCGAGGACGGCGTCCTGAAGCTTGGCGACTGCGGTTCGCGCTGCTCGGTGCACTACACGGTCGACCTGCCCGCCGGCCTTCCGGTCAGCGGCGGCACGTCCAGCGGCGGGATCAGGCTGTCTCGCGTCGGGAAGGTGGACGTGTCGACCAGCTCGGGGGAGATCCGCCTGGACGACGTCGCGGGACCGGTCAAGGTGAAGACGTCCAACGGCAAGATCGAGGGACGCGGCCTGAAGGGAGACGAGACCGACGCGGAGACGTCGAACGGCGAGATCACCCTCCGGCCGGCCACGCAACAGAACATCCGGGCGAAGACCTCGAACGGCGAGATCACGGTCACCGTTCCGGCGGGGTCCTACCGGGTGGCCGCGCGCACCGGCAACGGCGACCGGGAGATCGGTGTCCCGAACACCCCGTCCGCCCGGTACGGGCTGGATCTGACGACGAGCAACGGCGACATCACCGTCCGGGCCGCCGGATAACCTCGGCGCATGGCGCGCAACGCGGAGCTCGGCGAGTTCCTCAGGTCGCGGCGGGCGCGGCTGCGGCCCGAGGACGTGGGCGTCCCCTCCTACGGGAGCCGCCGCCGCGTGCCGGGGCTGCGGCGCGAGGAGCTCGCGCAGCTCGCCGGGGTCAGCGTCGCGTACTACATCCGGCTCGAACAGGGCACGGCCGAGGGGGTGTCCGCCGAGGTCCTCGACGCGGTCTCCCGGGCCCTGCGGCTGGACGGCGACGAGCACGTCCACCTGCACCGCCTCGCGCACCCGCCGCGCCGCCCCCGCGCCGCCGGGCCGCCGCGGCTGCGCGCCCCGCTGCAGCACCTGCTCGACTCGATCGCCCACGCGCCCGCGTACGTGGTCGGGCACTACACGAACGTCGTCGCGTGGAACCGGCTCACCGCCGCCGTGTTCGTCGACCTCGCGAACGTCCCGGCGGACGAGCGGACCTGGTCCCACCAGATCCACCTCAACCACGACTACCGGGCGCGGCTCGGGGACAACTGGCCCGCGGTCGCCCGGCGCAACGTCGCCTACCTGCGGTTCCGCTCCGGGCAGGACCCGGACGACCCGCGGCTGCGCGCGCTGATCGGCGCACTGCGGGAGCGCAGCCCGGAGTTCGGGCGGATGTGGTCGGCGCACCACGTCACGGACCTGACGCACGGCGAGGCCCGCATCGACCATCCGGACGCGGGGCGGCTAGTCCTGGCGTTCGAGACCCTGCATCTGCCCGGCGACCTGGACCTCAGCCGCCTGATGCTCTACGCCGCCGAGCCGGGTTCGGCCTCGGAGAAGGCGCTGCGGAGGCTCGCCGAGACGTCCGCCCACAGGTCGAGCGCCGACCTGGCCGACGAGCCGCGCTGAGGGCCGGCAGACGGCGGGGAGGCGCGCCAGCGCTCGTGCCATGCGACGCCTACGCGGTTACCGTGCTGCCTGTGGACCAGATCGCCTGGCATGAGGACGGCCGGGCGCAGCACGCGCGCTGGAGGTCCGCGAGCGGTGCCCCGCCGCCCCGCCGCGTCGTGGTCGCCGGCGACGACATGCGCGCGGACGACGCCTACCACCTGGCCTGCCAGGGCACCGCCCTGCTCTGGCGCGGCGACTTCCAGAACGCGCGGCAGCTCCTGAACGCTGTGGCGCGCCGGATCGACCGTCCTCGGCGGCGTCGCCCGCGTAGGGCCGAACCGTCGCAGGTGCAGGCGTTCCACCTGCATCGCCAGGCGACCGCCCAGCGCGCGCGGGCCCTTGCCATGTTGCTGATGCCGTTCGACCCGGGGCACGTCATTCCCTTACGTCGCGCGCCGGACGTGCAGGCCGCGTGCGTCGAGGTGTACGGCCCGGACGATCGGCCCTACGTGACCCCACTGCGCGAGTTACTCGGCCTGATCGGTGCGCACGAATGGCGTGTGAAGGGCGTGCCGATCGGTGCGATGGGCGGCGACCGGATCCACCCGCACTACGGCGTCTTCTCACCGATCAGGGGCGAGTACGTGAACCTCGTCGCCGAAGCGCCTTTACCGTCGGCCAGGGTCGCCTTCGATATCGGGACAGGGACGGGTGTCCTCGCGGCCGTCCTCGCCCGTCGCGGGATGAATCGGATCGTTGCCACGGACCTCGACCCGCGCGCGCTTGCCTGCGCCCAAGAGAACATCGAGCGGCTGGGCATGGCGGAGCAGGTCGACATCGTCCAAGCCGACCTCTTCCCAGAGGGACGGGCCGGGCTCATCGTCTGCAATCCGCCCTAGGTGCCCGCCAAGCCCAGCTCACCCCTCGAGCACGCCATCTACGACCCGGGAAGCCGGATGCTGCGCGGCTTCCTCGATGGCTTAGCCCGCCATATGGAGCCTGACGGCGAAGCCTGGCTGATCCTCTCCGACCTTGCCGAACATCTGGGGTTGCGTACACGGGACGACCTGTTCGCCCTGTTCTCGTCAGCCGGCCTCCGGGTCGTGGACAAGCACGACACCAAGCCGACCCACCCGCGCGCCCACGATCCCGAGGACCCGCTCCACACCGCCCGTGCCGCTGAGACCACCTCCCTTTGGCGCCTCCGACACTGACACGTACCGGCGCCTCCGGCCGCTTACCTGTACGAGCAATTCACCTCTCCCTGAACCGGCGAAAGAAAGCCCTGATGTCGCCGGTCAGCAGGTCCGATGCTTCTACAGCCGGGAAGTGCCCGCCACGGTCGAACTCCGTCCAGTGGACGACGTCGTACACCCGCTCTACGAGAGCCCTCACCGGCCGGACGAGGTCGTGCGCGAACACAGCAACGCCCAGGGGAACCGGGCAAGAAGCCGGCGGACCGCCCCGCTTCCCGGCGTTCTCCTTGTGCAGCCTGGCCGCGGACCCGGCGGTGGCCGTGAGCCAGTAGAGCGCCACCGTCGTGAGCAACCGGTCGTCGTCGATGCCGCTCGCCGGGTCGGTCCACTCCGTAACCTTGTCGGCGATCCATGCGAGTTGCCCCACGGGAGAGTCGGTCAGCGCATAGGAGACGGTCTGCGGGCGGGTCGCCTGCATCTGCCAGTACCCGGCGGGGCTGGCCAGATACGCCTTCTGCTGCTCCACTCGCTCCCTGTCCTCCTCCGAGAGCGGAACGGCTTCGACGCCAGGCGGCGGTGAGCCGATGTAGTTGAGGTGGACGCCGATGACCCGATCCTTGGCGACGGCCCCAAGCGTGGTGGATACCGGCCAGCCCCAATCGCCGCCCTGCGCGCCGTACCTTTCGTAGCCGAGCCTGGCCATGAGCACGGCCCACGCACGGGCGATGCGGTCCACGTTCCAGCCGCTCTCGCGTGTCGGACCGGACAGCGTGAAACCTGGCAGGGTCGGCACCACCACGTGGAACGCGTCTCTCGGATCACCGCCGTGCGCCCGGGGGTCGGTGAGCGGGCCGATCACGTCCTGGAAGTCGGCGACCGTGCTCGGCCAGCCGTGCGTGATGATCAGCGGCACCGCGTCCGGTTCGGGCGACCGCACGTGGACGAAGTGGACGGTCGTGCCATCGATCTCCGTCGTGTACTGCGGGAACTCGTTCAGCGCGGCCTCCTGGGCGCGCCAGTCGAACGTCGTGCGCCAGTGCGCCGCCAGCTCCTTCACCCGGGCGAGCGGGATGCCGTGCTCCCAGTCGACGCCGGGAAGCTCGTCCGGCCACCGCGTGCGGTCGAGCCGCTCGGCGAGGTCGTCGAGATCCTCCTGCGGGACGTCGAGCCGGAACGGCACGATTTCAGACATTCGCAACCTCCCAGATGGTGCGGGCCTCCACCCGCGACAGCCGCCATCCGTCCGCCGTGCGCGCGGCACGCAGTTCATAGCGCTCGCCCAGCAGACGCGGGCCTTCCTCCCGCGCGAAGACGACAAGGAGGTTCGCGCTGATCGCGGCCTGGTCGCCGTCCACCTCAATCAGCGGGTCGGTGATGAAGTGCTGGGTCGGCACCCGGTGGTTCCTGCGCGCCTGCTCGACGAGAGCGTCAACGCCCTTCGCGACACCGCCGGGGGTGTGGACCTCCGCGTCCTCAGTGAAGAGACCGCGCCCGTCTCCGGGACTCTTCTCGTCCAGCCACCGTCCCAGCCTGCTGACCAGACCGGACAGCTCATGCAGATCGTCCATGGTTCCTCTAATCGTTGGTCTTACCAACATTGGCATGACCAACGATACATATCGTTGGCTCGACCAACAACCCGCGTAGACTGACCGCATGCACAAGGCCGACGCCCGGACGCCCGACCGCCTCCGGCACGCCGCGAGCTGGCTGATCAACCTCGCCTCCGCGCACAGCCAGCGCCTGGTCAGCGAGGGGTTCGCCGCCGCGGGAGCCCGCGGCTACCACTACCGGCTGCTGGCCGCCCTCGACGAGACCGGGCCGTCCAGCCAGGCCGCCCTCGGCCGCCACACCGGCATCGACCGCAGCGACGTCGTCGCCGCGCTGAACGAGCTCGCCGCCAAGAACCTGATCGACCGCTCCCCCGACCCGTCCGACCGGCGCCGCAACGTCATCACCCTCACCCCGGACGGCACCCGCCACCTGCACGAACTGCAGAAGGTCGTGGACCGCATCCAGGACGACCTCCTAGCCCCCCTGACCCCCGCCGAACGCGATCAGCTCACCGCCCTGCTGACCCGGATCACCGACCACCACGCCAAGAGCCGCACCTGACCGAACGGCGCACCGCTCGCTGGACGGACGCCGTTGTCGTTGATGCAGTGGGGAAGGCGCCGACACAGCGGGCCTGCTGGCACTGGGCGTGTCCGGCCCGTCGCGAACACCGGCGCCTCTGGGACGGGACGGCGGCCCCCTAAGCGCGCGACTGCCACGTCCACGCGCCTACTGCAGAGAGACGAAGGCTCGCAGTCAGCGTGACATCACCGATGACAGCACGGCGTGCGGATGAAGCCCTGGCGCGCTCACCTGCGGCATGAACTGCATGTTTATGAGGTGTGTGCCAACAGGACGACTACAAGACATGGCACCACCACACCAGCCATGACATCAAGTGACGTCATATTCTTGTCATTGGACGTCACTTAGTCTTGCAGTGACGTCACATCGATGTCATAGTTACGGCATGGACCTGATGCCGTATGTCGACAACCTTCGCCGGGAGCTCGCCGTCGCCGCCGAGGCGGGCGGCCCGGAAGCCCGTGCGCTGGCCGAACGCCTCACCGGCGTCCTGGAATCGGCCACGCGGCTCACCCTCCTGGAGGCGCTGTCGGCCGCGGCGGACGAGATCACCGGCGAGCTCGCGCCCGGATCGGTCGAGGTGCGGCTGCGCGGCGGCGACCCGTCGTTCGTCGTGACGCCACCGCTCGCGCCCCAGGCGGCGAGCAGCCCCGAGATCACCCGCGAGGCCGCCCCGTCGCCCGCCGCGGAGGAGGGAGGCACCGCGCGGATGACCCTGCGCCTCCCCGAGCATCTCAAGGTGCGCGTGGAGGAGGCGGCCGGCCGGCAGGGGGTCTCCGTCAACGCCTGGCTGGTCCGCGCCATCTCCGCCGCGTTCGACTCCGGCGCCGCGACCGGACCCGGCGACCGGACGCAGCAGGTGCAGAGCGGCCGCGACTACACCGGCTGGGTGCGCTAGCAGAGCACCCGGCGCGGAGCACCCCGCGTAGACCATCACCCGCCCGGCGCCATCACCGGGCACCCATCGCCCGGCCGCCCCGAGGCCGGGAATTCCACTGGACCCCATGAGGAGGGCTCCGCCATGCCTACTTTCGATACTCCCGAACCCATCACCGCTGACATCGACATCTTCGTCGGCCAGGTCCGCGTCCACGCCGGTGACCGCGCCGACACCGTGGTGGAGGTCCGCCCCAGCGACCCGTCCGACGAGGCGTGTGTGCAGGCCGCGGAACGGACGGACGTCGAGTTCTCCGGCGGTCGGCTGCTCATCAGGGCTCCCAGGCCGAGGGCCCTCGGATACCTGCGTTCCTGGCGCGGCTCCGTCGAGGTGACCGTCGAACTGCCGGCCGGGTCCGGAGTCGAGGCCGGGGTCGCCGCGGGCGGCATGGCGGGCTTCACCTCCACCGGTTCGCTCGGCCGCACCGTCCTCAAGACGTCGAACGGGGACGTGCGCCTGGCGGAGACCGGCCCACTGGAGGTCCGGACGTCCACCGGCGAAGTGTCCGTGGACCGGGTCACCGGGCCCTTCGAGGTGACCGGTTCCGTCGGAGCCATCCGGATCGGGGCCGTCGAAGGGGCCGGCACGGTGAAGAACTCGACCGGCCCCGTCACGGTGGGCGAGGTGTCCGGCGACTTGCAGGTGAAGACCGGTGTCGGTGGCATCACCGTCGACCGCGTGACCGCCGAGCTGACCGCCAAGTCCGCGCACGGCCGGATTCGGATCGGCGCGGCGGTGAGCGGCGTCGTCCGCGTGGAGGGCGGTCACGGCAAGGTCGACGTCGGCATCGCCGAGGGCACGGCCGCCTGGCTGGACCTCCACTCTAAGAACGGCGTGGTGCGCAACACCCTGACCGCCGCCGAGGGACCCGACACAAGCGAAGCGGTAGTCGAGGTGCACGCGCACACCAACTGGGGCGACATCGACGTCCACCGATCCTGACCCGCCCTCCACTAACCGCTAGGAGCCCCCCCATGAGCGACGCGATAACGGCCGAAGGACTGGTCAAGAGGTTCGGCGAGGTGACCGCCCTGGACGACCTGAGCTTCTCCGTCCCGCAGGGATCGGTGCTGGCGCTGCTCGGCCCGAACGGCGCCGGGAAGACGACCGCGGTACGCGTACTGACCACGCTGCTGCCGCCCGACGCGGGCAGCGCGACCGTCGCCGGGTTCGACGTCGTCGGCGACGCGCGGCGGCTGCGGGCGCACATCGGGCTGTCCGGCCAGTACGCCGCCGTCGACGAGCACCTCACCGGCGCCGAGAACCTGGAGATGGTCGGGCGGCTGTACCACCTGGGCGCCAAGCGCAGCCGGGCCCGTGCCCGCGAGCTGCTCGACCGCTTCGACCTCGCCGGCGCCGCCGACCGTCCGGTGAAGGGCTACTCCGGCGGTATGCGCCGCCGCATCGACCTCGCCGGCGCGCTCGTCGCCGCCCCTCCGGTGCTGTTCCTGGACGAACCGACCACGGGCCTGGATCCCCGCGCCCGCGCCGCGCTGTGGGACACCATCCTCGAACTCGTCGCGGGCGGCACCACACTGCTGCTGACCACCCAGTACATGGAGGAGGCCGACCGCCTCGCCGACCGCGTCCTGGTGATCGACCGCGGCCGCGCCATCGCCCGCGGCACCCCCGACCAGCTCAAGGACCAGGTCGGCGGCAACCGCATCGAGCTGGCCGTCGCCGACGAGGCCGACCTGGAGACCGCCCGGGAGGCGCTCGCCTGGGTCGCCGTCGGGGCCGTGCGGACCGTGCCGGAGTCGCTCCAGCTCACCGTCCCGGTGACCGACGGGCCCGAGGCGCTGCGACACGTCCTCGGCCGGCTCGCCGACGCGGGGGTCCGGGTGCGGGACGCCGGGCTGCGGCGGCCCACCCTCGACGACGTCTACCTCACCCTGACCGGACGCCAGGCGACCGGAACCGAACCGCAGGAAGTGACCAGATGAACGCGCTCACCATGCCCATCGCCGACGGCTGGACGATCGCCCGGCGCAACGCCCTCAAGATCAGGCGATCACCGGACCTGCTCGGCTCCGCGATCATGTTCCCGGTCGTGTTCGTGCTGATGTTCGCCTACGTGTTCGGCAGCGTCATCGAGGTTCCGGGGGTGCCCTACCGGGAGTTCCTGCTTCCCGGCATCTTCGTCCAGGCGGTGCTCATCAGTGCGCAGGTCACGGGGTACACGCTCACCCTCGACCTGCAGAAGGGCATCTTCGACCGGTTCCGCTCGCTGCCGATGGCCCCGTCCGCGGTGCTGATCGGCCAGACCGTCAGCGACCTGCTGATGAACGCCGCCAGCCTGGTCGTCATGGCGGTGATGGGGTTGATCGTCGGCTGGCGGATGCACACTTCGCCGTTCGAGGCCGTCCTCGGGTTCGCGCTGCTGCTGCTGTTCGCCTACGCGTTCTCGTGGTTCACCGCGACCGTCGCGCTGGCCCTGCGCACCCCGGAGAGCTTCAACAACGTGGCGACGATGGTCTCGTTCCCGCTGATGTTCATCTCCAACGCCTTCCTCGACAGCTCCGAACTGCCCACACCGCTGCGCGTCGTCGCCGAATGGAACCCGGTCTCCGCCTTCACCCAGGCGGCACGCGAACTCTTCGGCAACACCGGCACCGCGATGGCGACCTCGGACGCCTGGCCCCTCCGGCACGCCGTCCCGGCCTCCCTGCTCTGGATAGCCCTCATGCTGATCGTCTTCGTCCCCCTGGCAACCCGCCTCTACAAGAAGGCAGTAAGCACC
>NZ_SMKM01000195.1 GCF_004348665.1 Actinomadura sp. GC306 | reverse complement strand
GCGGGACGGGTGGGTGCTCGTCGCTTTGCTGATCATGGTCGCGGCGTCGGCGGCGTTCGTCGCGGGCGGCGTGACGGGCGGCGCCACCCTCGGCGGCGTCATGTTCTCGGTCTTCGGCTTCGCCGGGCTCGCGCTGTTCGGGACGGGCCTGTTCCTGTCGGCCGGGCAGATGATCGCGCGGCGTCCCGTCCTGGAACTGGACGCGGACGGCGTGCGCCGCACCGCGCGCTGGCCGCTGCCCCGCCGGGCCGGCAGGACGCTCCCCTGGGCGGACGTCCAGGCGATCGCCGCCCTGCGGCGCGGCCTCGACGGCACCCGCCGCGGCGAGCTGGACTACGTCGTGTTCCTGCGCACCCCGGAACTCGTCGAGATGGCGCGCACGTCCGACCGGCCGCGGCTGGTGGTGCTGACCATGCCGGACGTGCCGGCCACGGCCGAGGCGGTCCCGTGGTGCTTCGCGGTCGAGCGCAACTGGGACGCGAAGCTCCCGCAGATCGTCAAGGAGGCCAGGGCGCGGCACCGCGTCCCGGTGATCGACCGCCGGACGAAGTGACCCTCGCGCGGGGGCACCGCGCGGGGGGCCGTCAGTCAGTCAGCCAGCTCAGCAGCAGGCGGGTGCCGAAGCCCGTCGCGCCGCGGGTGATCTCGGCGTCGTCGGACGCGGCGCGGCCCGGGCCGGCGATGTCGAGGTGCGCCCAGGGCCGCTCGCCGGTGAACTCGCGCAGGAACAGCGCCGCCGTGATGGCGCCGCCGCCGTAGCCGCCGCGGCCGATGTTGTTGATGTCGGCGACGTCGGAGTCGATGGCGGCGCGGTAGTCGGCGACGAGCGGGAGCCGCCACACCGGCTCCCCGGCGGCCGTCCCGGCGGCGGTGAGCGCCGCGGCGAGGGCATCGTCGGTGGCGAACAGCGCCGCGTGCCGCAGGCCCAGCGCGACCTTGGCCGCGCCGGTCAGCGTCGCCACGTCCACGAGCACGTCGGGGTCGAGTTCGGCGTCGGCGTAGGCGAGGGCGTCGGCGAGCACGAGGCGCCCTTCGGCGTCGGTGTTCAGCACCTCCGACGTCCTGCCGCCGTAGTGGGTGATCACGTCGCCGGGCCGCATGGCGGACCCGGACGGCATGTTCTCCGCGGCGGCGATCAGCCCGGTCACGCGGGCGCGGACGCCGAGACCGCGCAGCGCGCTCATCGCGGCGATGACCGCCGCGCCGCCCGCCATGTCGGTCTTCATCGCCTTCATGCCCTCGTTGGGCTTGAGCGACAGGCCGCCGGTGTCGAACGTGATGCCCTTCCCCACCAGGACGACATGCCGCTCGGGCTCCCCTTCGTCAGGGAGGTAGGACAGCTCGATGAGCCGTGGCGGGCGCGACGACCCGCTCCCGACGGCGACCAGGCCGCCGAACCCCTCGTCGACGAGTTCCTTCTCACCGCGCACGCGGACGGTGAGGCCGTTCTCGGCGGCGACCCGCTCGGCCTCCGCGGCGAGCCAGGACGGGTCCTTCTCGCTGGACGGGGTGTTGGCGAGGTCGCGGGCCAGCGCGGCGGCGCGGGCGCGGGCGGTGGCCGCCTCGATCGCCGGGGCGGCGCCGGACTCCGCCCCGGTCACGACGGCGAAGGTGCCGACCGGCTGCTTCGCGGACGCCTTGCCGATCTTGAACTGGTAGCCGGCGAGCAGTGCGCCCTCGGCGAAGGCGGCCAGGGCGCCGGCGGAGGCTCCGGCGGGCGCGGCGGCGGCCAGTGCGGTCCGCCCCCGGCCGCGGCGGGCCAGTGCGGCGCCGGCCTTGCGCAGGTCGGCCGGGGCCGCGTCGCCCACCCCGTACAGCAGCAGTTCCCGCAGCCGGTCGCCGAGGCGGACCTGGGCGGACACGATCTCGCCGGGCTCGCCCTTGGCCGCGTGGAGCGCCAGCAGCTCGTCCAGCGTGCAGGGCAGCGACTCCGCGACCTCGGTCTCCGGCGCGACCGGCCCCGGCCCGACGGGTACGGCGACGACCTCGGCGCCGAGGTCGATCGCCGTCTGCGACACGGTGCCTGCGGCACCGCGCACGCGGGTCTCGATGGGCATGGCGGCGGTTCCCCCTGTGATCGTGTGCCTACGCTGTGCGTCGTGCTGCCTACGGGAATGGCAAGGGCCCCGGCGGTTCCGCCGGGACCGTCACCAGAAAGCCGGGATCGGCGGAGTCGTCAGCCCACGACTTCCTTGATGGCGTCGCCGAGCTCCTTGGCCTCGTCTGCGGAGAGCTCGACCACGAGACGCCCGCCGCCTTCGAGAGGGACCCGCATGACGATGCCGCGTCCCTCCTTGGTCACTTCGAGCGGACCGTCTCCCGTCCGCGGCTTCATCGCCGCCATGCGTGCATCCCCTTCCTGCGTAGGGCCGCGGCCTCGCACACCCTTGGCCGCGTGGCCGCGTGTCGCATCCGCGTCATCAATAGGTGGTCCATTATCTCGTCTTCCGGGCGCGAAGTGGTAACGATCAGCCTCCAGATCGGCCGAGCGGCACGCCCGCGGCGCACGTTTCACCGCCCGTCGGCCGTGGTCGGCGGCCCCTTGCCCACCCGCCACGGGTTCACGGATGGTTGCCTGGGAAGATCTACGCCGGACCATGGAGGACACCGATGTCTGAGACCGTGCTGTACGACGTGACCGACGGTGTGGGGACTATCACACTGAACCGGCCGGACGGCATGAATTCGCTGACGGCCGAGATGAAGGAGCTGCTGCGCGCGACCGTGGTCCGCGCCGCGGCCGACCCGGCGGCCCGCGCGGTGATCCTCACCGGGGCGGGACGGGCCTTCTGCGCCGGGCAGGACCTGCGTGAACACGGCGACAACCTCGCCGCGGGCAAGGGCCTGGACGACACAGTCCGCAAGCATTACAACCCGATCGTGCTGGCGCTGGCGGGCATGCGCAAACCGGTCGTGGCGGCGGTGAACGGGGTGGCCGCGGGCGCGGGGGCGGCGCTGGTGTTCGCGTGCGACCTGGTCGTCGCGTCGGACAAGGCGCGGTTCGCGACGGCGTTCACCGGGATCGGCCTCGCCCCCGACAGCGGCATGTCGTGGACGCTGCAGCGCCTCGTGGGCCGCGCCAAGGCCGCCGAGCTGCTGCTGCTGGGCGAGCCGGTGAAGGCGCAGGAGGCCCTGGAGCTCGGGCTGGTGAACCGGGTCGTCCCGGCGGACGAGCTGGCCCCGGCGTCGGTGGAGCTGGCCCGCCGCCTCGCCGCGGGACCGACGGTGTCCTACGGCGCGGTGAAGGCGGCGCTGGACCACGCCGCGTCGCACGATCTGGCGTCCTCGCTGGAGCGGGAGGCCGAGCTCCAGGACGAGTGCGCGGAGACCAGCGACCACCGCAACGCCACCGAGGCGTTCCTGAAGAAGCAGCAGCCCACGTTCGAGGGCCGGTAGCCCGCACGGGGACGCCGCGGCCTCAGCGGTAGGCGCCGCGGCGGTGGCAGCCGGTGAGATGGTCGTCGACCAGGCCGCACGCCTGCATGAGGGCGTAGGCGGTGGTGGGGCCGACGAAGCGGAACCCGTGCTTCTTCAGCTCCCCGGCCAGGGCCTTCGACCCGTCGGTGTACGCGGGCACGTCCGCCATGTCCGCGTACGCCGGCGCATCGGGGTCGGCGTAGCGCCACGCGGTCGCGGCCAGGCCGCCGGGCAGGTCGAGCGCGGCGCGGGCGTTGCCGATCGCCGCCTCGATCTTCGCGCGGTTGCGGACGATGGCGGCGTCGCCCAGCAGCCGCTCGACGTCGGCGGGCCCGAACGCGGCGACCTTCGCGAGGTCGAACCCGGCGAACGCGGCGCGGAAGCCCTCGCGCTTGCGCAGGATCGTCAGCCACGACAGCCCGGACTGGAACGCCTCCAGGCAGAGCCGCTCGTAGAGGCCCTGGTCGTCGCGGACGGGACGGCCCCACTCCTGATCGTGGTAGGCGACGTAGTCGGGCGCGGACAGGCCCCAGGGGCAGCGGGCCAGCCCGTCCTCGCCGCGGATGGCGGTGCTCACCCGCCCGTTCTACCGCACGCCTGCGACAGAACCCTGCGCGAGAGCGGCCAGCCGCCGCAGGCCGAGGGTCATGAACGCCTTCACGACCGGGCCCGCGACGATCCAGCCGGCACGGCCCAGCGGCCCGAGCGGCAGGTCGACGCGCTCGGCCCACACGATCCGGCTGCCGGTCCCCTCGGGGATGACCTTGAACCACGCCTCGCCGCGCACGACGCGCCCGGTGTGCCGCACCGCGACCCGGCGGCCGTCCCGCCAGTCGGTGATCACCATCGTGTCGAGGAAGCCGACCGGGCCGACGCCCGTCCAGCCGCGGATCTCGTCGCCGACCTTGTCGCCGCCCTCCGCGCGGGTGAACGGCATCCACTCGCCGTGCCGGGGCCAGTCGGTGAGGACGTCGAAGACGCGTCCGGCGGGGGCGGCGGAGACGGCCTCGGCGTGCACGGCGACGACGCTCACCGGTGGTCCTCCTTCGCGGCGGTCTCCCCGGCCGCGTCTATCTCCCCGCGCGCCGGCGGCGTGCCGTTCCAGCCGGGCTCCTCCAGGCCGTGCAGGGCGCCGATCGGGCCGCCCTGCTCCGCCGGGGCGCCGAAGTCGTCCGGGACGCCGTTCAGCTCGCGCAGCCGCCGTTCGAGCGCGGCGACGCGGGCGTCGCGCTCGTGCAGCGCGTCGGCGAGCCGGTGCAGCGCCTCGTCGGTCACCTGCGGCTGGTAGCCCCAGAACGTCCGGGGCAGCCGCAGCCGGGCGATGTCCTCCCCGGTGATGGGCCGGCCGTCCGCGCCGACCGGGAGCGGCGGGTAGTCCGGATGGGTCTCGGCCAGCTCGCCGCCCCTGCCCATGGCGAGCGCGACGACGGCGCCCAGCACGGCAAGGCCGGCCAGGACGAGGGCGACGACCACGATCAGGCTCCGTTCTGCTCACACCCACTGGGGAAGACGTTCCCCAGTCCCCGATCGTGCCACGCTTGGCCGTATGGGGATGCAAGAGCGTGGAGTCCTTTCATCGGACGCGCCGGTTCCGGACGGCGTCGTGGACGCCGGCACGGCGCCGCCGGCGGACCGGGTCGAGCGGCTCGCGGCCGGTGAGGCCGCGGTCCTCGTCACGCTGGAGACGGACGCGGCGGAACCCGACCCCGGGCTGCTCGCCGCCGCGTCCGTCTACGCGTGGCTGGGCGCGGCGCTCTTCCGCGTGCCGGAGTCGCAGGCGGACGCGGTGCGCGAGGTGCTGGACATGGTCGCGTCCATCGAGGGCACGCGGCCCCCGGCGGTGTCCCGCCGGGGGCTGGCCTGACCTCCCGGCCCGCTAGCCGCGCAGGCGGTGCCAGGGGCCCGTGACGGCGAACGTGGCGCCCGGGTCGGACTGGCGGTTGAAGAACAGGACGCGGCCGTCCGGGGAGAACGTGACCCCGGTGAACTCGCTGCCGTTGAGGGCGTTGCGGGCCATCGCGAACGGCCGGTCCCTGCGGGTGGTGCCGACGAGGTACTGCTCGCCGTCGCCGTCCTCGGCCAGGATCACGCCGCCGCCGTACGGGGAGACGGTGATGTTGTCGGGCCCGTCGAAGCGTCCGCCCGGCTTGAAGATGAGCTTGAGCTCGACCTCGTTGCGGCGCGGGTCATAGGTCCAGACCTGGCCCGCGTGGTCGCCGGCGGCGCCGGAGTCGGTGCTGGAGAAGCTCGCGACGAAGTACGCCTTGCCGTGGCCCCACCAGGCGCCTTCGAGCTTCTGGCTCCGGGTGATCTTCTCGTCCTCGAACTGCTTGCGGATGGAGGTCTGCTTGGCCAGCGGGTCGGGGACGTCCACCCAGCGTGCGGGCAGCCGGGTGCCGGGCTCGGTGACGAGCGACAGGTCCGGGACGCCCGGGACCCGCAGCGCCTCCAGCTTCCCGCCGGCCCGGTAGGAGTGGTGGCCGCCGCGGTACGCGCGGGGGCGGAACCGGAAGAACAGGCCGAACGGCCGGGACGCGTCCTCGGTGAGGTAGGCGACGTTGGTGTGCGGGTCGACGGCGACGGCCTCGTGCGCGAAGCGGCCGAGCGCGGTCAGCGGGACCGGTTCGGTGCGCCCGCCGTAGGGGTCGACCTCGAAGACCCAGCCGTGGCTCTTGGTCTCGCCGTTGAAGCCCTCGGTCTCCTCGCAGGTCAGCCACGTCCCCCAGGGGGTGCGGCCGCCGGCGCAGTTGACGGCGGTCCCGGCGATGCTGACGTACTGCGACAGCAGGTTGCCGTTGCGGTCGACCTCCAGCGTCGTGGTGCCGCCGGTCGCGGCCGGGTCGTAGGTCAGCTCGGGCGGGCCGACCGTGGGGGTGCCGTTGTTGCTCTGCTCGTGGTTGCGCACCAGCAGGGTGTGGGCGCGGCCGTTCCCCCGGCCGTGCCGCGGGTGGTGGTGCCCCGGGCGGCCGTGGGCGCGGGCGGGGAAGGTGGCCATCCCGTCGTGGTGGCCGGGGACGACGACGCCCTCGGAGATGGGGTCGCCCTCCACCGACATCACCTTGTACGAGAATCCCCTGGGCAGGTCGAGGACGCCCTTGGGGTCGGGGACGAGGGGGCCGTAGCCGAACGCCTCTCCGGTGTCGGCGCCCGCGGAGGTCTGGAAGATTCCGTCCAGGCTTCCGGCTAGGGCGATGGACAGTGCGCCGGCGGCGCCGCCCTTGACGACTCCGCGACGGGACACGGACATGGGGACTCCTTACGTGAGGGATCACGCGGGAGCCTGGCCGCCGCCCCTGAACCACCGGTGAACGATCACCGGACGGGCGGGAAATCCCCAGGACAATCTTGGGCGGTGAGGTCGGCGATCTCGGCGATCGCGGAGCCGGCGAGGTCGAAGCCGGCGACGCACGCGAGGTAGCCGGGGGCGTCCCAGTCGTCCCCGCCCGGCTTGCCGCGGAGCGGGAGGTAGGTCCCGCCCGCCTGCCTGACCAGCAGCAGCCCGGCCGCGATGTCGTAGGCGTTGATCCACGAGTCGTAGGCGACGTCCGTCCAGCCCGCGGCGACGTGCGCGAGGGTCAGCGCGGCGCTGCCCGGCCTGCGGACGGTGGCGAACCCGCCGATGAGGTCGCCGTAGCGCCGCAGCGTCTCGGCCCGGTCGCCCTCGGCGAGGTCGTGCGGGCTCGGGTAGGAGGTGGCGATCACGGCGCCCTGGTCGCTCGTCGCGCCGGTGCTGCGGATCGGCTCGCCGTTGCAGAACGCGCCGTCCAGGGACGCGGTGAACATGTCGTCGTGGACCGGGTCGTACACCACGCCCGCGACCAGCTCGCCGTCCGCGACGGCGGCGATGGACGTGCAGAAGAACGGCAGGCCGACCGCGAAGTTGGCCGTCCCGTCGATGGGGTCGACGTACCAGCGGACGCTGGTGTCGCGGCCCTGGACGCCGCCCTCCTCCCCCACGACGACGCAGCCCGGGGTCTGCTCGCCGAGCACTTCGCGGATGGTCTCCTCCGCCGCGCGGTCGTGCTCGGTGACGGGGTCGTGGAAGTCGAGCTTGAGGTCGATGGCGGGGCGGGAGCGGAACGCCGTCCGCAGCCGGTCGCCGGTCGTGCGGGCGGCGAGCTCGGCGATCGCGGCCAGTTCCCGGGATGCGGGCACGTCGGCGGTCATTGGTCTCCTAGCCGGGTCAGGGGGCGCACGCCTCGACGGTATCCGAGGGGCCGCCGGCACCGAACCGCAGGCGGTGGCGGGCGGGCGGCGGCGGGCGCACGGTCAGAGCTGGGTCTCCGCGTAGTCGCTCGCGGAGAACTCGATGCGGGGCTGGGAGCGTTCCAGCAGGTCGAACGCCTCGCCGACCGTGGTCGTCCAGCCGATCGCGTCCCAGATGCGGTGGCGGGCGAAGCCCTGCTCGGTGAGGCTCACCATCAGCTCGCGGAGCGGGTCGTAGACGCCGGTGGGGTCGAGGATGACGACGGGCTTCTCGTGCATGGACAGGACCCGGGCCGTCCACACCTCGAACAGCTCCTCCAGCGTGCCGATGCCGCCGGGCAGGATGAGGAACGCGTCGCTGCGCTCGTCCATCTCGCCCTTGCGGGTCCGCATGTCGGGGGTGACGATCAGCTCGTCGTTGTCCTCGTCGGAGATCTCGACGCTGACCAGCCCCTCGGGGATCACCCCGACGGTGCGGGCGCCGCCGGCCCGCGCGGCGCGGGCGACGGCGCCCATGCACGACACCCGGGCGCCGCCGCTGACGAGGCTGTGGCCGCGCCGGGCCAGCTCGGTGCCGACGTCCGCGGCGAGGTCGACGTGGCGGCGGTCGATCCGGCCGCTGGACGAGCAGAACACGCACACGGCGAGCGGTTTGGCTGAGGTCACCGGGCCAATCTAACGGCCGGCCGGCCCGCCCGCCCGCTAGTGCGCCGCGATGTCCCTGCGCCGGAAGCCGAGCATGCCCGCGGCGAACAGCACGGCCGTCAGCGCCAGCAGCCAGGCGAAGGGCGCGGCGGTGAACGCGGCGCCGGGCAGCTTCGGGACGTGCGTGAACGGCGACACGTTCAGCAGCCACTGGTCCAGGTCGAGGGCCGGGCCGAACATCGAGACGACGACGAACAGGCCGACCGCGCCCCAGATCGCGCCGCTGAAGCGGGGCGCCAGCCCGAACAGGGCGAGCGCCAGCGCCGCGACGAGCCACACGGCGGGCAGCTGGGCCAGCGCCGCCCCGAGGACGCGCGGCAGCTCGCGGCCGACGTCGCCGACGTTCAGCCCGTGCGCGAGCCCGGCGGCGGTGCCCGCGACGGCCATCGCGGCGGCGGGCCCCAGCAGGGCGAACACCAGGTGGCCCGCCGCCCACCGCAGCCGGGGGGTCGCCGTGGCGAGCACCGGCTCGGCGCGCTGGTCCGTCTCCTCCGCGCGCATGCGCAGCGTGGCCGAGACCGCGTAGGCGGCGGCGATCAGGCCGAGGATGCTCATCGCGGAGGCGAAGAAGGCGTCGGTGAGGCCGGACTGCCCGCCGAGGCTCCGGAAGATCTCCGCCAGCTCGGGGCTGTCGAGCGCCATGTCCCGTACTCCCCCGGCGACGGCTCCGTAGATGACGCCCAGCGCGGCGAACCCGGCGAGCCAGCCGTACAGGGCGCGGCTCTGCAGCCGCCAGCCGAGCCCGAAAGGGCCGGACAGCCGGGGCGAGGCGTCCGCCGGGCCGAGTCGCGGGGGCATCATGCCCGCGCCGACGTCGCGGCGCGCCGAGAGGGCCGCGGCCGCCGCCATGAGCGCCGCGACGAGCACGGCGACGAGGGCGAGCGTCCACCAGCGCTCCCCGCCGTAGGGACGCGCCCGCTGCGCCCAGCCGAGCGGGGAGAGCCAGCCCAGCCACGAGAGCGCGTTGCCCTCGCCGCCGACGTCGGCGGCCATCCGGACGGCGAACGCGCCGCCGAGCGCGGCGACGGCCGCTCCCCTGGCGGCACCGGCGCCCTCGCTGAGCTGGGCGGTGATGCCCGCGACCGCCGCGAACGTCCAGCCGCCGGCCGCGTACTGGAGGCCGAAGGCCAGCGACCCGGCGAGCGGGAGGCCCTGGGCGGCCATGCCCGCGGCGAGCAGCAGGGCGATACCGAGGTTGGCGGCGAGCGTGACGGTGAGCGCGGCGGCCAGGGCCGCGCCGCGGCCGGTGACAGTGGCGCCGAGCAGTTCGCGGCGGCCGGCCTCCTCCTCGGTGCGGGTGTGCCGGATGACCGTCAGCGCGCTGATGACGCCGATCACCACGGGCATGAACCCGGCGCGCTGGACGACGATGCCGCCGACGTCGGCGCTGTACAGCGGACCGTAGAGCGCCAGGAAGGTCGGGTTCGTCCCGGTGGTCGCGGCGTACTGGAGCTCGTCGGCCACCGTGGGGAGCAGGGCCTCGGTGGCGGCGACGAGGTTGACCGTCACGACGACCGGCAGCAGCACCCACAGCGGGAGGATGAACCGGTCGCGCCGCAGGATGAGCCGTATCAGGCCGCCGGTGCCCGCGAGCGTGCTCATGTCGCGGCCTTCTCGGTGAGCTCGTCCTGGTAGTGGCGCAGGAACAGCTCTTCCAGCGTGGGCGGCCGGCTGACCAGGGACCGGACCCCGATCTCGGTGAGGCTGCGCAGCGCGTCGTCGAGCCGGGTGGTGTCCACCTCGAACCGGATGGTCGTCCCGTCTATCGCGATGTCGTGGGCGCCCGGCAGCGGGAGCCCGTCCGGCGGGGCGGCCAGCTCGGCGTGGATCGACGTGCGGGTCAGGTGCCGCAGCTCGTCGAGGGTGCCGGACTCGACGGTCGCGCCCTTCCGGATGATCGTCACCCGGTCGCACAGGGCCTCGACCTCGGACAGGATGTGGCTGGACAGCAGGACGGTCCGGCCCTCGTCGCGCGCCTCGCGGACGCACTGCTGGAAGACCTCCTCCATGAGGGGGTCGAGGCCGGAGGTGGGCTCGTCCAGCAGCAGCAGCTCGGCGTCGGAGGCGAGCGCGGCGACGAGGCCGACCTTCTGCCGGTTGCCCTTGGAGTAGGCGCGGCCCTTCTTGCGCGGGTCGAGCTCGAACCGGTCCAGCAGCTCGGCCTTGCGGCGCTCGTCGGCGCCGCCGCGCATCCGGCCGAGCAGGTCGATCACCTCGCCGCCGGACAGGTTCGGCCACAGCGTCACGTCGCCGGGGACGTAGGCGAGCCGGCGGTGCAGTTCGGTGGCGTCGCGCCAGGGGTCGCCGCCGAGCAGCCGGGCCGTGCCCGCGTCGGCGCGCAGCAGGCCGAGCAGGACCCGGATGGCGGTGGACTTCCCGGAGCCGTTCGGGCCGAGGAAGCCGTGCACTTGGCCTTGCCGGACGGTCAGGTCCAGGCCGTCCAGCGCGCGGGTGCGGCCGAAGTTCTTGACCAGGCCGGACACCTCGACGGGGGGTGGGTTCGCTGTCACCGGTCCTCCTCGGCCGGGGGCTGCCCGCCCTCGGCGATCATGGATTTGAGGGCGCTGCGGGTCTGCTCGACGAGCTCCGGGTTCAGCAGCCGGTCGTCGAGGACGTCGATCATCGCGAGAGCCAGCCGGGGGTAGCCCTCGCCCAGCAGGACGTCGCCGCCGAGGGACCGGGAGAGGTGCTCGTTCAGGACGATCATCCCGAAGCTGATGGCGGTCATGACGGCGGCGTAGGCGTGCAGGTCGTCGGTCTTGGCCGGGGTCATCCCGGGTGTCCCGTGTTCGAGGACGTCCTCGCTGTACTCGACGGCGTCGTCGAACAGGGTGCGGGCGGCCTCGGAGTCGTCGGTCAGGGCGCGCGTGAGGTAGCGCTGGATGGGCCGGGCCGTCCGCATGGAGAGCGCCAGGAAGCTCGGGTTGGCCATCCCGCCGGCGAGCGCCTCCTGCTTGATCTCGCGGATGCTCTCGATGACGTACGCGTCGCACGCCCGGCGCAGCGCCTCCTTCGTCCCGAAGTGGTGCTGGACGAGCGCGGGCGAGACGCCGGCGGCCTTGGCGATGCCGCGGATCGTCGCGCCCTTCATGCCGTGGTCCGCGAACTCCAGCAGCGCCGCGTCCCTGATCCGGGCGCGCCCGGTCAGGTCCTCGGGCCGTGCCTGCCCCGCCATTCCACCCCGCCTGTACAGATGTTCAGTGGACAATACGTTTGCACACTGTACGCCTGTACAGGCACGGCGGCAAGGAGGGGTCAGCCGCCCCCGGGAAGTTCGCCGAGCGTGACCTTGACCTCCTGCTTCGTGCCGTCCTGCTTCTGGATCTGGACCGCCACGGTGTTGCCGGGATCGAGGTTGGCCAGGACGCTCGTCAGCGCCGTCTGGGTCGGCGTCGGGGTGCCGTTGACCGACAGGATCAGGTCGCCGGGCTCGATGCCCGCCTTGGCGGCGCCGCCGTCCCGCATGACTTCCACGACGACGACCGCGGACCGCTGCCCGCTCTGCGGGTCGATCAGCGTCCGCACCCCCACGCCGAGCGCCGCCCGGCCCGAACTGGACACCTCGCCGGTCCGGATGAGCTGCGGGACGATCCGCTTGACGGTGTCGCTCGGCGTCGCGAACCCGATGCCGGGCGCCGCGCCCCCGGCCCCCGGGTCCTGGGCGGCGGCGGTCGGGACCCCGATGACCTCGCCGGTGAGCGTGACGAGGGCGCCGCCGCTGTTGCCCGGGTTGATCGGCGCGCTCGTCTGGATCGCGTCGGCGATCGTCGAGCCGGAGAAGGCGCCCTCGCCCTGGGTCGAGACCGTCCGGTGCAGCGCCGACACGATCCCGTTGGTCACGCTCCCGGCCAGGCCCAGGGGGTTGCCCATGGCCAGGACCATCTGCCCGACCTCGACCTTGGTGGAGTCGCCCCACGTCGCCGGTTTGAGGGAGCCGCCGTCCACCTTGACCACCGCGAGGTCGTCGGGGGCGAACGCGCCGACCAGCCGCGCCTCCAGCGGGGAGCCGCCGCTGGACGTCGTGACCCGGATCTCCCGCGCGCCCGCGACCACGTGGGCGTTGGTGACGATGTGGCCCTGGTCGTCGAACACGACCCCCGAGCCCTCTCCCCCGCCGGCCTGGATCTTCACGACCGAGGGCAGTACGGCGTCGACGACCCGCTCGAACTGCTCCTGCACCGCGGCCGCCGCACCCGTCGCCTCCACCGGGGTCCGGGCCGCGCCGGGGCTCTCGCCGCCGTCGCCGTCGCCGCCGCCGCTGCATCCGGCCACCAGGAGGAAGCCCATCGCCGCCGCGCACGCCTTCACACTCGTCTTCCCGTTCACGTTCCACCTCCGACACCTTCGTTCCCGTGTGCCGGAGAACAGGCATGGGGGCGGTCAGGACTTCGCCATGGCGCGGCGGGATTTCGGAATGCGGCGTTAGGGCGCCGGTGGAGCGGATAGCCGTTCCCCGGGGTCACCGGCCGTCCGGAACGCAGTGGGGAGAGGGATCGTGTGCGGCAGCGAGAACCGTGGCATGCTCCGGCCCTTCCTGCTCCTGCTGATCCACCAGCGGCCCGACCACGGCTACGAGCTGATCGAGCGGCTCGCGCGGATGGGCGTCGCGGACGTCGAGCCGGGCCACGCCTACCGGGTGCTGCGCGCCCTGGAGCGGGAGCGGCTGCTGACGTCGAGCTGGGTCCCCTCGGACTCCGGCCCCGCCCGCCGCCGCTACGAACTGACCCCGGAGGGCCTGACCGAGCTGCAGACACGAATGTCGGCCTTGGCCCACCTTGAAACCGTCCTGGAGACCTTCCTGCACCTATGGTCCGAGCGATCAGCCACGCCCACC
>NZ_SMKM01000194.1 GCF_004348665.1 Actinomadura sp. GC306 | reverse complement strand
GGGCGCCTACGGCGGGGCCCGCGGGGGCGGTGCCCATGGTCGTCTCCTCGCCCGGGTCGTCCACCTCGACGCCGTGCGCCTCGACCAGCTCGGCGAGCCCGCCGGCGTAGCCCTGGCCGACGGCGCGCACCTTCCACCGCCCGGACCTGCGGTAGACCTCCAGGCCGATGATCGCCTTCTCCGGGCCGAGTCCGGGGACGGTGAACAGGGCGGCCGGTTCGTCGCCGTCCCCCGCCAGCCTGAGCTGCGGCGGCGGCATCGTCCCGAACGATCCCGCCCCGGACAGGCTCACCGCGATGAGCACCGCGTGCACGTCGGCGGGCACCGCGTCCAGGTCGAGCCGCACGCGCTGCCGGCCCCCGGCGTCGGCCCACCGCACGCCCGGCGCCTCCGGGGCGTTGAAGAACACCAGGTCGGCGTCGGAGCGGACGCGCAGGTCGGGGCCGACGAGCAGGGCGCTCACGTCCACCGGGACGGCGCAGGACACCGTGGCCGTCACCCGCGCGGCGGGCAGGGCGGCGTTGGCGCCCGGGGAGAGTTCGGTCATCGCGGTCAGGCGAGAGCGGCGATCGTCGGCAGCATGTCCTCGAACGTGCGCCCGTGGCACGGTTCGCCGATCGCGTTCATCTTCCAGCCGTCGCCGTGCCGGTAGACGCGGGCCATCACCATCGCGGTGTGGGCGCCGCCGCCGGTCAGCGTGTAGCGGGCCATCTCGGCGCCGTCCTGCTCGTTCACGAGCCGGCAGAAGGCGTTCTCGACCTGGTCGAACGTCTGCCCGTTGAAGGAGCTGACGGTGAACACCAGCGACGTGACGTGCACCGGGAGCCGGCCGAGGTCGACGATCACCGACTCGTCGTCGCCGTCGCCCGCGCCGGTCAGGTTGTCGCCGGTGTGCCGGACCGAGCCGTCGTCGCTGACGAGCTTGCCGAAGAACACCACGTCGGCGATGCTGCCGTCGGCGAAGAGCACGCAGGACGCGTCGAGGTCGATCTCCCGCTCCCGCGAGCCGAAGAAGCCCTTCTTCTTCACCGCGTCCCAGCCCAGCCCCATCCGGACCATGCTCAGCACACCGCCGGGCTTCTCCAGCGAGATCCGCTGGCCCTTCACCATCGAGACGTTGACGTCCTCTTCCGCCTGAAGGCGGGAGATTCCTCCCTGCCCGCCCCGGTGTGGGGTGTGGCTTGAGGTGGGTTCCTGTTTCACCGGGTCCTGCCTTCCGCTAGGCGGGAGGGCTTACAGTCCCTCCGCAGGCGTTTAGCCTGTCCGCCCGTCCGGCGGCCAGGATGTTGTTGGCGGCGTTGATGTCTCGGTCGTGGACCGCGCCGCACGGGCACGCCCATTCGCGGACGTCCAGCGGCATGGCCCGGGCGACCGTCCCGCACGCTCGGCAGAGCTTGGAGGAGGGGAACCAGCGGTCCACCCGCGCGAACGTGCGGCCGTAGCGGGCGGCCTTGTATTCCAGCATCGTGACGAACTGGGACCAGCCCGCGTCGTGCACGGATTTGGCCAGCCGGGTGCGGGCCAGACCGTTCACCGCGAGGTCCTCCACGTAGACCGCTTGGTTGTCGCGGATCAGCCGGGTGGACAGCTTGTGGTGGTGGTCCCGCCGCGCATCGGCGACCCGGGCATGCAGCCGCGCGACCCGCGCGACCGCCTTGCGCCGGTTCTTCGAGCCCTTCTGCTTGCGCGACAGCGCCTGCTGCGCTTTGCGGAGGCGGCGTTCGGCGCGGCGCAGGAACTTCGGGCTGGTGATCTTCCGGCCGTCGGAGGTCACTGCGAAGTGCGTCAACCCCAGGTCGATCCCGACCTCGGCCGCCGCCTCCGGCAGCGGCCCATCGGTGATCTCGACCACGAACGAGGCGAAGTACCGGCCCGCGGCGTCCTTGATCACCGTGACCGAGGACGGCTCGGACGGCAGGTCCCGGGACCACCGCACCCGCACGTCCCCGACCTTGGCAAGTTTCAGTCTCCCGTTGGGGCGTAGCCGGAACCCGTTGCGGGTGAACCGGATCGCCTGCCGCCGGTCCTTGCGCGACCGGAACCGGGGCGGCGCGACCTTGCGGCCCTTCCGCTCCCCCGACACCGACGCGAAGAAGTTCCGGTACGCGGTGTTCAGGTCCGACAGAGCTTGGATCAGCACCACCGACGAAACTTCCGTCAGCCATGAGCGTTCGGCTGTGCGTTTCGCGGCGGTGATCACCTGCTTCTGCAGGTCGGTGTCCTTGATGTAGGACAGCCCGGCCCCGTGCGCTTCCTGCCGCGCGCGCAGGGCGTCGTTGAACACCGTCCGCGCGCACCCGAACGCTCTGGCGAGCGACCGCTGCTGGCCGGGGGTCGGGTAGAGCCGGAACTGGTACCTGAGCTGCACGGTACCGATAGTACCATCGGTACTTGGCGTGACGGTCGGTACGCTCGGGCCCGTGAGTACCGAACGCCTCGCCACCAACGAGCTGCGCGCGCAGCTCGGCCGCCGCATCGACAACGCCCACTTCAAGGGCGAACACGTGATCGTGGACAAGAACGGCGAACCCCGCGCCGTCCTCGTCCCCTACGACTGGTGGCAAGACAGGCAAGACCAGGCCGGCACCGGCCACACCCCGCCCTGAAGGACGGGGTGTGCGCCCTTCCATCGTGGTCACAGCCGTCGCCTCCTCGAATTCCCTTCGCCGCACCCGGGGGAAAGCCTTGCAGCCGATCCGCCCGGTTGTCACCTGCTCTGCGCCCAGACCAGGTAGCGCGTCCCGTTGTGCGTGAAGGTGGTCGCGTCCATGGAGAAGGTGTCCCAGGGAGTGACGAGGCGGCCCAGCTCGGTCCGGGTGGAGGTTTGCGCTATCAGCACGCACTGTCAATACCCCGCCCACGTTGTTTCGGGGGACGGCCCCGGGGGCGCCGCGCGGTCGCGTCAGGAGCCCGCGAGAAGGTCGCGGTGCCGTTCCATGAGGTCGCTGATCGGGCGGGCCGGACGGCCGGTGAGGCGCCGCACCGTGTCGGTCAGCGGCTCCCCGTAGCCGGCGCGCAGCGCCGTCCCGAAGGAGACGATCATGCCCCGCACGTCGTCGGGCACGCCCGCGGCGCGCAGCTGGGCGTCGAGCTCGTCGTCGGGCACGCTGAGGTAGCCGACGGGACGGCCGGTGATCTTCGCGGCGAGCGCGGTGAGGTCGTCGAAGCCCAGCAGCTCGGGCCCGGTGACGTCGTACGTCCTGCCCTCGTGGCCGGTGGACGCCAGGACGGCGGCGGCGACGGCCGCGCAGTCGTCGCGGTGCACGAAGGCGCCCTTGGCGTGGTCGGTGTTGTCCACCAGCATGCCGCGCTCGATCGCCGGCGGGAGGATCTGCGTCACGGGCGTCTCGGCGAACAGGCCGAGGCGCAGGTAGGTCACCTCCAGGCCGGAGGCGTCCAGCAGCTCGTGGGTGCGCAGGTGATCGGGCACGACCGTGGAGGGGCAGCCGGGATCGGCCGGGTCGGCCATGATGTAGGACGTGTAGACGATGTGCCGCACCCCGGCCGCGGCGGCCGCGTCGATGGCGTTGCGGTGCTGGGCGACGCGGCGGCCGAGCTCGTGGAGGCTGACGAGGAGGAGCCGGTCGACCCCCTCGAACGCGGCGGGCAGCGACTCGGGCCGGTCGTAGTCGCCGTACCGCACGGCCACCCCGCCGTCGGCGAACCCGGCGAGGGCGTCCGTGTTCCTTGTGACGAGGACGACGTCATCGGGGGAAACCTTTTCGAGCAGGTATTCCGCGGTGCTGCGCGCGAGCCGGCCGGACGCACTGGCAATGGCGATCCTCATCACGTTCCCCGATCACTTGATTACGGGAGGCGACGGCATCCGGAATTCTCCGGCATTGTCCGCCCGCGTTAAGCTACTCCCCCTGCCGCCGTCAGGAGCGTGGAGTTACCGGAACGTGTCATCCCCAGGAGAAGACCGCACCGCGCCCGCCGATGACGCCGAGTGCGAGGCCCAGCGCCCGCTCGTCAACGCGACCCATCCGTCGTCCGCCCGGGTGTACGACTATCTGCTCGGCGGAAAGGACAACTTCGCCACCGACAGAAGTGCCGCGGACAGGATCGAGGAGGCTTTCCCGGCCATCCGGATCGGCGCCCTGGAGAACCGCCGGTTCCTGCTGCGCGGCGTCCGGTACCTCGCCGCCGAGGCCGGGATCCGGCAGTTCCTCGACATCGGCACCGGCATCCCGACCTCGCCGAACGTGCACGAGGTCGCCCAGGAGATCGTCCCCGAGGCGCGCATCGCCTATGTCGACAACGACCCGGTGGTGCTGGCGCACGCCCGCGCCTTGATGGTCTCCGATCCCCGCGGAAGCGTCGGTTACCTGGACGCCGACATCCGCGCTCCGGAGGCGATCGTCGGCAGCGATCTCGTGCACACGGTCCTGGATTTCAAAGAGCCGATCGCGCTGATACTCAGCGCAATTCTGCATTTCATTCCCGACGAGGAGCGGCCCGAGGAGATCGTCCGGACGTTCATCGAAGCCCTTCCGCCGGGCAGCTACGTCCTCGCCAGCCACGTGACCCCCGAGCACGAACCGCGGCTGCGGCCGGCGTCCGCGGCGTACCGCGAGGACGGCGTGCGCACCCGCCCGCGGACGGCCGGGGAGTTCGAGCGGCTCGTCTTCGCCGGCCGCGGGCTCGACCTCGTCCCGCCCGGCGTGGTGCTCGTGTCGCGGTGGCGCCGCGGCCCGGCCGAGCCGCCCGCGCCCACCCCGGCCGAGGTCTCCGCCTACGGCGGCCTGGCGAAGCTCCCAGGCTGACGGCCCCGGTGACCCGGCCGCTCAGCCGGCCGCGGCCCGCGCCGAACCGTCCGCCTCGGCGAACCGCCGCCGCCCCCCCGGCCCGTCCACGGGCCCGTCCGTGGGGAACGGCGCGTCGAGGAGGCGGAGCAGCGGCGCGGCCTTCACCGCGGTCTCCTCGAACTCGGCGTCCGGGTCCGACAGCGCGGTGATGGCACCGCCGACGCCGAACTCGACGCGCCCGGCCGACAGCACGGCCGTGCGGATCACGATGCTGAAGTCGGCCGCCCCCGACAGCGAGAAGTAGCCGAGGGCACCGGAGTACACGCCGCGCGGCCCCTCCTCCAGGCGGTCGAGAAGCCGCATCGTCCGGATCTTCGGCGCCCCCGTCATCGAGCCGCCGGGGAACGCCGCCCGCACGCACCGCACGGCCGAGACGTCCGCGCGGAGGGTGGCGCGGACCGTGCTCACGAGCTGGTGGACGGTGGTGTAGCTCTCCACCTCGAAGATCGGGTCGACCTCGACCGACCCGGTCTCGGCGACGCCGCCGAGGTCGTGCCGGACGAGGTCCACGATCATGAGGTTCTCGGCGCGGTCCTTGGCGCTCGCCGCCAGTTCGGCGCGCAGCCGCCGGTCCTCGGCGGGGTCGGCCGAGCGCGGCCGGGTGCCCTTGATCGGCTTGGACTCGGCCCGCCCGTCCGCCGAGACGCGCAGGAAGCGCTCGGGCGAGGCGCTCAGCACCGCCAGGCCGCCGAACCGCAGCAGCGCCCCGAACGGCACCGGGTCGCGGCGGCGCAGCAGCCGGTAGAAGTCCCACGGGTCCGCGCGCACCCGCGCGGTGAGCATGTTGGTCAGGCACACCTCGTAGGTCTGCCCGGCGATGATCTCCCGGCGGCAGGCGGCGATCTTGTCGAGGTAGCGGCGCCGGCCGTGCCGCAGCGCGAGCCCGCCGGCCGCCGGCGGGTCGGCGGCCGGGGCCGGCGCGCCCGGCGGCCGGGCGGGCAGCCCGGCCAGCCGTGCCGCCGTGCCGACCAGCCAATCCCGCGCCGCGCGCTCGTCGCCGGCCGGGCACAGGGCCAGCAGGTGGACGGTCCCGTCCCGGTGGTCGAACGCCACCGCCCGGTCGGCGAAGATCATGGCGGCGTCGGGGTGCGGGGAGCGGTGGGCCCGCGCGCCGCCGCACTCGGCCTTGAGCTCGTACCCGAGGTACCCGACCCAGCCGAGCCGGAAGCCGAACGGCAGGTCGGGGGTCTCGGCGGTGTGGGCGCGCAGGTCGGCGTCGATCCAGTCGAAGAAGGACGTGCGCTCCACCCGCGTGGTCCCGTCCGCCGACTCGACGGTCAGGGCCCCGGTCGCCACGTCGAAGGTCGCGACCCGCGCCAGCGGGCCGGTCGCGTCGCCCATGAACGAGAAGCGGCCGCCGTGCTCGCCGGTCCGGCTGCTGTCGAGCCAGAACGCCCGGTCGGCCCCGGCGAACAGCGCGCCGAACACGTCCTCGGCCACCGCGGGCGTATCGACCCGGCGTGCGAGGACCCGGTACTTCGCCGCCGGTCCCGGCGCGGCGGCCCGGGGGGCGGCGGCGGACGGCGCGGCGGCGCGGGCGAGTCGCCTGCGGAGGAGGCCCTTGCGGCCGAGGTGCTCGCGGGTGAGGTCGAGGAAGTTGCCGATGATGCGGCGGCCGTGCTCGGTGCAGACCGACTCCGGGTGGAACTGGACGCCCCAGATCGGCCGCCGGGTGTGCCGCACCCCCATCAGGACGCCGTCGGACGTCCACGCCACCGGCTCCAGCACCGGCGGGAGGTCCGCGACGGCGAGCGAGTGGTACCGGACGGCGGAGAACGGCGAGGGCAGGCCCCGGAAGAGGCCGGTGCCCGTGTGCTCCACCGGTGACGTCCGCCCGTGCCGGACCTGCCGGGCGGGCCGGACGCGCCCGCCGAACAGGTGGCAGATCCCCTGGTGGCCGAGGCACACGCCGAGGACGGGGATCCGCGCGTGCTCGATCACCTTGGCGCAGATGCCGAAGTCGCCGTCGTGCTCCGGCGAGCCGGGCCCCGGCGAGATGATCACGTTGTCGTACGGGCGCAGCACGCGGTGCAGGTCGCGGGGGGACGTCCACCGCACCTCGTCGTTGCGGACGACGACCGGTTCGGCACCGGCCTCGGCCACGTACTGGAGCAGGTTGTGGGTGAACGAGTCGTAGTTGTCGATGATCAGCGTCCGCACGGCATCCCCCACGGGCCGGCGCGGCGCCGGGCGCACCACGCGCCCCGCCGCCCGGCCTCGCCGCACGAGGGTACCGGCAGCGCGGCGGCGGCCGGACGGCCACCGCCGCGCGGCGGATCAGCCCATCGGGGCGCCGTAGGTCTCGGCGAAGACGATCTCCTCGACCGGCGTGCGGGACAGCTTGGCGGGGAACCCGTGCTCGGGGTAGCCGACCGCGATGTGGGCGGCGGTGATGACGCCGTCCGGGATGCCCAGCAGCTCCTTGACCTTCGGCTCGGCGTGGACGAGCAGGGTCGTCAGGGCGCTGGCGACGCCCTGGGCGCGCAGCGCGAGGCAGAAGTTCTGCGCGGTCGGGTAGATGGACCCGCCGCCGACGACGCTGAACCGGTCGAGCTCCAGGTCGGTGGGGTGGAGGCCGTCGATCTCGGCGCACAGGACGGCGATGGCCGGGACCTCGTGCAGGTGCTCGGCGAAGTGGTCGGCGTCGGTGACGGCCTTCGGCAGGGCGCCGACGCCGATCTCCCCGGTGTCGATGCCGCCCAGGTACGCCTTCCAGGGCCCGAGGTACCACTCGGCGAGCTGCCGCTTGCGGTCCTTGTCCCGGACGACGACCCAGCGGACGGGCTGCCGGTTGCCGCCCTGCGGCGCGAACCGGGCCGCGTCGAACGCCTGCATCAGGACCTCGTCCGGTACCGGGTCGTCGCGGAAGTAGCGGCACGTGCCGGTCGTCTTCATGGCCTCGATGACGTCCATGTCACCTCTCGGGGGGAAGGTCTGGTCGGAAGGGACGGCCGGGTCAGGGTTTCCGGCCGACGGCGCCGTACATCCAGATGAGATCGAGGTTGGGGGTGACCGGGCCGTCCGGCCGCCAGAGCGGGGTCTGGACGATGCCGGGCTCCAGCACCTCGAAGCCGTCGAAGATGCGCTCGATCTCGGACTTGCGCCGCGCCACGGCCGGGGCCTTGGCGCGGGTGTAGGTGCTGGCGACCTCGTTCACCTGGCTGGTGCGGAAGTCCTGCGTGGGGTGCGAGACGACGAGGTAGCCGCCGCTCGGCATCGCGTCCCGCAGCGGGGCGACGATGTCCTCCGGCTCGCGGTCGGGGACGAACTGCAGCACCGAGACCAGCATGACCGCCAGCGGCTGGTCGAAGTCGATCAGCGACCGCACCTGCTCGTCCGCGAGGATCCGCTCCGGTTCGCGGACGTCGGCCTGGACGACGGCCGTCCGCCCCAGCCCGTTCAGCAGGGCCCGCGCGTGCACCAGGACGATCGGGTCGCTGTCGACGTAGACGACGCGCGTCTCGGGCGCGATCTCCTGGGCGACCTCGTGGACGTTGCGCTGGGTCGGCAGCCCGGCGCCGAGGTCGAGGAACTGCCGGACCCCGGAATCGACCAGGTGCCGCACCGCGCGGTGCAGGAACGCGCGGTTCTCCCGGGCGATGGCGCGGAGTTCCGGAGCGGCGGCCAGCGCCGCTTCGGCGGCCGCGCGATCGGCCTCGTAGTTGTCCTTGCCGCCCAGGTAGTAGTCGTACATCCGCGCGGGATGGGCGACGTCGACCTTCAGGTCGATGGCGGGCTGGTCCTCGTTCGTCAAAGCCGGGCCTCTCGTGCGCGCTCGCCGGCCCACCACCCCGAGGGCCGAGGCCGTTCCGGACACTCTATTGCGTTCCAATGGCTCCGCGTGGTGATAAGTGCCGACTTGGCCACGCCCGGCAGGAGAAAGATCGACTCGACTCCTCCGAAACATTTCGGACGCATGGCCGGAAGGGCATGACCCCAGATCAGAACCCATGCGGCCTGATTGGAGTGAAAAGAGTGGTTGACGAGAGGGACACCCAGGGCTACTTTCCAATCGACTCTCGAAAAATGGCGAAAACTTTCGAGACGGCCGTGCCGCTCCCGCAGTGAGGAGACAGCCGATGGACAGACCGCGCCGGATCCGTGCGGGACGTCGCGGGCAAGTGGGAGACCACCGTCGAGCAGGGGGTGGGGCCTCCGCTGCCGGGCGTGCGGCGCGCGGTGAGGCGCCGATGATGCGCGGCACCGAGAAGTGGAACCGGCGGCTTTCCACCGAGGGCCTGAAGTACGCCGTCTCGATCGACGGCCGGGAACCGCAGGTCGTGAACGTCACCGGGGCGACCGGCGCGAACGACACGACGATGAACAAGCAGTGGGAGAGGAACACCCTCCGGAACTCGTGGTCGATACCGGAGGACTCAGGACCTCTCATCTCGGGGCCCCCGAAAGCCGGGGGGCCGGGTTTCGCTGAGCCCCCCGCCCACCCCCAAGGAGGAACGAAACCATGAGAAGAGCACTCACCTCGGTGCTCGGAGCGGCGACACTGCTCCTGGCCGGCCTGGTCGCCGGCGCGCCCCCCGCCGCGGCGGCGAGCACGCTGAAGGACGCGGCCGCCGCCACCGGGCGCGTCTTCGGCACCGCCGCCGCGCAGAGCCACATGGGCGAGTCGGCCTACGTCAACACGCTCAATCGCGAGTTCAACCAGCTCACGCCCGAGAACGAGATGAAGTGGGAGACGACCGAGCCGTCCCGCGATTCGTTCGACTACAGCGCGGCCGACCAGCTCGTCCAGCACGCGCGGTCGCAGGGCATGGAGGTGCGCGGGCACACCCTCGTCTGGCACAGCCAGCTGCCGAGCTGGGTCGAGGGCATCTCCTCGCGCACCGAGCTGCTGGAGGTCATGCGCAACCACATCGCGAACGTCGCCGGGCACTTCCGCGGCGACCTCACCACCTGGGACGTCGTGAACGAGGCGTTCGAGGACGGGACGGGCGCCCGCCGCGACACCGTCTTCCAGCGCGTCATCGGCGACGGCTACATCGAGGAGGCGTTCCGGGCGGCGCGCGCGGCCGACCCCACCGCCAAGCTCTGCTACAACGACTACAACATCGACGGCCGCAACGCGAAGAGCGACGCCGTCTACGCCATGGTCCAGGACTTCAAGCGCCGCGGCGTCCCGATCGACTGCGTCGGGCTGCAGGGGCACCTCATCGTGGGCAGCGTCCCGGGTGACGTCCAGGCCAACATCCAGCGGTTCGCGGACCTGGGCGTCGACGTCTACATCACCGAGCTCGACATCCGGATGCAGACCCCGCCGAACAGCCAGAAGCTCGCCCAGCAGGCCGCCGACTACCGGTCGGTCGTCTCCGCCTGCGTCGCCGTGACCCGCTGCAAGGGCATCACGGTGTGGGGCATCACCGACAAGTACTCCTGGATCCCCGACGTCTTCGAGGGCGAGGGCGCGGCCCTGCTGTTCGACGACAACTACAACAAGAAGCCCGCGTACGACGCCTCCCTCGAAGCCCTCGGCGGCGACCCCGGCGACCCGGGCGATCCCGGCGACCCGGGTGACGGCGACGTCACCTGCACCTACACCCGCACCTCGCAGTGGAACAACGGCTTCAACGGCCAGGTCACCATCACCGCCGGCAGCAGCGCGGTCAGCTCCTGGACGGCCGTGCTGACCATGAGGTCGGGACAGAGCATCCAGGCGCTCTGGAACGGCACGCCGTCCACGAGCGGCAGCGTCGTCACGGTCAAGCCCGCCGGCTGGAACGCCAACATCCCGGCAGGCGCCTCCGCCTCGTTCGGCTTCACGGCGAGCGCGCCCAACGGCGACGTCTCCGACCCGGGACTCGCCTGCGGCACCCCCTGACCCGTCCCCCACGATCCACCCCGGGCGACCGGCACGGCGGCGGCTCCCATGCCGCCGTGCCGGTCATCGTCCGGCCTGGCGACCCGGGGTTCCGGTGCCGCAGGCGGGACCATTAAAGTCGTGGGGCTGATGCGCCGGGTCTGTCCGGGTTCGGCATGCATGTACGTCGAAGTTGGAAAGTTCCCGGATGACGAATCTCCTGCTGGTCTTCTCGGCCCTCCTGCTGCTCGCGGTCCTGGTGTCGGCCCTCGTCCACCGCACCGTCCTGTCGACGGCCGCCCTGTTCCTGGTCGGCGGTTTCCTGCTGGGCCACGGCGTCACCGACGTGCTCGTGCTGAAGCCCGAGGACGACATCGTCAACACGCTCGCCGAGCTGGCGCTGTTCGCCGTCCTCTTCACCGACGGCATGCACGCCGGGTGGAAAGAGGTGCGCAGCGCCTGGCGGCTGCCAGGACGCGCACTGGCCGGCGGCCTCCCGCTGACCCTGCTCATCACGGCCGCGCTCGCGCACTACGTGGTCGGCCTCGGCTGGATCGAGTCGCTGCTGATCGGCGCCGTGCTCGCGCCGACCGACCCGGTGTTCGCCGCGGCGCTGATCGGCAACGAGAAGGTGCCGCCGCGCCTGCGCCGCCTGCTGAACGTGGAGTCCGGGATCAACGACGGCCTCGCCCTGCCGTTCGTCATCATCTTCTTGGCCATCGCCCAGGGCTCGGACGACCTGCACATCGACGAGTTGGCGATCGAGCTCTCCCTCGGCATCGTCATCGGCGTGGTGATCCCGCTGGCGGCGCTGGCGCTGGAACGCACCCGGCTGTTCGCGGTCTCGCCCAAGTTCGAGCCGCTGAACGCGCTCGCGATCGGGATGCTCGTCCTCGCGGTGGCGCAGGCCACGCACGGCAACCTGTACCTCGCCGCGTTCGCCGCCGGCGTCACGGTCGCCACGGTCGGCGACCACTACAAGGAGCAGTTCGAGGAGTTCGGCGAGCTGATCGCCGAGCTGTTCAAGCTCGGCGCGCTGCTGGTGTTCGGCGCGCTGCTGTCGCCGACGTTCCTCGGCGAGGTCGGCTGGACCGGCTGGCTGTTCGCGGTGCTGGCCCTGGTGGTCGCGCGGCCGGTGGCGATCTGGGTCTCGTTCCTGCGCTCGAAGCTGACCGCCCGCGAGCAGGCAGCGGCGATGTGGTTCGGGCCGAAGGGCTTCGCCTCGGTCGTGTACGGGCTGATCGTCCTGGAATCGGGCATCGCGGCCGGCGACCAGATCTTCCACCTCGTCGCCGCGACGATCGCGCTGTCGATCATCCTGCACTCGTCCACCGACGGGTTCGTGGCGCGCGGCTTCGACAACGCGCGCGAGGTCCCCGCCTGGTTCGACCGCTCGGACGACGAGCAGGACGAGCCCGCCGCGAAGAGCGACCCGCCCGAGAAAACCGAATCGTCCGAGCCAACGAAACAACTCTGACCCGCCCCAACCGGACTGGACATTGCACAGATATTCTCATTCCGGTTAATTGCCGCGAGCCCGCCGGGGGAAATCACGAAACCCGTGCGGGAATGCGAGCCGGACGGCCAGGATGCGGGAATGACCTTCCCGCTGATGCACGGGTTCGACCACATCAACGTGGTCGCCGACCTCGACCCGGTCGCGGCGGTGCGCGACAGGGAACTCGGCGAGCGCATTCTCCGCTATCCCAAGATCCTGCCCGCCGGGTCCCCTTCTTTCGGCCATGCACTGCAAAAAGGAAAAGAGTGGCGAATCGGATGCCTCGGCTCCGATGACCCGTCCGCCGCCCGGTACGGGCTGGCCATGGACCTGCGGAAGGCGGCCGCCGGCGAACCGGACCCCGGCACCGCCGAGGCCATGCTCGCGGCGGCCGCCCGGCTCGACCCCGAGGAGGGCCCGCAACTCGCCAAGGACGAATGGGAGATCGGCGACCGCCGCTACCGGATCATCCGGGTCGAGAAGTTCATCCTGATCGGCGACCGGGTCATGGAGCCGCCGCGCGCCACCGACGCCGACCTCACCGCCGACGGGCTGCTCCGCGACCACCCGATCGAACCGCCGGCCCCGTGCGGCCAGTGGGAGGCCCAGCTCCGGCTGAACCTCGTCGCACGGCTCCCCGTCGCCGGCACCGTCCCCGACATGATCCGCACCGAGGCCCGCCACGCGCTCCGGACCCATCCCGGCGTGGTGCTGCTCCCGCCCACGTTCACCGTCGTGGAGGTCGACGGCGACTCCTGGGCGCCGCTCACCGGCGGCGACGACCCGGAGCAGTGCCGCGACCGGCTGGCGCGGCACTTCACCGGCCTGCTCCCCCGGCTCCGCGAGTTCGAGGGCGACCCCGCGAGCCCAGCCGAACTCGCCGAGTGGACGGCACTCGCCGACGAGATCAGGGCGTCCCGCGGCCACCGCATCACCGTCCGCGGCCGCGAGTTCCGCACCGTCCGCGTCTGCCGCATGCTCCGCCTCGGCCGCGACGGCCCCGAGTCCCCCCGCCCCTGCGACGAAGACCACCACGACACAACCGACC
>NZ_SMKM01000193.1 GCF_004348665.1 Actinomadura sp. GC306 | reverse complement strand
GGTATGTCCCGGTGGGGGGCGGGGCGTGGGAGGGTGCAGGAGGGCCGTGCAGGACCTCCTGGTACGGCCCGGCGCCGTAGTCGGACGGCGGCAGGAACCTAGGCTGCCCCGGGCCGGGAGCGCTGAACGGCGGCGGAGCCGGCGGGCCCGGCCGCACCTGCCCGGCCGCCGCCGGACCCGCGGCCCCCGCCGGCACCGGGACGGACGCCGGCGACCACGCGGTCACGCCGAGGCGCTGCATCCGGCGCGCGCGGCGCTGCGCCAGCCGCCACTCCTCCCGGTGCCGCCGCTCCGCGAGGACGGCCGACAGCACGATCTCCGGGCGTGCGCCGAGCGGCGGGGGCGGGCTCACCACCTCGGCGACCTGCGCGGCGATCCGCTCGCCCAGCGAGTCGCGGACCTCCGGCAGCAGCTCCCAGAAGCGCGACAGGTACTGCCGCGCCGTCATCGCCAGCTCGTCCGGCAGCATCGACAGCTCCAGCGAGCGGGCCCACCCGGCGAGCTGCGGCGGCATCATCGCCACCGGCCCCAGGTACACCGCCTGGCCGCGCTCCTGGATCACGATCGTCCCCGCGAACAGGTCGCCGAGCCGCTTGCCGCGCCGGTTGCAGAACGAGGTGATCAGCGCGGGAGAGCCGGAGAACGTCCAGAACTCGATGAAGCCGGCCAGCGCCCGCACCAGCGCCTGCCGGAACCGCACCGGCCCGCCGTCGTCGGCGACGACGCGGAGCCCGACGGCCATCTTGCCCAGCGTGCGGCCCCGCGTCAGCGTCTCGAACGCGCACGGGTACCCGACCAGGACGGCGACGACGGCGAGCAGCGTCAGCCCGATCGCCCACGCCTCGTCGGCGACGATCGCCGTCATCGCCGTGAAGTAGACGACGACGTTGAGGATCACGAGCTGGAAGACCACGTCGAGCAGGAGGGCGCAGCCCCGGCTGGCCAGGCGCGCGACCCGGATGTCGAGCGCCACGGCCTCGCCGGTGACGAGTTCCGCCATGTCCTGCTCCTCCGCATCGCCGACCGCCCGGGCGATTGCCGAGGCAGGTCCATTTTGCCGGTCCGACAGGTGAAGACGTTAGTCTCCCCGGGTGGACGTTGACGCCTACGTGGCCGCGCACAACGCCGAGTGGCAGCGCCTTGAGTGGCTGATCAACCGCGGCCGCAAGCTGACCGGCGCCGAAGCCGACGAGCTCGTCGAGCTCTACCAGCGGGCGGCGACGCACCTGTCGGTCGTCAGGTCGAGCTCGCCCGACCCCCAGCTCGTGGGCCGGCTGTCGTCGCTGGTGGCGCGGGGCAGGGCCGCCGTGGCCGGGGCGCAGGCCCCGCTCTGGCGGGACGTCAGCCGCTTCGCGAAGGTGTCGTTCCCGGTGGTCGCCTACCGGGCGCGGTGGTGGTGGCTCGGCTGCGCCGTCCTCGGCAACCTGGTGTCGTTCGCCCTCGCGGTCTGGATCGTGCACAGCCCCGAAGTGCAGGCGAGCCTGGGGACGCCGGACGAGATCCGCGAACTCGTCGAGCACGACTTCGCCAACTACTACACCGAGCACTCGGCGGCGTCGTTCGCGTTCCAGGTCTGGGTCAACAACGCCTGGGTGTCGGCGGTCGCGCTCATCTTCGGCATCCTGCTCGGCATCCCGACCGTGTACGTCCTGCTTCTGAACCAGCTCAACCTCGGCCTGATCGCCGGGCTGATGTTCGCGCACGGCAAGGGCGACGTCTTCTTCGGCCTGATCCTCCCGCACGGCCTGCTCGAACTCACCGCCGTCTACCTGGCGTGCGCCGGCGGACTGAAACTCGGCTGGACGATCATCGATCCGGGGCCGCGCCGCCGCGGCCAGGCCCTCGCCGAGGAGGGGCGCGCCGCGGTGAGCATCGCCATCGGCCTCATCGCGGTGCTGCTGGTGTCCGGCCTCATCGAGGGGTTCGTCACCGGCTGGGTGCACGTCACGTGGCTGCGCATCGGGATCGGCGTGGTCGCCGAGGCCGCGTTCCTCGCCTACGTGATCGTCCTCGGGCGGCGCGCCGTCCGGCAGGGCGAGACGGGCGACGCCGACCTGCGGCCCGACATGGCCCCGGTGGCGGGGTAGCCGCCGCACGGGAGCCGGGCCCTACAGCCGCCCGGCGGCCTTGAGGGCGAGGTAGGCGTCGGCCAGCGCCGGGGCGATCTCGTCGGGCGGCGCGTCGACCACCTCGACGCCGTGGCCGCGCAGCTCCGCGGTCAGGCGGCTGCGGTCGGCCCGGGCGCGTTCGGCGGCGGCCGCGTCGTACACGGCCGCGAGGTCGCCGCGCCCCGCCGCCATCTCCCCGATCCGCGGGTCCGCCACCGCGGCGATCATGACCAGGTGCCGGGCGGTGAGCTGCGGCAGCAGCGGCAGCAGTCCCTCCTCCATCGCGGCCGTGTTCAGCTCGGTGAGCAGGACGACCAGGCACCGCTGCCGCACCCGCGCCAGCAGCGTCGACACCATCCCGGCGGCGTCGGACTCGATGAGCTCCGGCTCCAGCGGCGCGAAGGCGTGCACCATCGCGGGCAGCAGGTCCGTGCGGGACGCGCCCTCGACGCGGGCGCGGACCCGCCGGTCGTAGGCCAGCACGTCGACGCGGTCGCCGGCGCGGGACGCCAGGGCGCCGAGCAGCATCGCGGCGTCCATCGAGCAGTCGAGGCGCGGGATGTCGCCGACCCGGCCCGCGGACGTGCGGCCGGTGTCGAGGACCAGGTAGATCCGCCGGTCGCGTTCGGGCCGCCACGTCCGGACGACCACGTCGTTGCGCCGCGCGGTGGCGCGCCAGTCGATGGAGCGGACGTCGTCGCCGTCCACGTACTCGCGCAGGGAGTCGAACTCGGTTCCCTGGCCGCGGATGAGGGCCACGTGGGCACCGGTCAGCTCGCGCAGCCGCGCGAGCTTGGCGGGCAGGTGGCGGCGCGACGGGAACGCCGGCAGGACACGGACCGTCCAGGGCGCCGGACGCGAAAGCTGCCGCGCGGCCAGCCCGAGCGGTCCGACAGAGCGGACCACGACGGTGACGGCCTTCCGGTCGCCGCGGCGGGTCGGCGCCAACGTCATCTCGACGCGGCGCCGTTCCCCGGCCGGCACGCTCACTTTCACCATGCGCGGTGTGGCGCCGGCACTGGGCGGCCACACGTCCCGCAGGCGGGCCTTGAGGCGGCGCCGCCCGAGGTTCTCCACAATGAGGGAGACCTGGGCCGCCTCACCGAGACGGACGTTCGTGTCGCCCGCGCGGTGGAAGCGCAGCGCGCGCACGTTACCGGCCAGGGCGAGGTCAAGGACGACACCGAGGAACAGCACGCCCCACACCGCGAACAGCGCCCACCAGCTCGGCGCGAACAGCGGGACGAGCGCGCCGAGGAGCGCCAGCAGGCCCAGGCGTCCGGTCAGCGCCATCAGCGCGGGGCGGGGACGTGGGCGAGGATGCCCTCCAGCACGCCGTCGGCCGTCGCGCCCTCCAGCTCCGCCTCGGGCCGGAGCTGGACGCGGTGCCGCAGTGTCGGCCGGGCCAGCGCCTTCACGTCGTCCGGCGTCACGTAGTCGCGGCCCGACAGCCACGCCCACGCGCGGGACGTGGCGAGCAGCGCCGTCGCGCCGCGAGGGGACACGCCAAGCTGGAGCGACGGGGACTGCCGCGTGGCGCGGCACAGGTCGACGACGTAGGCGGCGACCTTGGGGTCGAGGTGGATCGCCCTAACCGCGGCCCGGCCGGCGGCCAGTTCGCTCGCGCCCGCCACGGGCTGGACCTCCGACAGGTCGCGCGGGTCGAAACCGGCCGCGTGCCGCTGGAGCATGGCGATCTCTTCGTCCCGGGTGGGGACGGGCACGGTCAGCTTGACCAGGAACCTGTCGAGCTGGGCCTCGGGCAGGGGATAGGTGCCCTCGTACTCGATGGGGTTCTGCGTCGCGCACACCACGAACGGGTCGGGCAGAGGACGTGCGGAGCCCTCCACGGAGACCTGCCGCTCCTCCATGGCCTCCAGCAGCGAAGCCTGGGTCTTCGGAGGCGTGCGGTTGATCTCGTCGGCGAGCAGGAGGTTGGTGAAGACCGGACCCTCGCGGAACTCGAACTCCGAGGTCCTGTTGTCGTACACCAGCGAACCGGTCACGTCGCCCGGCATCAGGTCGGGGGTGAACTGGACGCGCTTGAAGTCCAGGTCGAGTGCGCGTGACAGCGTCTTGATGAGCAGCGTCTTCGCCGTACCGGGGACGCCCTCCAGCAGCACGTGGCCGCGGCAGAGCAACGCGATGACGAGACCGGTCACCACGGAGTCCTGGCCGACGACCGTCTTGGCGACCTCACCGCGCAGCGCCGTCAGCGCCGCGCGGGCCGTCTCGCCCTGGCGGCGCGTCTCCTCGGAGATCGCGCCCGGCGGAGTATCGCTCAAGGCGCCCGCGCCGCCGGGCACGTCGTCCTTCCCGAGCTCTACTGGGTGGTTCAAGACTGGCGTACCTGCCTTTCCAGGTCGTCTAGGACGTCGCTGAGGGCGATGAGGCCCGCGTCGTCCAAGGGTTCAGGACCGTACAGGGCCGCGCCGACGTACGTCTCGTCGTGGGGAGTGCGGCGGGCGACCGCCGCGACGATCTCCTGCGCGGCGGACGGGTCCTGCGCGCTGCTGCGGGGGAGCCCGAGCAGCGGGACGAGACGTTCGCGCGCTCCCGAGCGCAGCGCGTCGGAGGCCCGGTCGCGGGCGTGCCCGGCGCGGTAGAGGCGGGAGCGTCCCTCGACGGTCTCGGCGGACCGGACCACGACCGGCAGCGCCTCCGCCACGACCGGGCCCAGCCGGCGGCCCCGCCACAGGGCCACCAGCAGCACCGCGACCAGCAACTGGAGGATGAACAGCTTGACCCCGAACGGCAGCAGCTCACCGAGCGGCCGCTGCTCGGCCGCCGTGCCCTCGGCCGGGATGTCCGGAACCAGCCAGACCACGGAGGTACCCGCCGTGGGGACCAGGCCGCTATTGGTCGCGTCCAGCAGGTTCATGGCGAGGGCCGCGTTGCCCTCTTCGGCCAGCCGCCGGTTCGTCAGCGGTGCGGCGGAGCCCAGCACGGTGACGGTCTTGGCTCCGTGCCGCACCTGGACGACCCTCGGGCCGCCGAACTCGGTCTTGTAGCACGTCGTCACGGCGCCGGTGATGGAAGCCGTCACCTCGTAGGTCTCCGACTCGTGGAGGGAGACCGCTCCGGCGAGCGTGGCGGCCTGCATGCCGCAGCCGGGCTCGTCGGCCTCCTCGAAGGTCGGGCCGTCCTTGCGCACCCGCGGAGCCAGGTCGGCCAGCGCGAACGACGTGGGCCGCACGAGCACCAGGTTGACCTGCGCGCCCGCCAGCCGGGCCAGATCCTCCCGGGTGAGGCGCTCGGTGCGGGTGACGAGCATGACCGTTCCGGGGGCGGCCGCGCGGACGGCTTCGTCGGCGTCCCTGGCCACGTGCACCGCCGTGCCGTTCTGGCGGAGGATCTCCGCCAGCGCCCTGCTCCCGTCCTGCTTCGGCGACGTCGGGTCGAGCGCCTCCGCCGAGGTCGAGGGCCGCAGCGCCGCCAGGAAGACCGCGATCACGACCATCGCGAAGAGCACCGCGGCCACGCCGCGGGCCGCCCGCCAGCGGCGCCCCGCGACCTGCCGCGCCGACGGCGGCTCGGCGCCCGGACCGGCCTGCGCGCCCCGCGGCGAGGACTGCGGCGGGGACTGCGTCACCATCGGGGGCCCCCGTCCTCGCCGGCCGCCGTGAGCGTGAGGTCGTCGTCCGCCAGCGGCTTCGGCCGCGCCGCCCGCAGCCGCTCGTCCACGTCCTTGACCCGCGCGTATCCCTCGGCGGTGCCGGGGCGGTCGCCATACCAGACGTCATCGAAGACCAGCACCGCGGCGCGCAGGTCGCCGGCCAGCTCCGGCAGGGCCTCGCCCGCCTCGGTCGCCAGCTCGTCGGCGGTGCGTCCGGGCCGCGCCGACAGCACCGCCCGCTCCTCCAGGTCGCGGGCCATCGCGCGGAGCCGCTCGCGGATCGCCTCGGCCCACCGCCCGGCGGCCGCGTGCCGTTCCGCCGCGTCCCGGTGGTCGAGCGCGGTGGACGGCTCGCCGTCCAGCAGGGCGTCCCGCCGGGAGCGCGGGTTGCGTCGGCCCCGCATCAGCCAGAACACCAGCGCGATGGCGAGGCACACGACGAGGACGATCACGGCCACCGAGAACCAGCCGCCGCCGCTGCCCTGCGTCTGGGGGCCGGCCGACCGGTTGAGCAGGTCCTGCAGCCACTCGGAGAAGGTCTCCCATGCGCGCTCCAGCCAGGACGGCCTGTCGCGCAGGTAGATCTCCTTGTCCAGCTCGCGGCGGGCCATCTCGCGGGCCTCTTCGCGGCCGACCGGGTCGAGCGCCGCGAGCGCGGACGGCATGGACGGCATGGACGGCATGGACGGCATGGACATCGTGGTCACGGATGCGCCCCCGTTTCCGGACGCGCCGGCTCGGGGCCCGTCCGCCACAGTTCGATGAAGCCCTCTTCCGGGTCGGCGCCGTTCTCGGCGGGCGCGGTGTGCGCCCTGGGCGTCGCCGACCTCGCGGCCGCGTACCGCTTGCTGCGCAGCTCCAGGTCGAAGCCCTCGCGGCGCATGCGCCGGTCCATGTAGAGCAGCGCGATCACGCCGGCGTCGAACGGCAGCACCACCGACCAGCTCACGATCCGCCCGAGGGTGTCCACGGCGAGCGCGCCCATCGTCGACTCGGCGCCGGAGGAGTCACCGAAGAAGAGCAGCTGCACGAGCAGGAACGGGATGCGCAGCGCGAAGAAGCCCATGAACACGGTGATGAGCAACGCCAGCAGGAGAGTGCCGCACGTCCGCCACCACCGGCCCTTGGACAACCTCACCGCGCGGCCGAGCGCGCCGACGACGGTCTGCCTTTCCAGGACGACCGCGGGGACGGCCAGGACGAACAGGAGGTAGAGCCAGATCATGAGCCCGATGCCGACGGGGAAACCCACCATGGCGGCGAGCGCGCTGAGGCCGGGGTTGGCGTCGACGGCGAGGAGCAGGAAGAACGGCAGGGTCGGCAGGAACAGTGCGCCCAGGGAGATGCCCATGACGGCCGCCGCGGTGACGACCAGCCTGCCGAATCTCGGACGGGCGTCCCGCCACGCCTGCTTGGGCGCGATGGGCATCCCCACCAGCTCGCGCCCCAGGATCGGTGCCAGCAACCCCGCCAGCAGGAGGATTCCGTAGGCCGACAGGACGAGCCCCAGGCCCGTGAGGGTCAGCTGCGCTCCCAGCGACTCGAGCAGGACCTCCGGGGTCAGCTCCTCCCGGGCCTCGTCGCCGATGAAGAAGTACGCGGCGACGGAGCTGGTGACCTGGATGACGGTGCTGATCACGACCGACAGCCCGAGCGAGGTGCGCGGACGCCGGCGGATCCCGGCGATCGCCCCGTCCAGCATCTCCGAGATGGACAGCGGGCGGAACGGGACGGCCTGCGCGTCCAGCGCGTCGGCGTCGTCGTCCCGGCCGTCCGGTCCCGGCATCTCGGCTCCTGCGATCTCTGGCGAGTCCTGCGGTTTCCGCGGGGCCGCGCCCCGGCGGAGGTCTGCCCGGCGCGTCCGCCCCGCGACCCCCGTTCCGGGCCCCGCCGCGACCGCCGGTCACGTCATCCTGTCACGGGCGAGGTGCCGTGATTGCCGTCCCCGGTCCGAAGTGTGGCGGTCTGCGGTATTACCGGGGTGCCGGGGAGTCGTATCCCGCCGGTCCCGCGGCCTCTTGCGCGCGTTTCGGCGGCCGCCCCTACAATCCCCTGCCGCCCCCTCGCATCCCGGGAGAGCCATGGACGACACAAACGCGGGTAACCTGGCACGCCAAGGCATAACTCTCCCTGGCGAGGTGGGGCGGGAGCACAGCGCCTGCGAGTACCTTCCATCCGGTGTCCGGCCTGGTCCGGCGCCCGCCGCACCCGGCGACGATGCGGAGTGCTCACTCCACCGAACCCCGACTTTGTGACGATGAGGGCCATGAGAGGACGTGTACTGGTCGTCGACGACGACCTCGCGCTCGCCGAGATGCTCGGCATCGTGCTGAGGGGCGAGGGCTTCGAGCCCTCGTTCGTCCACGACGGCGACAAGGCGCTCGAGGCGTTCCGGGAGACCCGGCCGGACCTCGTGCTGCTCGACCTGATGCTCCCGGGCGCGGACGGCATCGACGTCTGCCGCCAGATCCGCGCCGAGTCCGGGGTGCCGATCGTCATGCTGACCGCCAAGAGCGACACCGTGGACGTCGTCCTCGGCCTGGAGTCGGGCGCCGACGACTACATCGTCAAGCCTTTCAAGCCCAAGGAGCTGGTGGCGCGCGTACGCGCGCGCCTGCGGCGCACCGACGAGCCCGCACCCGAGACCCTCCAGATCGGCGACATCACCATCGACGTGGCCGGCCACTCGGTCAAGCGCGGCGACAGGCACATCCCGCTGACGCCGCTGGAGTTCGACCTCCTGGTGGCCCTGGCCCGCAAGCCGCGGCAGGTGTTCACGCGTGAGGTCCTCCTGGAGCAGGTCTGGGGCTACCGGCACGCCGCCGACACCCGCCTGGTGAACGTCCACGTCCAGCGGCTGCGCGCCAAGATCGAGCGTGACCCGGAGCGGCCCGAGATCGTCGTCACCGTGCGCGGCGTCGGCTACAAGGCCGGGCCCGCCTGACAGCGGGCGGATACCGCATGACCTCCCCATTTCCTTGACATCGCCCTACGATGTCGCTACCTGTCCCTATCTATCGCGACAGCGCGTGGCACGGCAGATCACATTCCACGACGCCGTAACACAGAACCCGCCGAACCGAACCCGCCAAACCGAACCCCGCCGTATCCCCGTGGCACGCCATGACCGTTGAGCACCCTCGCGGAAACCCGCGCCTCCCAGGGCCGCGCCGCTTCTCGGACCTCCGATGAGAGCCGACATGAAGCGGGCCAAGCGGCTCGTCCGGCGCGGGCTGGTCGCCGCCCAGCGCGTCCTGCGCGGCGCCGTCCGCAGCGGTTACACGCGCTGGCGCCGGTCGATCCAAGTACGTGTCGTCACGTCCACACTGTTCATTTCGGCGATCGTGGTCGCCATCCTGGGCGCGTTCCTGATGCAGCAGATCTCGTCGGCGCTCATGGACGCGAAGGTCAAGGCGGCCCGTCTGCAACTGGACGACGGCCTGGCGCAGGTGCAGCGCGACCTGGGCAACTCTCCCGGGGACGACAGCAGGCTCAACACGACCATCGACCGGCTGAAGTCACGCAGCGGTCCGTCCGGGCTGTACGAGGTCTACATCCGCGACACCACGGAGCAGTACTTCGACGGGTACACGACCAACGAACTGCGCCAGGAGAGCGTCCCGCCGCGGCTGCGGGAGAAGCTGCAGAGCGCCCCCCAGGGGACTCGCGCCTACACCTACGGCGAACTGTCCTACGTGGGTGACCGTCCGTCCGAGAGCGGCCTCATCGTCGGGGGCAGGACGGGCCAGTTCGAGCTGTACTACCTGTTCTCCCTTGAGGAAGAGCAGCGGACCTTGACGAACGTGGGGCGGTCCCTGGCAGGTGTGGGCATCGTCCTCCTGCTGCTCCTGGCCGCGATCGCCTCCCTGGTGACGCGCCAGGTCGTCATTCCGGTGCGGCTTGCCGCGCAGGGGGCGCAGCGCCTCGCCGCCGGACGGCTGGAAGAGCGCATGAGGGTCCGCGGTGAGGACGACCTGGCGCGCCTCGCCCGCTCCTTCAACGAGATGGCCGCGAACCTCCAGGAGAAGATCGGCGAGCTTGAGGACCTGTCCCAGGTCCAGCGCCAGTTCGTCTCCGACGTGTCCCACGAGCTGCGCACGCCCCTGACCACCATCAGGATCGCCGCGGACATGCTCTACGAGAACCGCGACACCTTCGGCGACCCGTCCGTGGGGAGGTCGGCGGAGCTGCTGCAGAGCCAGCTGGAGCGGTTCGAGGCGCTGCTGGCCGACCTGCTGGAGATCAGCCGCCACGACGCAGGTGCCGCGACGCTGGACGCCGAGTCCCTCGACATGCGCGACCTCGTCCTGCGCGTGGTGGGCGACATCCAGGGGCTTGCCGAGCGCAAGGGCAGCAAGGTCGTCCTGCAGCTGCCCGGGGAGCCGTGCATGGCCGAGGTCGACCGCCGCCGTGTCGAACGCATCCTGCGCAACCTCCTCGTCAACGCCGTCGAGCACGGGGACGGGGAGGACATCATCGTCTCCGTGGCCGCCGACCGCGACGCCGTGGCCGTCGCCGTGCGCGACCACGGGGTCGGACTCAAACCGGGGGAGGGGCAGATGGTCTTCGACCGCTTCTGGCGCGCCGATCCGGCCCGCGCCCGCACCACCGGGGGCACCGGCCTCGGCCTGTCGATCTCCCGCGAGGACGCGCAGCTCCACGGCGGGTGGCTGCAGGCGTGGGGAGAGCCCGGTGTGGGCTCCCAGTTCCGCCTCTCGCTGCCTCGCGTGGCGGGGGCCGAACTGAGGGGCTCGCCGCTCCCGCTCGTCCCTCCTGGGGCCGGTGACGCCCGTCCGCTGTTCGCGGAACTGGAGGCGCAGGAGTGACCGGCCGGATCAGGTGCCTCCTCGCGGCGGCCGCCCTCCTCCTGGGCGGCGCCGGGTGCGCGACCGTCCCGAGCGGCGGCCAGGTCGTGACGGGCGAGTCCGCCGAACGCGCCGAACGGGTCGACGACCCCTACGTCCGGCTGATCCCCGTCAAGCCCCGCCCCGAGTGGGGGCCGGCGCAGATCGTCTCCGGCTTCCTCGCCGCGTCCGCCAGCTTCGACGACAACCACAAGGTCGCCAGGCTCTACCTCGGCAGGCAGAACTCCTGGGACCCGGGCCTGCGGCCCTCCGTGACCGTCCTGGCGAGCCGCATCACCGACCCCCAGATCATCAAGGCCACCGACGACCAGGCCACGGTCCGGATCACCGGGGAGGAAGTCGGGACCATCAGCTCCGACGGCCAGTACACCGCGTCCCCCAAGGCACTCGACGCCACCTTCCAGCTCGCCAAGACCCAGCAGGGCGTCTGGCGCATCACCGGCCTGCCCGGCGGCGAGAAGGCGGGCCTCCTGCTCACCCAGGACGACGTCGAGCGTGCCATGCGCACCGTCAACCTGTTCTTCTACGCACCTGACCGGCACACGCTCGTCCCCAACGGCATCTTCCTGCCGGTCGTGAACCGCCAGACCCTCCCCACGCAGCTCGTCCACGCGCTGCTCACCGGGCCCACCTCCTGGCTCAAGGGCGCCGTCCAGACCGCCTTCCCGGACGGGACCAAGCTGAAGCGCCGCGTCGAGGTCGACAACGAGGTCGCCACGGTCGACCTCACCAAGGAGGCACGCGCGGGCAACCTCGACCGGATGTCGGCCCAGCTCAGCTGGACCATGCGCCAGCTCTCGGAGATCAAGCGCTGGCAACTGCGGATCGACGGCGAACCCGTCACCCCCACCGGCATGGACTCCACCCAGCCCGTGCACGCCTGGGAGGTCAACTCGCCCGACGGACGTGTCCCGAACGACGAATCCGACCAGAACGCCTACGTCGTCGGCCCGTCCGGCTTCCTCGGCACCATGGAGGACGACCGCGCCCAGCCCGTCGTGACCGGCGCCGCCGGAAGCCTCTCCCGGCCCGCCGTCGCCCCCGACCACCAGGAACTCGCCGGCCTGAGCGCCGCGGCCGACCAGGTCCTTGTCGCCGCCCCCGTCACGGGCACCCCCGCCACCCGCGTACTGCTCAACGCCGAAGAAGGAGCCCGTTTCACCGCACCGACCTGGAGCGGTGACGGCACCCTGTGGGTCGTGGAGAGCAAGAAGGACGAATCCTGGCTCTGGGTGCGCCGACGCGGGGAGGACCCCGTGCGCGCCGCCCACTGGGGCTTGGGTGGACGTCAGGTCTTGGAGTTCCGCATAGCCCGTGATGGCGTCCGCGCCGCGGTCATAGCCCGCGTCGACGGTCGTCCCCAGGTGCAGATCGGCCGTATCGCCCACGCCCCTGACGGCTCCCTGGACGTCGGCTCGTTCCTGCCCGTCAGTTCCGAACTGCAGGACGCCGTCGACATCGCCTGGCGCGACTACAACACGCTCGCCGTCCTCGGCCGCGCCAAGCGCGACTCGCAGACCCTCCCGTTCCTGATGCCGATCAGCGGCAGGGCGATCACGTCCCTGGGCGTCGGCTCCCTCGGCGAACCCCAGACCATCGCCGCGGCCCCGGGCGCCCCGATCCTGATCGGCACCCGTTCGTCCGGCAAGGACCAGGTGTGCCGCCAACGCTCCCCGAGCAACTCCTACAGCCCCTGGATCTGCCCCACCCCGGCCAAGGACCCGACCTACCCCCGCTAACCGGGACCTGTTCCGACCGGAGACGAGCACCCCGGAGGCCGATGGGGACCTTCCGGCGGCACAGGGCGGCCAGTTGCTCTCCGTTTCACTGCCGCGCCGAGTTATCCACAGGTCCGGGATTTGGAGACGTGGGCCGGCCCGCGGCCGCATCGTCGGGGCATGAGAATCTTCGGCGATCTCCTTGACCTGATCCTCCCGCAGCACTGTGCCGGGTGCGGCGTGGCTCCCGTCCTCCTCTGCGACGCTTGCGCACGCCCCCTCCAGGGGCCCGCGAGACCCGCCAGGACGGCCTTGAAGGGCCTGCCGCCCCCCTGGACCGTCGCCGCCTACGAAGGCCCGCTACGAGCGATCCTGGCCGCCTACAAGGAGCACGGCCGCACGGCACTGGCGACCCCACTGGGCGAGGCTCTGGCCACGGCCGTCCAGTCCGCTCTGACCGCCCTCGCACCGAGCACCCCGGGCGCCACTCCAGGGCATGACGCGCCGTCCCTCGTGTGGGTGCCGTCAAGCCGTAACGCCATCCGCCGACGCGGCCACGACGCCCTGCGGGGCCTGGTGGACGTGGCGGCAGAACGATTACGCACGGCGGGCCTGCCGGTGACCCCGGTGGACGCCCTGAGGCAACGCGTTCGAGTCGCCGACCAGGCCACCCTCACCGCGGCGGAACGCACCGCCAACCTGGAAGGCGCACTCGCCGTCACCTCGCGAATCCGGGTCGCCGGCCGCGAAGTGATCCTGGTCGACGACGTGGTCACGACCGGCGCCTCCCTCACCGAGGCGGCCCGAGCCCTCCGCGACTCGGGAGCCCACGTGCTGGCAGCCGCCACCATCGCGACGACCCCCCGCCGCCACCCCTGAACAGCACGTCCGAAACGCGAACCGAGTCGCCTCCCGAAGACCGTCAGAGGGGTGACTTTCTTCACGTTCGGGGGGATTGGGGGTGAGTAGTTACGTTTGGTAGTGGGTCGGGGTGCGGCGCCGCGGGGCGACAG
>NZ_SMKM01000192.1 GCF_004348665.1 Actinomadura sp. GC306 | reverse complement strand
GGCCCGCCGCATCGCCCTCAACGCCAGGGTGACGCCCCTTCTCTTGGGGGACGGCCACCTGCCTCTCTACCTGGGGCGCGCCGTCCGGTTCGCCACCCCCGCCCAACGCCAAGTACTCGAGGCCCTCAACCCCACCTGCGCAGTCCAGGGCTGCGAGGTCCCCGGCACACTCTGCGAAGTTGACCACGTCACCGGCTGGGCCCTGGACGGCGGCCGCACCGACATCGACAACCTCACCCTCACCTGCGCCTTCCACAACCGCTACAAAGCCGCCAACCCCACCCACATCCACATCACCACAAACGCCGACGGACGCCACACCTACCGGATCCGAGCCGCCGGGGACCCACCGCCACCGGCAACAGACCTGTGGAACCGCGCCGCAAACCACCGGGCCCAGCCCCAGCCGCGGGCCCGACCCCGCCGCCAACGCCACCGCCCAAGGCCCACCGGCAGCCGACAACACGCATCCGGCCCCTGAGCGGAATCTATGCGCCCGCTGGTGGTCATCGCGGGCAAGGAGTACGGCTCCGGGGCGTCGCGCGACTGGGCCGCCAAGGGCACCGCGCTGCTCGGCGTCCCCGAGGAGGTCGCGGCGAAGGCAGATGGCGCCGGCGGCAAGGAGTTCGAGGCCGTCGTCCGCATCGACATCCCCGGCGAGGCGGAGTACCACCGCCACGGCGGCAGCCTCTAGTACGTCCTCCGCAACCTCATCCGCAAGGAACCGCCGCTACGCAGAAGTGCCCCGCTCCCGTAAGGGTGCGGGACACTCTCGCGTCTCGGGGAATCAGTACTTGAGGACGCCCACCAGGGCGGCGAACTCGTCCCGCCCCAGGAGCAGCTTGGGGCCGTCCGGGTTCTTGGAGTCCCGGATGCCCACTCCTTCCGGGAGGGCCGCCAGCTCTACACATTCGCCTCCGGTGCTGCCGCTGTGACTGCTCTTGCGCCAGGTTGCCGTGATCAGGTCCATCGTTCTGCCTGCACCTTTCGGATGACGTCGAGCGACTGGTCTACCGGGAGGGCCAGGGCCCGCACCTCTCTGAGCGCCCGGCGGGTGGCGGCCAACTCGTCGCCCGCCTCCAGGGTGAATCCGCGTGCCGGGCACTCGAAGTATGCGACCTCCCGCATGTCCTCCATGGTGGCGATCGTAAAGGAGCTGATGTTCCCGGGGTGTTCGCCCCGCATCTTCACGATGTGCAGCGACACCCCGAGGGACTTCGGCGCCTGAATCAGGTGATCGCACTGCTCGCGCATGACCTGCGGGTTTCCGACCTCGCGCAGCAGTACTCCTTCGTCCACCAGGAAGGTGCAGCCGGGCGGTGGCGGATTCTTCCGGGTGAGGATGTTCTGCCGAGCTAGACGCTCCTCGGTCTTCTCCTTGTCGCCGTTGAGCTGTGCTTCGGCGTAGCCGGGCGTCTGGAGCAGGCCATGGACGAGGGAGAGGCTCCAGGAGGTCAGCTCCTCCGCCGTCTCCTCGACGGGGAGCCACTCGTACCAGGTCGGGAACTCGGCTCCTTTGACGAGGTCCTCCCACAGTTCGACGAGGTCGCCGTCCGCCTCAAGCTCGCGGTCCATCTGCTCGGCGAACTCGCGAGTGCAGCGCGTGCGGCCGGTCTCGACCTGCCCGATGTACTGGGGTGTGACGCCCTCCCCGTCACGGGCTCGACGTGCGACGTTCTCCTGGCTCCATCCCTTCGCCTCCCGGAACCTGCGGAACCTGCGCCCGAACGAGACCAGGCTCGGGCTGACCTTCGCTCTCGACCGTCGTGGTGCCATGCGCGCATGCTCTCCCAACCCTGACACAAGCGGCTACCAAGTTCAGAGATCTGGTCAGAGGAGATTGTCAGGCAACTACCTGCGCTTCGTGACGGTGCGTGTGCGTGCGGTGGCTCAATAAGGGCGATCAATCCGACGATGTGAGGTCGCAGTCATGTCAGCAGCAGCCATTGCCCCAGAGGCTCCACCGCTCGTTCTCGAACCCACCGAGCACGCTCCGCGGCTTGCGCGGCGGTTTCTCGCCGAGCGGTTCGCCGAGTGGGGGATCGAGGACGACTACGTGGGGCGGCTCGTTGTCTGCGAGCTCGTCACCAACGCGTGGCGGCACGGGGAGGGGCCGATCGTCGTGCGGGTGTTCCGCGGCGAGCGCGACGGCCGTCCCATGGTGGAGGTGTGGGACGCCGGAGAGGGGCGTCCGGTCGTCCAGGCGGAGGACCACGCCGCCGTCTCCGGGCGTGGGCTCCTGCTCGTGGCCGAGCTGGTGCACGCCTGGGGCGTCCGCCCCCTGAACGAAGGAGGCAAGCTCACGTGGGCGGCCTTCCGTCAGGACGAGCCGCCGCAGCGGTGATGGACGAACCCGTCACGCTGCTGTTGCTCCGGCACCTCTTCTCCGAGTGGGCGATCACGCGGGACCGTGAGGGGACGTGGAGGGCCGCCGGTCTCAGCCTGATCTCGTCAGTGACCTTGACGGCCTGCTCGAGATCCTCGCGCTCGCCGATCCTGACGCCGCGCGGCGGGCCGTCAGTCTCCTCGGGGAGCGGTCTTCGGCCGCCTGAAAGTCAATGGTCGATGGCCAGGCGGAGGCCGAAGCCGATGAAGGCGACGCCGGTTAGCTGCTGGAGGCGGCGCTTCACGGCGGGACGTGTCAGGGTGCGACGCGCGGCCCCCGCGGCGCCGACGACGAGCGCCAGCCACAGCAGGCTCTCGGCGGCGTGGATGACGGCGAACAGCATGCTCGTCCAGAACACCGAGGCGCCGTCGGGGATGAACTGGGGCAGGAGGCTCACGTAGAAGACGCCGACCTTGGGGTTGAGCAGGTTCGTGGTGAGGCCTGTGCGGAAGGCGGTGAGACCCGACGCACGTGTATCCGAGGGGTCGGCCGTGTCCCGCGTCCTGTGCCGGGCGGTCCACAGGGCGCGGACGCCGAGCCACAGCAGGTAGCAGGCGCCCGCGACGCGCAGCACGTCGAACGCCAGGCGGGACGCGGCCAGCAAGGCGGTCAGTCCCACGGCGCTCGTCATCGCCCAGCACATGAGGCCGGTCACTACGCCGGCCGAGGAGAGCAGGCCGGTCCGCCGCCCGCCGGTCACGGTGCTGCGCAGGACGAGCATCATGTCCACGCCGGGCGTGATCGTCAGTAACGCGGCCATGGCGGCGAAGGGGAGACAGGCGGTCAGCACGGGGTAATGGTCTCCTGGTACCTCCGACGAGAACAAGAAGGCTGCAAATGAACAAGATCGGTAGTTTGGACGTCTTCCCGCTCTGCCTGGGCGGGAACGTCTTCGGCTGGACCGCCGGCAAGGAACGCTCGTTCGAGATCCTCGACGCCTACGCGGAGGCCGGCGGCAACTTCGTCGACACGTCCGACTCCTACATGGCCTCCGCACCCGGCAACTCGGGCGGCGAATCCGAGACGATCATCGGGGAGTGGCTGGAGACGCGCGGCAACCGCGACGACATCGTCGTCGCGACCAAGGTCGGCAGGCACCCCGAGCGCAAGGGGCTGGCCGGGGCGAACATCAAGGCGGCGCTGGAGGACTCCCTGCGGCGACTGCGCACCGACCGCGTCGACCTCTACTACACGCACCACGACGATCCCTCCATCCCGGTCGAAGAGATCATGATGACGCTGGACGAGCTGGTCAGGTCGGGCAAAGTGCGGCAGATCGCGGTGTCGAACATCGAGCTCGACCGCCTCCAGGCTTCCCTGGAGTTCAGCGAACGCGAGGGGACGGCCCGCTACACCGCCATCCAGCCGCACTACAACCTGGTCTCCCGCGACACCTACGAGGGGCCCCGCCGCGACCTCGCCGAGCGGTACGGACTCGCCGCCCTTCCCTACTACGGTCTCGCGTCGGGCTTCCTGACGGGCAAGTACCGGCCGGGGACGAACGTCGACAGCGTCCGCGCCGAGAAGGCCGCGCAGCACCTGGAGACCGAACGCGGCCGCAAGATCCTGGCCGCGCTCGACCTCGTCGCCGAGGAGCAGGGCGTCGCCGTCGCGACCGTCGCTCTGGCCTGGCTCGCCGCGCAGCCGACCGTCGCCGCGCCCATCGCCAGCGCCCGCACCCTGGACCAGCTCCCGCCCCTGGTCGACGCGGCCCGGACGACGCTGACCGACGCGCAGCTCGAACGCCTCACCGAGGCGTCCGCCTGATGGTGGGCCTGATGGTGGGCCTGATGGTGGCATCACCGACCGGAGATACCGGGATATAGCGTCCGTAGTGTGCTTGATCTGGACTTTTTGCTGATCGGGGGGCTGGCGGCACTGATCGGCGCGATCGTGCAGGGCAGCGTCGGCCTCGGCGTCGGGCTCGTCGCGACCCCCGTCGTGACGATGCTGTTCCCGTCCCTGATGCCCGGTTCGATCCTGGTCATGGCGCTGGTGCTGCCCCTCGCGACGCTCGCGCAGGAGTTCCGGCACGCCGAGTTGCGAGGCATCGGCTGGGCGTTCGCCGGCCGCCTCGCCGGGACGCCGCTCGGCGCCTGGCTGGTCGCGGTCGTCCCGGACCGCGCGCTCGGCATCATGATCGGCATCATCGTGCTCGCCGCCCTGGCCGCGACGAGCTGGTCGGGCGAGGTGCCCCGCAACCGGCGGACGCTCTCCGCCGCCGGGCTCGTCTCCGGCGCGACCGGCACCGCGTCCGGCATCGGCGGCCCGCCGATCGCGCTGCTCTACCAGCGGGAGAGCGGCCCCCGCGTCCGCGCGACCCTGGCGGTCTTCTTCGTCGTCGGAGCGCTGCTCTCGCTCATCGTCCTCGCCCTCGCCGGTGAGCTGCCCGCCCGGCAGGTCATCGCGGGCCTGGAGCTGCTCCCGTTCGTCCTGGCCGGCTTCGTGGTCTCGGGCCCGCTCCGCCGCTACCTCGACGCGGGACGCCTCCGCCTGGCCCTGCTGGTCGTCGTCGGGACGTCCGCGGTCATGCTGATCGTGCGTAACCTGATCTGATGCCCCCCTCGAAGGCCGACCTGGAGGCCGCCCGCGACCGCGTCATCCCCGACGTCCTGCCCCCGGAGGGGAAGCTCCGCGTCCTGTTCAGCGGCATCAACCCGGGCCTCTACTCGGGCGCGACCGGCCACCACTTCGCCCGCCCCGGCAACCGCTTCTGGCCCGCCCTGCACCGCTCCGGCTTCACCGACCGGCAGCTGCACCCCTCAGAGCAGGACCTCCTGCCCTCCTACGGCCTCGGCATCACCAACCTGGCGCACCGCACCACGGCCCGCGCCGACGAACTGACCGCAGAGGAACTCCGCGAGGGAGGTCTCCGCCTGGCCGCCCTGGTCGAGAAGCACCGCCCCACCTACCTCGCCGTCGCCGGGGTGACCGCCTACCGCACCGCCTACGGCCGCCCCAAGGCCCAGATAGGCCCCCAGGACGACACCTTCGGCCCCGCAAGGGTCTGGGTACTCCCCAACCCCAGCGGCCTGAACGCGTCCTGGCCCCTGGACCGCATAACCGCCGAATTCGCCCGCCTCCGCAAAGCCGCCTAAGCCCTCAGAAGTCCGTAGGTCGCTGGGGCGTTCCGCGGGGATCTGCGGATCGAACCGGACGGTGAACGGCTTGGCGGCAGGTACGTCCACTTCGAGCAGGTCTCCGGCCTTCGCCGACCGGTCGAGCGGGGAGGGCACGGATGCCGCCGCCCTCAGAATTCGGTGAACACCGCAGGGTCGACCGCCACCGTGAACGCGGAGTCCGCCTGGATCTCGATCTTGAGGACTTCGCCTGCGGCCGCCACTGCGTGGGAGCGGTAGGCGCCGAATCCTTCGTCCAGGACGAAGATCTGAAGTGCCGGATGCGGGGAGAACTCGGCGAGCCAGTACTGGGGGATGCCGAGTGCCGCGTACTCCTTGAGCTTGCGCACTCGGTCGGTGCGTTCGCTGCCGCTGCCCGGAGAGACCACCTCGACGACCAGCAGCAGTTCGCCCCCCGGGATGACAGCCGGGCTGCGGTCCACGATCGAGTTCCGTGCCACGCTCCTGGGGACCACGAACACGTCGGGTTTCCGGATCCCCGCCGGCGTGCTGATCTCCCACTCGCCGCCACCGGCGACGAACACGGCGGCACCGGCGTCCGAGGCGGCTGCTTTGAGCAGCTCCTGCAACTGCATGGCCACCCAGTTGTGGGGCGCGCTCGGAGACAACTCGACCAGCCACCCATCCTCGAGTTCCAGGCCGCGGCCCTCGTCCTCTCGGGCGTGCAGGTCGTCCATCGTGTACGGGCCAAAACCGCCATGGTCGTGCGCGACGCTCACGGTTCTGCTCCCATCCATGGTGCGACTGGTCAGCGCAGAACCAGACTACCCCGCCCGACTTTCGCGACCGAATGTAGTGGTGGCTTCACTCTCAGGTGGCGTTGTTGAGGGCGGCGGTCTTGGCGAACATGGTGTTCACCTCGTCGACCAGGGACGGCTTGGGTTGCCAGATGCCCGGGTGGCCGACCGCGATGATCGGGCGGGGGAGGGCGCGGATGCCGCCCAGGTGCCAGTGGTGGGCGCCCGGGTCGGACCAGGGGCCGCAGTCGCAGGAGCCGCCGGGGACCGTGGCGGAGCAGACGTCCTCCAGGTCGGCGATGGCGATGACGGCGCCGATGGTGGCGAGCGGGTCGCCCGGGTCCCAGCCGGCGGCCTGGACGAGCGGGGAGTCGCACGCCTTCAGGTCGACGCGCATGGAGGCGTGGATGAGCAGCGGGCCGCGGTAGGCGGTGGGCAGCCCCTGGTTCGAGACGGTCTTGCCGCCGCGCGCTATCGCGAACGCCCAGGGCTGCTGAACACTCATCGCTTGCACGCGGTCACCTTCCATGGCTCGCCCCTGACGTTGCCCGAGAGGCTAGGTGCATACCGGTGGATATGCCAACGGCCGGGGCGAACGGGTCGCCGTCCGTCATGGGGGCCGGCGGTCGGCCCCCATGCGGATGAGTCCTTCGTTCACCTGCGGACCCGGGAGTGCGGGTCCGTCCCTTCGGTCACCCCCGGGGAAAGCAAGCGTCCGCTTGAAACGGCGCATCGGTCAACAGCGCGGCCGGAAAAGTGATCAAGCGGTGATGCGTGTCGTGGCGGGGACGAACCTCACCAGCGCAGGGCGGGAGGGAGGCCGTCGGCGCCCGCGTCGGGCCAGTCGAGCGGGGGTCCGAGCGGGGCGAGTTCGGCGAGCTGGAGGCGGTACCAGGGGGACGCCTCGGGCCGGTCGGCCAGCTCCACGCAGCGTTCCCACGTCCACCACTCGGCCTGCTCCACCTCGTCCCGGTTCGGCCGGACGGGCCCGTTCGCCGGGACGACGGCGCGCACGACGGGGCAGCGCTCGTTCTCCAGCGTCCCGTCCTCGGCGACGGCCCGGTACTGGAAGCCCGGCAGCACCGACGTGAACGACACCGACGTGAGCGACGCGTCGCCCATGCCGAGCTCGTCCCGCAGCCGCCGCAGGACGGCCTCCCGCAGGTTCTCGCCCGGACCGGGGTGGCCGCAGCAGCTTCCCGTCCACACGCCCGGGAACGTTCGCTTGTCGAGGGCGCGCTGAGTGATGAGCACGCGCCCCTCCGTATTCACTACATAACATGAAAAGGCCAGGTGATACGGCGTGTCCCGGTGGTGGCTCGCGCCCTTGGGCGCGGTTCCGACCGCCTCGTCATCCGCGTTGAGCAGCACAATCTCTTCGACGCCCATGCTCTGTTCCTACCCCATCGCCGCCTCCGGGGTGAGTCCCCCCGCACATGGTCAGTCTTTTCACACCCGCCGGGCAGGCGGCCTGCGGCGCGCCGGGGGCGAACCGGGATTAAACTCGGAACGGCGCCCGAGCCAGGGGAGATCCGATCCCCGACGGAGGAGTTGAAACGAGTGAGCTTGCTGGAGTCGATCTCAGGTCCCGACGACCTCAAGCGACTGGACGCCGCTCAACTACCTCGCCTCGCGGAGGAGATCCGCGAGTTCCTCGTCCAGGCGGTCTCCAAGACCGGCGGTCACCTCGGACCCAACCTCGGCGCGGTCGAGCTGACGATCGCGCTGCACCGGGTCTTCGACTCGCCGCACGACAAGATCCTGTTCGACACGGGGCACCAGGCGTACGTCCACAAGATGCTGACCGGGCGGCACGACTTCGAGCTGCTGCGCAGGCGCGGCGGCCTGTCCGGCTACCCGAGCCGCGCCGAGTCCGAGCACGACGTCATCGAGAACTCGCACGCGTCCACCGCGCTGTCGTACGCCGACGGGTTCGCCAAGGCGTTCCAGCTCCGCGGTGAGACCGACCGCGCCGTGGTGGCCGTCGTCGGCGACGGCGCGCTGACCGGCGGCATGTGCTGGGAGGCGCTCAACAACATCGCGGGCGGCGCCGACCGCCCCGTCATCATCGTGGTCAACGACAACGGCCGCTCCTACTCCCCGACGATCGGCGGCCTGGCCTCGCACCTCGCCGACCTGCGCGTCACCCAGGGGTACGAGCACGCCCTCGACCTCATCAAGAAGACCCTCCCGCGGACCCCGGTGGTCGGGAACATCACCTACGAGGCCCTGCACGGCATCAAGAAGGGCCTCAAGGACGTCCTGCAGCCGCAGGCCATGTTCGAGGACCTCGGCATGAAGTACGTCGGCCCCATCGACGGGCACGACGAGGACGCCGTCGAGCGCGCGCTGCGCCGCGCCCGCGGGTTCGGCCAGCCGGTCATCGTGCACTGCATCACGACCAAGGGGCGCGGCTACGCGCCGGCCGAGAACGACACCGAGGACTGCATGCACGGCGGCGGCGCGTTCGACCCCGCCACCGGCGCCTTCGTCCGCAAGAAGGGCGGCCCCGCCTGGACGAAGATCTTCGGCGAGGAGATGGTCGCGATCGGGCGGGAGCGGCGCGACGTCGTCGGGATCACCGCCGCGATGCTGTACCCGGTGGGGCTCGCCCCGTTCGCCGAGGCGTTCCCCGACCGCATCTTCGACGTGGGCATCGCCGAGCAGCACGCGGTCACGTCCGCGACCGGGCTCGCGATGGGCGGCCTGCACCCCGTGGTGGCCGTGTACGCGACGTTCCTCAACCGCGCGTTCGACCAGGTCCTGATGGACACGGCGCTGCACCGGCAGCCGGTCACCTTCGCGCTGGACCGCTCCGGAGTGACCGGCGACGACGGCGCCAGCCACAACGGCATGTGGGACATGTCGATCCTCCAGCTCGTCCCCGGGATGCGCGTCGCCGTGCCGCGCGACGGCGCCCGGCTGCGCGAGCTGCTGCGCGAGTGCGTCGCCGTCTCGGACGGGCCGACCGCGATCCGCTACCCGAAGGGGCCGGCCGCCGACGACATCGAGGCGATCGGCAAGGCGGGGGAGATGGACGTCCTGGCCCGCCACAAGGGCTCCAACGGCACCCGCGTCCTGCTGGTCGCCGCCGGGTCGATGGCGTCGCCCGCGGTCGAGGCCGCCGAGCTGATAGCCGCGCAGGGCATCGGGGTCACCGTCGTCGACCCGCGGTGGGTGAAGCCGCTCGACCCGGCGCTGCTCGACCTCGCCCGGGAGCACGCGCTCGTCGCCGTCGCCGAGGACAACGGCCGCACCGGAGCGGTCGGCGACGCCGTCGGCCGCCTGCTGCGCGACGCCGAGGTCGACGTGCCGGTCCGCACGTTCGGCATCCCGCAGGAGTTCCTCGACCACGCGGCACGCGCCGAGATCCTCGCCGACATCGGCCTCACGCCGCAGGCACTCGCCCGCGACATCACGGCGTCCGCCACGGCGTTGCCGACGTCGAGCGGGGAGCGCCTCTCGTCGGCCGACAACGCCCGCGACCGCTAGCGACGACGACTCCGGCCCTCCGACCGCGCGGCGAACCGCGCGATGGGAGGGCCGTGGTCATTGACGGCCGGCTGCGTGCTCGGGGACCTTTGCCGGGGGCCCCGCCGGGGGTCAGACGCCTTCGGCCGAGAGCAGTTGCCAGAAGTGGGTGATGGACGCGGCGGCCGTGCCGAGGTCGCGACCCGAGTACGTCCACCGCCCGCGGAGGCGCCAGGGGCGGCCGGTGCCGTCCTTGACGTAGACCTGGAGCGGGAACGAGGCGTCGTGGGCGCGGATGACGCCTGCGGGGTCGACCGTGGGCGTGAGGCTGGGCTCGCCTTCGCAGCGCACGCCCATGACGGACGTGCGCGGGTCCTGGCGCAGCAGGCCCTGCGTCAGGTCGTACACGAGCACGGACACGTAGTCCGGACCCAGCCACCTGAGGTCGGGGACGGTCTCGGGCGGGGGGAACCCATACACTTCTGGACCGCCGATCACAGGCCGCACCGTAGCGTCCTGGTCATACGTCCGTCACTACCCCGGGAGGGGGATCTTCACACGGCGGGTCATTCGCCGCCGCGGCACGCGGACGTCATGGCCTCCCAGTGGGCGAGCTTGACGCGCTCCCCGCGGTCCAGGGACCGTGCGAGGGCGACCTCCGCGGCGTCGAGCTTGAGCCAGTCGTCGTAGGTGACGACGGGCAGCCCCCGCGCCTCCAGCAGCTCCTCGATGCCGCGCTTCGGCCCGGTCTCGGCCCCGTCGAGGTCCTCCAGGAGGTTGCGGACGGTCTCGGCCGCGTCGGACTTGTTGGTGCCGACGACCCCGGACGGGCCGCGCTTGATCCACCCGGCGACGTACTCGCGGGGGACGGGGGAGCCGTCCGGGCCGATGATGCGGCCGCCCTCGTTCGGCACGGTGTAGGAGCGCTCGTCGAACGGGACGCCCTCCAGCGGCACGCTCTGGTAGCCGACCGAGCGCAGCACCATGCCGACGGGGAGCGTCTCGAACTCGCCGGTGCCGGTGACGCGGCCGGAGTCGTCCAGCCGGGTGCGCTCCAGCCGGAGCCCCTCGACGCGGTCGGTGCCGAGGATCTCGGCGGGGGCGCGCCAGAACCGCACGTCGATGTGCCGGGGGCGCCCGGAGCCGGGGTCCTCCGTCCAGGAGCTGAGGACCTTGATGTTGCCGCCGACCTTGCGGTCCTTCTCCGCGAGCTCGGCGCTGGCGGGGTCGAGCTCCATGTCCTCGGCGCTGACGTGGATGCTCGCGTTGGCCAGCTCGCCCAGCTCGCGGGCCTCCTTGGTGGTGAACTTCGCCTGCGCCGGGCCGCGCCGCCCGACCATGTGGATGCGCCGCACCCGGCTCTGCGACAGCGCCTCGATGACCTGCTCGGGGACGTCGGTCTCGCGCAGCTCATCGGCGGTCTTGGCGAGGATCCGGACGACGTCCACGGCGACGTTCCCGACGCCGATCACGGCGACCTCCTCGACCGACAGGTCGAAGGCGTGGCCGGCGGCGTCGGGGTGCCCGCAGTACCAGTTGACGAAGTCGGTCGCGGCGATGCTGCCGGGGAGGTCCTCACCGGGGACGCGCATCTGCCGGTCGACCATCGCGCCGGTGGAGTAGACGACGGCGTCGTAGCAGTCGAGCAGGTCGGCGCGGCTGATGTCGCGGCCGAGCTCGACGCAGCCGAAGAACCGCACGGCGGGGTTCTCCAGCACCTTCTGCAGGTACTTGGCGATCGACTTGATGGACTTGTGGTCGGGGGCGACGCCGTAGCGGACCAGCCCGTAGGGCGTCGGCAGCCGGTCGAAGACGTCGACGCGGACGTCGCCGTCGGTCTGCTTGACGAGGGCCTCGGCGGCGTAGATGCCCGCCGGGCCCGAACCGATCACCGCGACGCGAACTGGAGATGCCATGCGGGCCATTCTGCACACATGTCGCACGGATTGACACAGGGCCCCCCGATCGGACGGTCCGCTGGTCAGGACTTCGCGGGCTGCTTCCCGGCGTCCCGCAGCCGGCTGTTCCGGTACCCGTACGCGGCGTAGATGGCGACGCCGACCACCATCCAGATGAGGAACCGCAGCCAGGTCTCCACCGGCAGGTTCAGCATCACGAACAGGCAGGCGATGATGGACAGGGCGGGGACGAGCGGCACGAGCGGCGTGCGGAACGCGCGCGGCAGGTCCGGGCGGGTGCGGCGCAGGATCACCACGGCGGCCGAGACGACGATGAACGCGAACAGCGTCCCGATGTTGACGAGCGTGGCGAGCTCGGCCAGCGGGATGACCCCGGCGAGCACCGCGACGATGACGCCCATGATGACGGTCGAGCGGTAGGGGGTGCCGAACCGCGGGTGCACGACCGAGAGCCAGGCCGGCATGAGTCCGTCCCGGCCCAGCGCGAAGAAGATCCGGCTCATCCCGAGCAGCAGGATCATCACGACGGTGATGAGGCCGACGACGGCGCCGATGTCGATGATGGTGGCGAACACCGGGTGCCCGGCGGCCTTGAACGCGTCCGCGAGGGGCGCCTCGGTGCTCAGCTCGGTGTAGTGCTGCATGCCGACAACGACGGTCGACACGGCCGCGTACAGGATGGCCGTGATGACGAGCGAGCCGACGAGGCCGATCGGCAGGTCCCGCTGCGGCCGCTTGGCCTCCTCGGCGGCGGTGGCGACGATGTCGAAGCCGATGTAGGCGAAGAACACGATGGCGAGGGCGGAGAAGACGCCGAGCCAGCCGTAGGCGACGGGCGTGAGGCCGAACAGCACCTGCATCAGCGGCGCGTCCAGCCCGTCGACCTCCGGTGTCGACTTCGACGGCGGGATGAACGGGTCGTAGTTCTCCTTCTTCACGAAGAACAGCCCCGCGAAGATCACCAGCAGCACCACCCCGACCTTGATCGCCACGACCACGGCGTTCACCATCGAGGAGATCTTGATGCCGAGCACGAGCAGCGCGGTCACCGCCAGCACGAGCGCGATGGCCGGGACGTTGACCAGGCCGCCCTCGCCGGGCGGCGCGGCGATCGACTCCGGGACGGTGATGCCGATGCCGTCCAGCAGCGAGGCGAAGTAGCCGGACCAGCCGACCGCGACGACCGCCGCGCCGAGCGCCATCTCCAGGATGAGGTCCCAGCCGATGATCCACGCGGGGAACTCGCCGAGGGTGGCGTAGGAGAACGTGTAGGCGGACCCGGCGACCGGGACGGTGGAGGCGAACTCGGCGTAGCACAGCGCCGCCAGCCCGCACACCAGCGCGGCGAGGATGAACGACAGCGCGACCGCGGGCCCCGCGTTGTCGCGGGCGACCTGCCCGGTCAGCACGAAGATGCCGGTCCCGACGATCACGCCGACCCCGAACACCGTGAGGTCCAGCGGCCCCAGCGCGCGCCGCAGCCGGTGCGTGGGCTCCTCGGTGTCGCGGATCGACTGCTCGACCGACTTCGTGCGCAGCAGCTGCATTCTCCGGCCTCCCAGGTGATCGTGATCGTGATCGTCGCGGCCGAAACGCGTATGCCCGTATGTGCGCGATCTATGGCAGACGAAACCTTGATGGGCCGGTGAGCTGGTGCGATGCCGGGGAAAGGGCGTCCCGGACGGTGTCCGGGAC
>NZ_SMKM01000191.1 GCF_004348665.1 Actinomadura sp. GC306 | reverse complement strand
GGGGAGGGTGAGGGCTTGTTCGAAGGCGGTGTAGGCGTCTTCGCTGAACAGGACGAAGCGGGCGTCGATCACCTTGGTGGGGGTGGTGCGGACGGTGCCGACGGCGATGCGCGCGGCGTCGTCCATGGGCCAGCCGTAAACGCCGGCCGACACCGCCGGAAATGCGATCGACTCGACGCCGAGGTGGTCGGCGACGCGCAGCGATTCGCGGTAGCAGGACGCGAGCTGGGCGCTGCGGTCCTCCGATGCGGAGTAGACCGGCCCGACCGTGTGGATCACCCATTCGGCGGGCAGCCGGCCGGCCGTCGTCGCGACCGCCTGACCGGTCGGCAGGCCGCCGCCATAGTGCGATGCGCGCAGTTTGCGGCATTCACCCAAGATCTCCGGACCGCCTTTGCGATGAATCGCGCCGTCCACTCCGCCACCGCCGAGCAGGGACGAGTTCGCCGCGTTCACCACCGCGTCGACCTGCTGCTCGGTGATGTCGCCCCGGACGAGAGTGATCTTCATGCCCGCCGTTCCTCCGCTGTGGCCGAACCCCGTCAAGAGAGAAGAATTCTCTTCCGGAGCCATCGTGAAACGCGTTCGGGCGGTTCCCGGCGGTACGCTCATGGCGGACGAGTCTCCAGGGGAGGTGCGGCCCGTCCGATGTCGTCCGGCCGAAGCGGGGGCACCATGCGAAGGCCGGGCGCGACCCACATTGAAAGAGTGAATGCCTATCCTGCCGTCGAGACGACCACAAAGGCGTGAAAGTCGTGGAGGTACCCCCTTGAAGATCTTCCTCGCCGGAGCGACCGGAGTCATCGGTCGCCGGCTGATCCCGCTGCTCACCCTGGCGGGCCACGAGGTCGCGGGGACGACACGCCGCCCCGGTCGTGCCGCGGCGCTCCGCGACCTCGGAGCCGAGCCGGTCGTCGTGGACGCCTTCGACGCCGCCGCCCTGCGCAAGGCCGTGGCGGCCGCGCGGCCGGACGCGATCGTCCACCAGCTCACCGATCTCAGCGACGAGGACTTCGAGGCCAACTCGCGGCTGCGGATCAAGGGCACCCGCAACCTCGTCGAGGCCGCGCTGTCCGCCGGCGTCCAGACCATGGTCGCGCAGAGCGTCGCCTGGCTGTACCTGCCCGGGGACGCGCCGGCCGTCGAGACCGACCCGCTCGACACGGCGCTGCCGCCCTACGAGGGCGTCGCGGCGCTCGAAGACGCCCTCGCCGACATGCCCCGCGGGGTCGTGCTGCGGTACGGCGCGCTCTACGGGCCCGGTACGTGGTACGCGCCGGACGGCGCGATCGCCGAGCGGGTCCGGGCCGGCAGCCTGCGCCAGGCGCCGTCGTGGACGTCGTTCGTGCACGTCGACGACGCGGCGTCGGCCGCGCTGGCGGCGCTGGACTGGCCGGCGGGCGCGGTCAACGTCGTCGACGACGAGCCCGCGACGACGGCCGACTGGCTGCCGGTCTACAGCGCGGCCCTCGGCGCCCCGACGCCGGGCAGCGCCGGCAAGCACGCCGCCACGACGGGCCGCCCGGTGTCGAACGCCAAGGCACTCGACCTCGGCTGGAAGCCGCAGTACGCCTCCTGGCGCACGGGGTTCTCCCAGATGGAGGGTTCCGCGGCGATGAACGGCGTCCGGTCGGACTGACGTCCCCGAGGGGGCCGGTCAGCCGAACTGGAAGGACCGCTTCGCCAGGCCGAACCAGTAGCCGTCGATGACCGACCGCCGTGCCGAGGGGTTGTCGGCGTCCGCGCCGAGCGCCATGAACAGCGGCGCGAAGTGCTCCGTCCGCGGGTGGGCGACCCGGGCCGCCGGCGCCTTGTCCCGGAAGTCGAGCACGGTGTCGATGTCGCCGCCCTCCACGGCCCGCTGCGCCCAGTCGTCGAACTCCTCCGACCAGGCCGGCGGCTCCGCGTCCGGCCGGGGGCGCATCTCCCGCAGGTTGTGCGTCGTGAAACCGCTTCCGACGATGAGCACGCCCTTGTCGCGCAGCGGCGCGAGGCTCCGCCCGATCTCGAAGAGCCGCGCGGGCTCCAGCGTGGGCATGGACATCTGCAGCACGGGGACGTCGGCGTCCGGATACATCTCGACCAGCGGCACGTAGGCGCCGTGGTCGAGCCCCCGCTTCTCGTCCTGGTGGACGCCGGGAATGAGTTTGCGCACGTCATCGGCCAGCTCCGGCGCGCCAGGGGCGTCGTACCGGACGCTGTAGTAGTGCTCCGGGAAACCCCAGAAATCGTAGACCAGCGGCACCTGCCGGGTGGCGCCGATGCTCAGCGGCGCCTCCTCCCAGTGCGCGGACACCATCAGGATCGCCTTCGGTTTCGGCATCTCCGCGGACCAGCGGGCGAGCTCGCCGGTCCACACGGGGTCGTCGGCGAGCGGCGGCGCGCCGTGGCTGAGGTAGAGAACGGGCATTCGGGTCATGTCATCCCCCTTTACTCACCACCCAAGGTAACCGCTACTAGTTTAACTTTCAAGTTTTGAAGATTCAATCTTCCGGGTAGGCTGGGGGCCATGAGGGAACCACGGTGGCTCGACGCCGAAGAACAGGAGACCTGGCGTGCCTTCCTGTGGACGTCGCGCCTGCTCAACGAGGCCCTCGACCGGCAGCTCCAGCGCGAGTCGGGGATGCCGCACGCGTACTACATGATCCTCGCGATGCTGTCGGAGTCCCCCGGCCGCGCGCTGACCATGAGCGAACTCGCCGAGGTCGTCCACTCCTCGCCGAGCCGGCTGTCGCACGCCGTCAACCGGCTGGAGGAGTCCGGCTGGGTCCGCCGCACCAAGCACGCCACCGACCGCCGCGCCACGATCGCCCAGCTGACCGACGAGGGCTACGCCGTCCTAGTAGAAGCCGCCCCCGGCCATGTCGACGAGGTCAGGCGCCGGCTGTTCGACCCGCTCACGCGCGAGCAGATGCTGGAGTTCCGCGAGACCCTCCACACCCTGCTGGAGGCGCTCGACCCCGACCACGAGGCCCCCTGCGCCCCGGACCCCGGCTGACCCGGCGCTACCTGGACGCCTCCTGAGGGGCGAGGAACTCGACTTCGTGAGACGCCGCGTCGGGGTCGGTGGCGGCGAGCAGACGCTTCCCCTCCTCCTCCAGGGCGGTCCGGGCCGTTGACGGGATAGGGGTGAACGGGGTGAGGCGCAGTGTGGCCCCGCCCCGCTTGCCGCCCTGCTTGCCGCCCCGCTTCTCGATCTTCCACATGCCGTGGACGAAGCCGTCCACGATGAACGTCGCCCGGATGATCCCGTTGACGGTGAAGACGCGCCGGCGGTGCTCCTCGGTGATGATCCGGGTGCGGTCGGCGTGCGACAGCAGGAGGTTGTCGAAGTCGGGCACGAACCGCGCGGGGGCCGGCGTGCCGGGATCGGGACGCGGCGCCTCCGGGACGTCGTACAGTGTGCGGCCCTGCTCGTCCTGGAACACCAGCAGCCGGGGGCGGAGCCGCTCGACCACCTCGCCGAGCCGCCGCAGGCCGGACCAATGCTGGACGTCCCGCACGCTCGCCGGGCCGAACGCCGCGAGGTAGCGCAGGACGACCTCGTCCAGGGACGCCTCGGGCTCCGGAGAGCCGCCCAGCCACGCGTCGAGCGTCGTATGCCGAGCCAGGCCCGACGCGCCCCAGATGCCGCGCGGCGGGACCTGGACGAGCGGCACGCCGCAGCGGACCGCCCAGCCGAGCAGCGCCGCGTCCTCGCCGGGCCAGCGTTCGGCCAGGAGTGCCCGCACCTCCTTGTCGGTGCGCGGCTCGTCCTCCAGGTAGGCGCGGGCCGTGGCGAAGACGGCTTCGAGGTCGACGTGGGCTAGGTCGCCGGCCCTGGTCTTGAGATAGTCGTCCTGGATGACCTGGGTCAGCGGGCGCAGCGCGCGGGCGTCGCGGGCGCTGACCAGGTGCAGCGTCCCGCGCATCAGCACGATGCGGGCCGCCCGGCGGGTGGTCATCAGCTCGCCGGCCTCGGCGAAGGAGAACCCGTCGAGCCGGCTCCACAGCCCGATGTACGGTGGGTTCGGGGCCTGGGACTGCATGCCGACCAGGTGCTCGATCGCGTCCAGCGGCGGCGATGCGTGCCGTTCCAGGAGCATCTGCCGCGCGAGCAGCGCCCGGTTGAGTGCCCGCCGGGTCAGGACGGGGGCATCCGCGTCAGTCGTCATAGCGTCCCCGCAGTTCGTTCCAGGTCGGGGCCGGGCCCGGGAGCTTTCCGGCGTCCGTGCGGCGCAGCCCGTCCAGGAGCAGGGCGAGATACCGGTGCTGGAGCCGGTTCCTGCGCTCGTCGTCGCCGATCCGGATGCCGTGCAGGTGCTCCAGGATCACCGAGACGTCGCCCACCTCGACATCGGGACGCAGCGCCCCCGCCTCCCTGGTGCGTTCCAGCAGCCGCTCGGTCGCGTGGTGGATCTCGCGGCCCTTGCGGCTCATCGCCTCGGTGACCTCGAAGCCGCCCGCGTGCCGCATCGTCAGGGACCCGGCGCCGATGTCCAGGCAGCGGCGCATGAACGCGGCGAACACCTCCCAGGGGTCGCCCTCGTCCGCCAGGGCGGCCTCCACCTGGGCGAGGTAGCGGTCCATGCCCTCGTCGGCGAGCTTCTGGAGCAGGTCCTCCTTGCTCTGGTAGCGGCGGTACAGCGCGCTGATGCCGACACCCGCCCGCTCGGCCACCGCCGCGATCGGCGCGCCCGGGTCGGCGGTGAACACCGCGCGCGCCGCCTCCCGGATGACTTCGTCGTTGCGCGCGGCCTGCGCTTTGCGCCCGTTCAGGGGCACCCGTCCCGTCGTCTCCACGACCCCGACCTTAGCGGAACAAAGAATTCCGTTCTAGTGCCCGGTGGCCGCGACCCTTGACTTCACGGGGAGCCGCATTCAGTATGAACATATGTTCATGAACAAGCGTTCATAAGGAGGAGACATGGCATCCGATAACCCGGAGATCGTCAACGTCGCGCAGTACGAGGCGTGGAACGGGTATGAGGGGCGGCACTGGGCCGACCACCACGACCGGTACGACGCGGGGAACGGCGGGTTCAACGAGTTCCTGCTGGAGGGGGCCGCGATCGGGCCGCGCGACCGCGTCCTCGACATCGGCTGCGGAAGCGGCCAGGTCACCCGGCTGGCCGCGGGACAGGCCAGGCTCGGCGGCGCGACCGGCGTGGACCTCTCCGCGCCGATGCTCGCCCGCGCGCGCTCCCTCGCCGCGGAGGAGGGCGTCGCGAACGTGACGTTCGAGCAGGGCGACGCGCAGGTCCACCCGTTCCCGGACGGCGCGTTCGACGTCGCGGTCAGCCGGTTCGGGGTGATGTTCTTCGCCGACCCGGTCGCCGCGTTCGGCAACATCCGGCGGGCGCTGCGCGAGGGCGGGCGGCTGGCGTTCGTGTCGATGGCGCCGATCGAGGAGAACGACCTCGGCAAGATCCTCGCCGCGCTCCCGCCGCTCGACCACGCCCCGATCGGGCACCACGGGCCGCTGTCGCTGTCGGACCCCGACCGCGTCCGCGAGGTGCTGGAGGGGGCCGGGTTCCGCGGGGTGACCTGCCGCAAGGTGACGGCCGAGCAGATCGAGGGACGGGACGCCCGGGACGCGGGCGAGTTCTTCGCCGGCTGGGGCCCGATCCGCTACAACTACGGCGAGAGCCCGGAACTGGTCGACACCATCACCGAGGCGATGCGCCCCTTCGAACGCGACGGCGCCGTCCGCCTGCGGAGCAACGCCTGGCTCGTCACCGCGCGGGCCTGAGGGGGCCGGCGTGATCCGCGGGTACGGTTCCGCGCGCGCTCACTACGATGCGGCGTGATGGCACCTCGAAAAGCGGCGGCGCTGCGCGCCGGCGACCGGTCGCTGCGCGAGCACCTGATCGTCACGGCCGAGCGGATGATCTCCGAGCGCGGGACGGCGGGACTCACCGTCCGGGCGATCGCCCGGGAGGCGGGGGTCGCCGACGGCGTCCTCTACAACCACTTCGCCGACAAGGAGGAACTGCTCGCCCACGCGCTGCGGGCGCGCGTCGAGGCCATCGGGCGCACGCTCCCGCCGCTGCCGGAGCCCGGTGACGCGACGGTCGAGGCGAACCTGCGCGTCTACGTCGAGCACGGGCTGCTCCTGCACGACGGGCTCCTGCCGGCGCTGGCCGGCCTCCTCGCGCAGCCGCGCGTCCTCGACCGGTTCACGGCGCTGAGCGGCGGCGGCGAGGACTGGCGCGACCGGCTCGCCGGCTACCTGCGGGCCGAGCGCGACCTCGGCCGCCTCGCATCCGGCGCGCGGGTCGAGGCGGCGACCGCCATGATCGTCGGGGTGTGCCACGAGGCCGTGCTGTCGGTGCTCCTCCAGGGCGAGGGGACCGCCCGGCGCACCTCCCCCGAGAAGGTCGACGACCTCGTCGCGACGGTCCTGGACGGCATCGCGCCGCGGTAGACGTCACGCGGTGGACGTCACGCGGTGGACGTCACGCGGTAGACGTCACGCGGTGGACGTCACGCAGTGCACGTCACGCGGTGGACGTCACATCGCCATCGCCGCCCTGACCTCGTCCAGGTTGCGGTCCGCGACGGCGTCTGCGCGGGCGTTGCCCTCGGCGAGGACGCTCCGCAGGTACGCCCGGTCGGCGGCGAGTTCGGCGCGGCGGGCGCGGATCGGGCGCAGGAACTCGTTGACGGAGTCCGTCAACGACCTTCGTGAGCGCGGCGGCGCCGCCGTCGCCGATCTCGGCGGCGACCGCGGCCGGCTCGCGGCCCTGGCAGAGTAGTGGCCGAGGTGGAGCGGGCCGGTGGGGCGGTCGCCGGTCAGGATCCGGAACGAGCGGGGATCGGCGCCGATGCGGTCGCTTCCAGATAATCCGGAACGAAACCATCTGGGTAACCTGGACGTATGACCGCGATGACCCCGCGCAGGTCACTGGAGCGCGCCGGCCCGGACCTGTCCTTCCTGCTCGACCACACCAGCCACGTGCTGCGCAGCCAGATGACGGCGGCGCTCGCCGAGATCGGGCTGACGCCGCGGATGCACTGCGTCCTCGTGCACGCGCTCGAGGAGGAGCGCACCCAGATCCAGCTCGCCGAGATCGGCGACATGGACAAGACGACCATGGTGGTGACGGTGGACGCCCTGGAGAAGGCCGGGCTCGCCGAGCGCCGGCCGTCGTCCACGGACCGGCGGGCCCGGATCATCGCCGTCACCGAGGAGGGAGCGCGGGTCGCCGCGCGGAGCCAGCAGATCGCGGACGGCGTCCACGAGGCCGCTCTCGGTTCCCTTCCGGCGGCGGACCGCGAGGTCTTCCTGCGGGCACTGAACACCCTGGTCACCGGGCATCTGGCCACCCCGGCGGAGAACCCGCATCCGGTGCGGCGGGCACGCGAACGCCAAAAGTAGTTCCGTTAGGGATCGTCTGCAACAGAACTATCTGTTACGGTTTTTCCTGTGTCCACGAACCAGGGAAAGACGAACCAGGGAAAGACCTCGCGGCTGCGCTCCCGCTGGACCGCGCTCGCCGTCCTGTCCACGACGATGCTCATGGCGATCCTCGACGGCAGCATCGTGACCGTCGCGGCGCCCGCCATCCGGCACGACCTCGGCTTCTCCCCCGCCGGGCTCAGCTGGATCATGAACGCCTACCTGATCCCCCTCGGCGGCCTGCTGCTCCTCGCCGGGCGGCTCGGCGACCTCGTCGGCCGCCGGACGCTGTTCCTCACCGGGACCGCGCTGTTCACCGCCGCCTCCGCGCTCGCGGGCGCGGCGACCACGGCCGGGCTGCTGATCGCCGCCCGGTTCCTGCAGGGCGTCGGCGGCGCGCTCGCCACCGCGGTCGTCCTCGGCATCCTCGTGACGCTGTTCCCCGACGCCCGCGAACGCGCCAGGGCCATCGGGATCTTCAGCTTCACCGGCGCCGCCGGCGCGTCCATCGGGCAGGTGCTCGGCGGGGTGCTCACCGACGCGCTGGGCTGGCACTGGATCTTCTTCATCAACCTGCCGATCGGGCTCGCCACGATCCTGCTGGCCCTCCCGGCGCTGCCGCGCGACCGCGGCATCGGCCTGGCCGCGGGCGCCGACCTCGCCGGGGCGTTCCTCGTCACGTCCGGGCTGATGCTCGGGATCTACACGGTCGTCAAGGTCGAGCAGCACGGCTGGACGTCCGCGCGCACCCTCGGCCTCGGCGCGGTGTCGCTCGTCCTGCTCGCCGGGTTCGTCGCCCGGCAGGCCACCGCCGCGACCCCGTTGATGCCGCTGCGGATCCTGCGCTCCCGCAACGTGGCGGGCGCCTACGCCGTCCAGCTGCTCACGCTGTCGGCGATGTTCTCGTTCCAGGTCATCGTGGCCCTCTACATGCAGGGAGTTCTCGGGTACGGGGCGCTCGACACCGGCCTCGCGATGCTCCCGGCGGCCGTGGCGATCGGCGCGGTGTCGCTGTTCGTCTCGGCGCGGCTGGCGAACCGGTTCGGGGAGCGCCTCGTGCTGGTCGCCGGGCTGGTGCTGCTGACCGGCGCGATGCTCCTGCTCACGACCGTCCCGGTGGACGCGGACTACGTCACCGACCTGCTCCCGGTGTTCGTGCTGGTCGCCGGTGCGGGGCTCGTCCTGCCGTCGCTCACCGCGCTCGGCATGTCCGGCGCCCGCCCGGACGACGCGGGGCTCGCCTCGGGGCTGTTCAACACCGTCCAGCAGGTCGGGATGGCCCTCGGCGTCGCGGTGCTGACCACCCTCGCCGCCTCCCGCGTCGAGCACCTGCGGGCGGCCGGGCTCGGCGAGGCCGCCGCGCTCACCGGCGGCTACCGGCTGGCGTTCGGCATCTCGGCGGGCCTGCTCGTCGCCGCCCTCGCGGTCTCACTCGTCGTCCTGCGCAACCCGAGACCGCCGGCGGCCACCGCGACGGCGCCCGCCGAGCCCGTCCCGACGACCGCCTGACCGACGACCGCCTGACTGACGACGGCCTGACCGACGACCGCCTGACTAGTGCGGGAGGACGAGCAGGAAGAGAGGCAGGCCGGCGATGATCGGGACGGCGGCGGTCGCGGCGACGCGGGCCGGGCGGGACAGCGGATCGGGCTCCAGCAGCCGGTTCACCCGCGCCATCACCGGGATCCTGCCGTGCGCGGCCACCCCGAGCGTCCCGGACGGGGCGGCGGCCGGGCGGGCGGCGGCGAACCGCAGCAGCGCGGTCGCCAGGTCGCGCGGCGGGCGGCCCGCGCGGGCCCGGTCGTCGGCGGCCATCTCGATCAGCAGCTCCACCGCGTCCAGGCACCGCGAGACCAGCCCGAACTGCGGGAACACCTGCCGCAGCGACGTGAAGGGCAGCAGCACCAGGTCGTGGCGCTCGCGCGCGTGGGCGCGCTCGTGCGCGAGCACCGCGGCCAGCTCCCCGCGGTCGAGCAGCGCGAGCGTCCCGGCGCTGACGACGACCTTGGACGAGCGGACCCCCGGCACGCAGTACGCGGCGGCGCCGGGGTGGTCGACGACGAGCGTGCCGGGCACGGCCGAGTCGCGGCGCGACACCAGCGCGAGCAGCGCCCGGTGCCGCCGCCGGTCCCGGACGACCTGCACCACGGCGTACATCAGCATGACCAGCAGGACGCCGGTGAGGCTGACGGCGGCGAGCAGCGCGGCCACCTCCACGGCGCCCAGCCGGGCGGCCTGGTCGGCGTACATGCCGGGCAGCCCGCCGAGGACGCCGCTCCGGTAGGGCAGCAGCGCGAGCCCGAGCAGCGCGCCGATCGTGGCGATGCCCCAGCACAGCCCGAGGGCCTGCCAGAGCGCGATGCCGGTGCGCGGCGTCCGCCACGTCCACCGGGCCCGGGACAGCAGGTGCGCCCCGCCGACGGTCCCCAGGGAGATCACTGCGAGCAGGGCGGTTCCGGTCATGCCGGTGGTTCCTTGCTCATGAGACCGGCCAGGGTCTCGCGGATGACGCCGATCTCGTCCTCCGACACGGACCGGACGAAGTGCGCGAGCGCCGCGTCCCGGTCGCCCGTCTCGTTCAGGGCGCCCAGCATCAGCTCGGTCACGTAGCCCTCCCGGCTGGCCACCGGCCGGTACCGCCAGGCACGGCCGTCGCGCTCGCGCGCGAGGAAGCCTTTCTTGGCGAGCCTGTCCAGCACCGTCATGACGGTTGTGTGCGCGAGGTCGCGGTCGTTCGCGAGGGCGCGGCTCACGTCACGGGCGGTCGCGGCCTGGCCACCGGCGTCCTCCCGCGCCCAGAGGACCTCCATGACCGTGCGTTCAAGCTCTCCCAGACCCTTCACGCCATCCAGGCTAACCGACCCCCGCGGGGATCACCACGTCAGGTAGTACTACCGCCCGTAGGAGGCCGCACGAGCCCCATCTCGTACGCGAAGATCACGAGCTGGACGCGGTCGCGTGCATCGAGCTTGGCCAGCAGCCGGGCCACGTGCGCCTTCGCCGTCGCCACGCTGATGAACAGCTCCGCGGCGATCTCGTGGTTGGTCCGGCCGCGCCCCACGAGCGTCAGCACCTCCCGCTCCCGCTCGGTGATGCCGTCGGCCGGACGCGGGGCGCTCGCGGGCTCGGGACGGGCGGCGAACTCCGCGATCAGCCGCCGGGTGACGCGCGGCGCGATCAACGCCTCCCCGCCCGCGACGACCCGGATCGCCGCGAGGATCTCCTCCAGCGCCATGTCCTTCACCAGGAACCCGCTGGCACCGGCGCGCAGCGACCCGTAGACGTACTCGTCGTCGTCGAAGGTGGTCAGCATCAGCACCCGGGCCGTCACGCGGGCCGCCGTGATCCGCCGGGTGGCCTCGATGCCGTCCATGTCGGGCATGCGGATGTCCATGACGACCACGTCGGGCTCGACGTCCTCCACCAGCCGGACGGCCTCCGCGCCCGTCCCGGCCTCTCCGACGATCTCCAAGTCCGGAGTGTCGGCGACCAGCACCCGCAGTCCGGCCCTGATCAGCGGCTGATCGTCCGCCAGGACGACCCGGACCGTCATCGCACGCTCGCCGGCAGCGGGAGCCGCGCCGCCACCCGGAACCCGCCCCCGGGACGCGGCCCGGCGGTGAGGTCGCCGCGCAGCAGCCCGACCCGCTCGCGCATCCCGACGATGCCGTAGCCGACGCCGAGGACGCCGCCGCGCCCGTCGTCGTCGACCTCGATGGACAGCTCTCCGTCCCCGTACCGGATGGTGACCCTGCAGGCGTCCGTGCCCGCGTGCCGGACGACGTTCGTCACCGCCTCCTGCACGATCCGGTAAGCGGACAGGTCGACGTCCGGCGGCAGCGGCCTCAGCTCGCCCTTGACACGGAGATCGACCCGCACCCCGGCGTCCTTGGTCGCCTCCGCCAGCCGGTCCAGGTCGCCCAGCCCGGGGGCCGGACCGAGCGGTGCGGCGCCCGCGTCGTCCCTGCGGAGCGCGGTCAGCATTCTCCGCAGCCCCGCGAGGGTCTCCCGGCTCGTGACCTCGATGGCGTTCAGCGCGTTGCGCGCCTCCCCCGGCTGGGTGTCGATGACCCGCCCGCCGACGCCCGCCTGGATCGCGATGATGCCGATGCTGTGCGCCACCATGTCGTGCAACTCCCGCGCGATCCGGAGCCGCTCCTCGGCGACCGCCTGCGCCGTGGCCTGCTCCCGCAGCACCGCGGCGTGCGCACGCCGCCCCCGGACCGAGTTCCCCACCATCCAGGCGACGGCCATCGCCAGAACCACGGTCAAGATCAGGGTGTCGATCGTCGCCGAGATGTTCGCGGACAGGAACGCGAGGACGGAAAGCGTCTGCAGAGCGAGCGTCACGACGGCGATAGGGACCGAGATCCGGCGGCGGCGACTCGCCGCGATGTAGCCGACACCGAGATCGGTGATCAGGACCAGCAGGCCCGCGATGAGTCCGTTCTGCATCTGCACGAGGGCGAGGATCCAGGCGAAGAGCAGTATCCCGTGGGCGGACAGCGGGTGCCGCAGGAGGAGAGCCCCGGTCATCACCGTGAGCACCGCCGACGCGAGGACTTCGATGGCGACGAAGCCGCTCGTCCCCTTCATCACCGTCGCGAAGAGGACGAACGGGTAGACGACGGCCGCGAACCACAGCACGGCCGTCCACGCGACGCGGCGCACTCGGCTCAGCGGCAAGGCGGACATGCGCCGATCGTAACCGCCGCCCCCTTACCGGCACATTGGCCTGCGAGCGTAATCCCGTGGGCTACAAGCGCCTTTCGTTGATATGTCCGGTGGCCCGATGCCCGCCAAGCGTGATCGAAGCCACCGTTGTTCGCATGAAGCGCTGGCTGACGTTCGCCCTGGCAATCGAAGTCCTCGCCATCGTGGCCTTCTCTCTCACTTACGACTCACTGGACTTCCGCATCTACCGGCTGGGCGGGAACGCCGTGACGGACGGCACACGCCTCTACGACGAGCAGCTCGCCGCCCACTGGTTCACGAACACGCCGTTCATGGCCGCGCTGTTCACCCCCCTTGCCGTCCTGCCACTCACTCTCGCCCGCCTGATGTGGCAACTCGCTTCACTGGCCGCTTTCACTTGGGCTTGCGCGACGACCCTGAAAATGGCCGGCCACCCCGTTTCCCTGAAGGTCGCGGTAGCCGGTGGACTGCTGCTGGGGCCGGTATGGCATTCGTTCTTCCAGGGCCAGGTCAACCTGTTCCTGCTCGCCCTCGTCCTCGCCGACCTGCACCGGGTCGCCCAGGGCCGCCCCGCGGGCATCGCCATCGGCATCGCGACGGCGATCAAGCTGACCCCGGGCATCTTCATCGTCCTTCTCCTCGCGACCAGGCGGAGGAAGGACGCCTTCACTGCCTCGGTCTCCTTCGCCGTCTGCACCCTCCTCGCGTACGCCATCGCACCGGAGGCGTCCCGCCATTACTGGCTCGACACCTTTTACGACACGTCCCGCGTCGGCGTCCCGTACATCAGCAACCAGTCCCCTCTCGGCGCACTCACCCGAATCCTTAGAGGCACGGCTGATGTCGGTGACTGGTACATCGCCATCCCACTGACCATCGGAATCACCGGGCTCTTCATAGCGGCCGCCTGGGCGAGGCGCGGCGACTGGCTGACCGCCATAGCGGTGACCGGCGTGACCGGCCTTCTGGTGTCCCCCATTTCATGGGCGCACCACTGGGTGTGGGCCATCCCGGCCCTGGCCGTGCTCATTCGCGACAACGACCGGACCATTGCGATCTGCGGCTACATCCTGTTCGCCCTGGCCCCCATGTGGTGGACGCCGTACATCCCCGAACCGCTGCGCTTCGGCTGGCACCTGCTCCTGCTGCCCGTCGCCAACTGCTACCTCCTGGCCGGCCTGTTCTTTCTGGGTCTCATGGCCGTCCGGCTGCGTCAGGGCGTTTCCACGATCACGAAGGACGCGAGCACCCGCCGCAGCCAGCCGCCGCGGGGGCGCCGTTCGATGCGCCTCGCCCGCACCGGCGGACGGGAGGCTCGGGCCGGCGG
>NZ_SMKM01000190.1 GCF_004348665.1 Actinomadura sp. GC306 | reverse complement strand
GGAGGGTGATGAGCGGGCGTCGGTGGTTCTGGGTGCTGGCCGCCGCCGCGGCGCTGGTGCTCGTCTCCGGGTTCGTGGTGGCCGAGCCTGCGCGGGGCGACGGGAGCGTCCGGGTGATGACCTACAACGTGCGGGGCGTGAACGACCCGCCGCCGCGGGACTGGGACACCCGCCGCGAGCTGGTCGGGCGGCTGCTCGGGCGGCATGAGCCCGACCTGCTGGGCGTCCAGGAGGCGCGCTGGCACCAGGTCCGCGACCTGGCGAGGATGCTGCCGGGCCACCGGTGGATCGGGCTGGGCACCCAGGGCGGCACCAAGGACCAGATCATGGCGATCTTCTACGGCAAGCGGTTCGAGGTCCTGGACTTCGACCACTTCTGGCTGTCCGGCACCCCCGACGCGATCGGCTCCGCGAGCTGGGGGAACCGGTACGTGCGGATGGTGACCTGGGCGAAGTTCCGCGACCGGCGCACCGGCACCGTCCTCTACCAGGTGAACACGCACCTGGACAACGGGTCGGCGGAGTCGCGGGTGAAGAGCGCCGAGCTGATCCTGCGCCGGGTCCGCGGGTTCGAGGCGGGGGTCCCGGTGGTGCTGACCGGGGACTTCAACGCAGCCGCCGGAACGTCGCCCGAATACGCGATCCTCACCGGGCCCGACGCGTTCCAGGACACGTGGACGACGGCCCAGAAGCGCGGCGCCGAGTACGGCACCCTCGGACGGTGGCGCCCGGCGAAACGGGGCGGCAGGCGGCTGGACTGGATCCTGGCGCGCGGGCCGGTGCGGACGTCGTGGACCGAGATCGACACGTACCGGGACGGCGGCCGGTCCCCCTCCGACCACTTCCCCGTGCTCGCCGACCTGCGGGTCGGCTAGACCGCACCGCGCAGCGGGTCGGACGCGAGCTCCCACAGCCGCACCGCCACGGGATGCCGCAGGTCCGGGTCGATGGCGCGGGCCAGTGCCGCGAGCTGGCCGGGCGGCAGGAGGGCGCCGCCGCGGGACGGGTCGCGCAGCCAGACCCGGGCGGGCGCGGTCCCGGGCACCTGCACGACCAGGCGGGGCAGGACGCCGCCGCGCCAGTTCGTCCACACCGGCCGGGCGGTCTCCGCGCCGACGTGGGCGGCCGCGAGGTCGTAGGTGCGGCGGCCGAACATCAGCCGCCGGACGAGCACTCTCCCGTCCAGCCAGTACGCGGCGCGGTACTGCACGGCCAGCGTGCCTACGACCAGCACGTCGATCAGCAGCATCGGCACCAGGAAGACGAGGCCCACGCCGGGGACCTCGGACGAGGTGAGGAACATCCACCCGAGGGCGCCGAACAGCAGGTTCACCAAGGCGATTACGGGCACCAGGCAGCCGAGCCAGACTCCCCACATCACCCCGGGCATGCCGACGTCGAGGCGGATCACTGGTCCTCGTCCTCCCTCGTCGCCCGCGAGCGCGCGGGAGTCAAGATCATATGAGATGCCGAATCACCGATTCGTCGCGGGCTCGGGGTTTCCATGCCCTTGTGGGCGGCCAGGAAGTAGAGGACGTTCGCGCCCCCGTCCAGAGTGCCGGACAGCAGTGCCGGCCCGATCAGCGTCCAGAGGCGGCGATCGCGGTGACCGGACCGTGGCGGCGTGGCGCCTAGCGAATCGGGGCGCCGTAAGTGGTGAGCCTCAGCGGAGTCGGGTCAGGGCGGTGTGGAGGATGCTGGTGGGGTGTTTCCACAAGGCCGCGCCACCGATTCTGGGGAGCGTGTGGAGGCGGGCGCCGGGGATGCGGGTCGCGAGGGTCTTGCCGTTGTCGGGTGAGTGGGTCGTGTCCTGTTCGCCGTACCAGAGGTCGACCGGGACGTTGATCTCGCCGAGGACGAACGGCCAGCGGCCCATGGCCAGGACCGTGTCGCGAGCGTAGCCGTCCGGGCCCTGGGCGAATGCCTCGTCGAGCGCCTGGCGGTAGGCCGCCGCGAAGACCGGGTCCCGGTAGACCTGGAGGTCCGAGGGCGGGCTCGCGTCCATGACCATCGTTGACATCGCGGCGGCGCCCAACCCTCGGAAGAATTGCTCGGCTCCGGCGGGATCGGACGCGACACGGGCGACCAGGCCGCGCAGGTCGTCCGGGAGGACGGACGCGAACTGCGGCGTGGCGACCTCGTCGGCCCCGGAGACGATCGCCACGGCCGACGCGAGTCCCTCGGCGGCGCAGGCGAGCGCGAACGGAGCGCCCTGCGAATTGCCGACCATGATGGGGTTCGCCATGTCGCGCACGGTGATGAGGTCGCGCACAGTAATGAGGTCGCGCAGGGCGATGAGGTCGCGCATGTCCGCGGCGAAGTCCGCGAACGTCCTGCCGGGGGACGGGGTCGACGCGCCGAGGCCGGGGCGGTCGACGGAGACGAGGCGCACTCCGAGGGGATGGACGGCGTTCGCGCCGAAGCCGAGGTGGCGGCTGGTGGCCGCACCCGGGCACAGGAGCACCGGGGCGCCGTCCTCCGGCCCCCATTCCGCCCAGCCGAGAAGGCGGCCGTCGGGCAGCCGGGTCTCGCCCCGCCGCTCCGGGGAGATCACGTATGCCATGACCTCCATGATGGGCACGGGCAGGCCGCGAAGCGAACGGCCGAGCCCACGTCGTGGTGGGCTCGGCCGTCACTTGGGGCGCCGCGCGTCAGATCAGGCCGGACTTCTTCAGCCAGTCTTCGGCGACCTTCTCCTGGTCGTCCTTGTCGATGACGATGCGCTTCATCATCTCCAGGAGGTCCTCGGTGGTGAGCTTGGCGGAGATGGCGTTGAGCGCCGCCCGCGCCGTGTCGTTCACCGACTCCTTGTGGACGAGGGGCGTGACGTTCTGGGCGCTGAAGACGTTCTCCGGGTCTTCGAGGACGACCAGCTTGTTCTGCTCGATGGTCGGGTCGGTGGTGAACAGGTCCGCGGCCTGGATCTTGTTCTCGGTGAGGAGCTTCACCAGCGTGGACTGGGCGCCGGCGTCGAACGAGCGGAACTCCTTGAACTCGATGCCGTACGCCTCCTTGAGGCCCTTGAGGCCCTGCTGGCGGGTCTCGAACTCCGACGGCCCGGCGATGACGAGCTCGTTCGCGACGCCCTTGAGGTCGGCGATCGACTTCAGGTCGTACTTGGCGGCCGTCTGCGGGTTGACGGTGACGGAGTCCTTGTCCTGCGCCTCGGCGGAGTCGAGGATCTCCACCTCCTTCGGCAGCTTGGCCTTCAGCTCGGCGTTGATCTCCTCGGTGGTGGCGGCCTTGCTGTTCTCGTCGACGGACGTGGTCAGCAGCGCCCCGTTGTACTCGGGCATGACGCTGATGCCGCCCTTGACGACCTGGTCGTAGTAGACCTCGCGGGCGCCGATGTTGAACTTGCGGGTGACCTTGAGCTCCTTGGCCTCCAGGGCCTGGGCGTAGATCTCGGCGAGCAGGTTGCTCTCGGGGAAGTTGGCGCCGCCGACGGTGATGGTGCCGCTCGCTCCGCCGCCCGCCAGGGGGTTGTCGTCGCCGGAGTCGCCGCCGCCGCAGGCCGTGAGGGCCAGCGCGGCCACGAGGCCGGCGACGGTGCCGCGGATCAGTTTCTTCATTGCGTTGTCCTCTGTTTCGGTGGTCAGGAGGAACGGGCGGAGCCGAGCAGGCCCGGCGAGACGGCGAGGCGGCGCAGGCCCGCGAAGACCAGCTGGACGATCAGCGCGAGCAGCACCACCAGGACGGTGCCCCCGACGACGAGCTGGTAGTCGTTGCGGGCCAGCCCGTCGATGATGTAGCGGCCGAGGCCGCCGAAGCCGGGGTAGGCGGCGATGGTCGCGGTGGCGACGACCTGGATCGCGGACGTGCGCAGCCCCAGCAGGATCAGCGGCAGCGCCATCGGCAGCTCCGCCCGCCACAGCACGCCCCAGCCGGTCATGCCCATGCCGCGGGCGGCGTCCTTGGCGTCGGCGTCGACGCCGCGGACGCCCTCGTAGGTGTTGACGAGGATCGGCGGGACGGCCAGCGCGACGAGCGCGATCAGCACCGGCGTGATGCTGTAGTCGATCACGACGATGAACAGCACCAGGCCGAAGGTGGGGATCGCCCGCGCGACGTTGGCGACGCTGACCGCGAGGAAGCCGCCGCGGCCGGTGTGCCCGACGAGCAGGCCGAGGGCGAGGCCGATCACGGCGGCGGCGAACAGCGCCACGCCCGTGTAGTAGAGGTGCTGGAGCGTCCGGTGCGGGATGCCGTCCTCGCCCTCCCACTGGGAGGACGCGGTCAGCCACGTCCAGAACAGGTCGACCTGGTTCCACAGATCGTTCATGCCGCCTGCCCCCTCGCGCGCGCCCACGGGGTGAGCAGCCTCTGCACGGCGACCAGGAGCGCGTCGGTGGCGAGGGCCAGCAGCACGATCAGGACGGTCGCGGCGATGATCTGGGTCGGGAACGACAGCTGGTAGCCGCGGATGATGTCGTAGCCGAGCCCGCCCTGCCCGATCAGCTGCCCGACCGCGACGAGGCTGATGGACGACACGGCCGCGACGCGCGTCCCGGCGATGACGATGGGCACCGCGATCGGCAGCTCGACCCGCAGCAGGCGGCGCAGCGGGCCGAACCCCATGGCGGTGGCGGCCTGCCGGACGGGGTCGGACACCGACGCCAGCCCGTCCACCACGTTCGGGACGAGCACCGACAGGCTGTAGAGCGTCAGCGGGATCATGACGGTGGCCGCGGTGAGCCCGGTGTACTGGATGAAGATCATGAACAGCGCCAGCGACGGGACCGCGTAGAACACGTTCGCGATGGTCAGGGCGGGCGGGTACAGCCAGCCCCAGCGGCGGCACAGCACCCCGACGGGCAGCGCGATGAGCAGCCCGAACACCACCGGCAGCAGCGCCAACCGCAGGTGGACGAGGGCGTGCTCGCCGAGCGAGTCGGTGTTGCGGGCGATCCAGTCCCAGTCGAACTCCATCAGCCACCGCCCCCCATCAGCCACCGCCTCCGGCGGCGCCGGCGGGCCGCGATTCAGGGCCGGCGGGCCGCGATTCGGCGCCGGCGCGGGCGATGGCGGTGCTGAGGTCGTGCTGGTCGGCGATCCCGACGAGGCGGCCTTCGCCGTCCACCCCGACGGCGCGGCCGGACGGCGACAGGATCGCGGCGTCCAGCGCGGCCCGGACGGAGTCGCCCGCGACGTCGAAGGTGTGCCCGATCGGCGCGAGGGACGCGTCGCCGACGGTCCCCGAACCGGGCAGGTCGTCCGCGGCGGCCCAGCCGAGCGGGCGCCGGCCGTCGTCCACGACCAGGACCCATCCGCCGGCGGCGTCGCGGGCCCGCTCGACGGGTGCGTCGACGGGCAGGACGTCCCGCTCGCTGAGCGGCGCCGACGAGGCGGGGATGAACGACAGCCGCCGGATGCCGCGGTCGTGGCCGATGAACCCGGCGACGAAGTCGTTCGCGGGCCGGGCGAGGAGCGTCTCGGGGCTGTCCACCTGGACGAGCTTTCCGCCGGTCTGGAACACCGCGATGCGGTCGCCGAGCTTGATGGCCTCGTCGACGTCGTGGGTGACGAACACGATCGTCTTGTGCAGTTCGTCCTGGAGGCGGAGGAACTCGTCCTGCAGCTCGGCGCGGACGACGGGGTCGACGGCGCTGAACGGCTCGTCCATCAGCATGATCGGCGGGTCGGCGGCGAGCGCGCGGGCGACGCCGACGCGCTGCTGCTGCCCGCCCGACAGCTGGAACGGGTACCGCCGCGCCATGGACGGTTCGAGCCCGACGCGCTCCATGAGCTCGTGCGCCCGCGCCCGCGCCTTCTTCTTGTTCCAGCGCAGCAGGAGCGGGACGGTCGCGATGTTGTCCTCGACGGTGCGGTGCGGGAACAGCCCGGCGTGCTGGATGACGTAGCCGATGCCGCGCCGCAGCTCGGCGGGCTTGTGCTCGCGGACGTCCTGCCCGTCGATGAGGACGCGCCCGGAAGTCGGTTCCACCATCCGGTTGACGGTGCGCAGCGCGGTGGTCTTGCCGCCGCCGGACGTGCCGACGAACACGGTGATGCGGCCGGTGGGGCAGTCGAGGCTGACGTCGTCCAGGGCGACGGTCCCGCCCGGGTACCGCTTGGTCACGCCCTCAAAGGTGATCAAGTGCCACGTCCTCGCCGGGCGCCCGCGACGCCGTCCTCGATTCGTCCCCGACCGCGACCGGACGGTACGGTCAGCGAAGTGTCATGCCTTGTCCGGATCATCGATTTCGGAGCCTACCTACCTGTAAAACGGGAAAAGTAGCCTGGCTGCGCCGGAAAGAGCCGAATCGTTATCGATGGGACGTCCATCACGCGCTACTCCCCCTGACCGCCCGTGGACGCGCGGACGCGCAGGGACGGCTCGCGGACGACGCGCCTCTTGCGCGGCTTGCCGTCGATGACGTCCACGACGAGCCGGACGGCGGATTGGACGATGCCGTCCATGTCCCAGTCGACGGTGGTGAGCGGCGGCGTGAGCAGCGCCGACATCGGATGGTCGTCGTAGCCGCAGACGGCGAGGTCGCCGGGGACGGCGAGCCCCAGCTCGCGCGTGGCGGCGTACACGCCGTAGGCGATGGAGTCGGCGAAGCAGAACACCGCCGTGGGCCGGCCGGGACCGCCGAGCAGCCGCGTGGCGACCTCGGTCGCCGCGGCGAGCGACTGCGGCACGAACACCACGTCGACCCGCAGGCCCAGCCGCCGGGCCTCCGCGTTGACGTACACGTCGGCGGGCCGGTCGGGGGTGCTGGCGCGGGTGGAGGTGAACACGGCGAGGCGCTCGTGCCCGCGGTCGCGCAGGTGCTCCAGCGCGAGCGTGACGCCCCGCCGGTTGTCGAACACCACCTCGCCCTGCGCCTGCCCGCCGTGCAGCGCGTCGCCGACGGACACCACCGGGACCGACGCGGCCAGCTCCGCCCACAGCGCGGCGGACGGATCGAGCGGCTGGACGATCAGGCCGTCCACCCGCTGGTCGCGCAGCCGGCGGGCGAGGACCAGCTCCCGCTCGGGGTCGCCACCGGCGTCCACGATCAGGGCGTAGCGGTCGCGGGCCAGCAGCGCCCGCCCGATGCCGACCGCGAGGGACTGCTGCCAGTAGTCCTCCAGGGAGCCGCACAGCAGGCCGACCTGCCCGGTGCGGCCGCTGGCCAGCGCGCGGGCGATCGGGTGCGCCTCGTAGCCGAGCTCGTCGGCGGCCGCCCGTACCCGCTCCTGCGTCTCCTCCGAGGTCTGGATGCCGCGCAGCGCGTACGACACGGCGGCGGGCGACAGCCCCGTCGCCCGCGCCACCTCGCGGATGGTCGCGCGCTTGCGCTTCTCCGGCACTCTCCAACCCTAGAGCCCGGCACCGACAGCGCGCCCGGGCGGCTTGACGACGACTCCTCTGAACCGGTTCACTGAATCGGTTAACTAAACCGTTTAACTGAATCGTTTAACCGATGCGGTTCAGCAGATCGTGTCCAGGTCGTTTCCAGGCAGCAGGCCGTGTCCAGGTCGTGTCCAGGCCGGAGGGATCGCAACGTGTCGTCCGAGGTACTGTCCCGTCCCCCTTTCGCGGACCTGCCCGCCCGCTTCCTGGACCGGCGGGAGCTGCGCGAGCTGGTCGACCGCCTGGCCGGCCGGCCAGAGCTGTGGCGTGAGCACGTGGCGTTCCCCGAGGGGGCCCGCCACTACGCCTCGCTCCACCGGGACGAGCACGTGGACGTCTGGCTGCTCTGCTGGACCCCCGGCGACGACACCGGCTGGCACGACCACGACGTCTCCTCCGGGGCCGTGCGCGTCGTCGCCGGGGCCGTGGAGGAGAACAACCCCCGCATCGGCGGCGAGCCCCTCCGGACCGTCGTCGCCGAAGGCGGGTCGTTCGGCTTCGGCCCCGACCACATCCACCGGATAGCCGGCGTGGCGGACACCAGCGTCACGATCCACGCGTACTCACCGCCGCTGTCACGCCTCGGCCAGTACTCGATCGACGACTCCGGCGTGATGCGCCGCCTGACGGTCCCCTACACCGACGAGCTCCGCCCACCCTCCGAAACCCCGGAACCGCCCCACCGGTCCGCGTAGACGAGCGCGACCGCGAAGGGGTGCCCGCTCCTCTGCATCAGCTGGTGGTCGTACTTCAGCTGGTGGTCGCGTCAGCGGGGGTGCGGTCGTGAGGGGGATCGCCGTTGAGGCGAGGACCGTCGCGGTCACCGCCAAGGTCCCGGTGGACCACCGCAGAGGGTTCGGCGGGCGGTCTCGCGGCCTCCAGGGACGCGCGCAGGCGGGGGCGCATCCAGGCTGCGAGGGGGCGCTCGACCGCGTGGTGGACGGCGTAGGAGGCGGTGAGTGAGACGGCGATGACCGCGGCGAGGGCCGCCCACCGGTTGAGGGCCGGGTAGAGGTTGTCCAGCAGGGGCAGTGCCAGCTGGGAGTGGAGGAGGTAGAGCGGGTACGTCAGCGCGCCGAGTGTCGTCAGGCCGCGCCAGCGGATGCGGCTGAGGCGGTCCGTCGCGACGAGGATCATCACCGCGAAGATCCCGGTGATGAGGGCGCTGACGACGACCTCGTCGGCGCCGCGGAACACCGTCTCCGCGCGCCAGGCGCCCCAGCGCAGGGCCATCAGGTACGTCACCCCGACGAACCCCCACAGCAGCAGCGTCGGGCCGAAGCGGTGGATCATGTAGAGCGCCATGCCCGCGATGAAGTACGGGCTCCAGGTCGGCACCAGCATCACCTGGAGGAGCCGGTGGTCGGCCTGGTCGGCGAACAGGCCGGCGAACAGCCACACCGCCATGAAGGCGATGCAGGAGCGGTACGTGATCCCGATGGCCGCGAGGACGGCGATCAGCACGTAGAAGTGGAGTTCGATCCAGAGCGTCCAGTAGACGGAGTCCACGTTCCGCACCCCGAGCCCGCCCTGCAGCATGGTCAGGTTCGGCACGACCAGTCCGGGGACGCCGTGCCCCAGCCGGAACAGCGCGTACACGAACAGGCCGAGCAGGACGCTGACCCAGTAGGCGGGCATCAGGCGCACGACCCGGGAGACGCCGAACTCGCCCGGTCCCCGGCCCCACGCGCTCATCAGGATCACGAAGCCGCTGATGACGAAGAAGAGGTCGACGCCGAGGTAGCCGAACCGCGTCAGCGCGGAGATCTCGGGGAAGACCTCGCGCGAGGGTTCGGGCCACGCGCCCGCCCCGCCGAAGCCGGTGAAATGGAAGAGCACCACCGCCACCGCCGCCAGGAAACGCAGCAGGTCCAGCTCACTGAGCCGTTGCCGTCCCGTCACCCGCGGAACCCTCTCGGGCACGGGTGGCCGCCGCGGTACCGGGACGTGAACGGCCGGTGGAGCCGAGGACTCGATCTACCGAACCGCCCGCCGCCGGGAGAACCGCCGCACACCGGGGCGGACACGGCCTCGGCGGGCGCCTCGGATCAGTAAGATACGGGTTCACTTCCCGGTGGCCCCGGACGAATGGGTGGTCCTCGATGAGATCTCGCCGCGCCCGACGCGGCGCGGCGACGTTCGTGCTGTGCCTGAGCCTGGTGGCGGCGGCGGCCGCGACCGGCTGCTCGCCGCTCGGGGGTCCGGTGCACCGCTCGGCGGCGGCGGACGGCCCCGGGCAGGGCGGCGGCGGCCGGGACGGCGGGCGGGACGCCGCGCCCCCGGTGGTGATGTTCCTCGGCGACAGCTACACGGTCGGCGACGGGCGCGTCCAGCCGGAGTTCACCTACGCGTCGGCGACGGCGCGGCTGCTCGGCTGGCAGGTCGTCGTCGGCGGGCGCGCCGGGACCGGCTTCGTGGTGAAGCGCCGCGACGACTTCCTCGGGCTGTTCGAGAGCCAGCTCGGCTGGCGGCCCGCACCCGACCTGCTCATCGTCTCTGGCGGGCACAACGACTTCCGCATCCCCGCGCCGCAGGTCGCCGCCGCCGCGCACGTGCTGCTCGAACGCGCCGGGCAGCGCTGGCCCGGCACGCACATCGTGCTGATGGGGCCGATCTGGGGGACGGGCACGCCGCCGCAGGGCGCGATCGCCGTCCGGGACGCGCTGCGCGACCTCGCCGGGCAGCTCGGCGTCCCGTTCATCGACCCGATCGGCGAGCGGTGGGTCACCGGCGACCCGCTGACCGGCGTCGGCAACGCCGCCCAGTACATCAAGCGCGACCGCACCCACCCGAACGAGGCCGGCCACCGGTACATCGCGACCCGCCTCGCCGGGAGCCTGCGGCGGCTCGGTCTCGCGGAGCCGTCCCGCAAGAAGTGAAGGCGTGGGCTCAGCCGGCGGGCTCGACCGGCCGGCTCACCGGCCGGTTCAGCGACGGGCTCAACCGGCGGGGCTGGCGAGGGTGAGTGAGAAGTCGCCGTCCGCGTCCGTCCAGAACTCCGCGATCTCCATCCCGGCCGCGCCCAGTTCGGCCTCCAGCCGCTCCCGGCGGAACTTGGCGGAGATCTCGGTGCGCATCTCCTCCCCGGCCGCGAACGAGACCGCGAGGTCGAGGCCGCCCACGCGGACGTCCTGGTCGCGGGTCGACCGGAGCCGCATCTCGATCCACTCCTCCGCGTCGTTCCAGACCGCGACGTGCTCGAAGGCGTCCGGGTCGAAGTCGGCGTCCAGTTCCGCGTTGATGACGTGCAGGACGTTGCGGTTGAACTCGGCGGTGACCCCGGCCGTGTCGTCGTAGGCGCGGACGAGCCGTCCCGTGTCCTTGACGAGGTCGGCGCCCACCAGCAGGAAGTCGCCGGCGGACATGGTGGCGCGGAGGGCGCCGAGGAACCCGATCCGCTCGGCGGGCGGCATGTTGCCGATGGTCCCGCCGAGGAAGGCGACGAGGCGGCGCTCCCCGGCGGGCAGCAGGTGCAGGTGCCGTTCGTAGTCGGCGACGACGGGCCGGACGTGCAGGCCGGGGTGGTCGGCGGCGATGCCCGCCGCGGCCTCCGCCAGGAAGTCGCCGCTCACGTCCACCGGCACGTAGGTGCGCAGCGTGCCCGCGAGGGCGTCGAGCAGCAGCCTGGTCTTCTCCCCCGACCCGGCGCCGAGCTCCAGCAGCGTCCGGGCGCCGGTGGCGGCGGCGACGCCGGGCGCCCGCGCGAGGAGGATCTCCCGTTCGCGGCGGGTCGGGTAGTACTCCGGCAGCGCGGTGATCTCCTCGAACAGCGCGCTGCCGCGCTCGTCGTAGAACCACTTGGGCGGCAGGGTCTTGGGGGTGCCGGTCAGCCCCTCGTGGACGTCGCTGCGGAGCGTCTTGGCGAGGTCGTCGGCGGTCAGGAACCGGTCCACGTGGTTCTCCTCAGAGCGGCGTTGTCGATGAGAGCGGCGTTATCGATCAGAGAAGCGTTATCGATCAGAGGGGCGTTATCGACACGCCGGGGTCGAGTGCGGCGGTGACGAGGGAGCGGTCGGGGACGGCCTTCCAGCCGGCGTCGTCGTCCAGCGGCTCGGACGCGATCCGGATGTGGTCCGCGCCCTCGTGGACGAACAGGGAGTCGCCCCAGGTCGTGGCGGCGAGGGACGTGCCGTCGGAGGCGAGCAGGTTGTAGCGGCCCGGCGCGAACGCGGTGACCTCGCCGACGACGGCGGCGAGGCCGGCGCCGAGGGCCGCGCCGTCCCGCCAGTGCCGGACGGCGCGGGCGAACAGCGGCGCCGAGTCGACCGGGGCGCGGGCGTCGGGCACCGCGGCGAGGTCCCCGGCGAGCTCGCGGAGCCTGCCCTCCGCCCCGCCGAAGTCGTCGATCTTGCCGTTGTGGCTGAACAGCCAGGGCCCGGCGCGGAACGGCTGGGCGCACGACTCGTCCACGGGGAACCCGGGCGTCGCCGACCGGATCGCGGCGACCGCGCAGGACGCCCGGACGGCCCCGGCGACCTCGCGGAACGACGCGTCGGTCCAGATCGGCTGGGCGCGGCGGAACCGGACGGGCGCGCCGTCGCGGTACCAGCCGACGCCGTAGCCGTCGGCGTTGAGGATGCATCCCTGTGTCATGCGCGGCGCGTACGACTGGGTCTCCAGGGAGTGCTCACCGTCGTAGAGGAGGGAGTGCAGTGTCCGCTCAGGCCCGAGGTAGCCGAGGTGGCGGCACATCTAGCGTCCTTCCCCCGCGACGGACCGCGCGCAGCGGAAACCGGAGAAAATCTGCCGCCTGATGGGGTAGTCCCAGTTGCGGAACGATCCGCGCACGGCGAGCGGGTGTGTGGCCCAGGAGCCGCCTCTCAGCACCTTGTGCTCGGGGCCGAAGAAGACTTCCGAGTACTCCTTGTAGGGGAAGGACCGGAAACCGGGGTAGCCGCCGAAGTCGGACGACGTCCACTCCCACACGTCCCCTAGGAGGCGCCTCACCCCGTAGGCCGAGGCCCCGGACGCGTAGGCGCCGGTCTCGGACGGGCGGAGCGACCGCTGCCCCAGGTTGGCGCGGCCTTCCTCGTAGGCGTCGCCCCACGGGTAGCGGCGCGACCGCCCGGCCTCCGGGTCCCAGCGCGCGGCCTTCTCCCACTCGGCCTCGGTCGGCAGCCGCTTGCCGGCCCACCGCGCGTAGGCGTCCGCCTCGTACCAGCACACGTGCTGGACGGGTTCGTCCGGCGGGACGGGTTCCGTCCGCCCGAACCGGCGGCGCAGCCATTGGCCGCCTTCGCGGATCCAGAAGGCGGGGGCGCGTTTGCCGCCGGCGTTGCCGGCATGATGGTTGTCGGCATGATGGTTGTCGGCATGGTGGTTGTCGGCATGGTGAGCGCGCCATTCCCATCCGGCGGGATGCCACCAGCGCGGGTCGTCATAACCACCGGCCTCCATGAAGGAGATGTAGGCGGCGTTGGAGACGGGCTCGACGTCGATGTAGTACGCGGGAAGGTCGACGACATGGGCGGGGCGCTCGTTGTCGTAGGCCCAGGGATCGTCCGACGTGCCCATTCGGAACGGCCCCGCCTCGATCAGGACCTCGCCGTTCCCGGCATCTCCGGGAGGGCGCTTCCGTGCCGGTTCGGTGATCGGGTCGAGGAGGGCGGGAGCGCCTTTGCGGAGCTGGTGGGTGGCCAGCATGGTCTCGTCGTGCATGTGCTCGTGCTGGACGACCATCCCGTAGACGAACCCGCCCGACGTGAGCGGGTCCGCGGTGTCGAACCGCACCGAGGGCAGGGCGTCCAGCACCTTGGCCCGCACCGTGCCGATGTAGGAGCGGGCCTCGTCCGGCGGCAGCAGCGGCAGCGACGGCCGTTCGGCCCGGGGGTGCTCGAACGCGTCGTACAGGCCGTCGATCTCCGGGCGCATCGGGTCCGCGCCGGCCGCGGCGCGCAGCAGCCACAGCTCCTCGTAGTTCCCGACGTGCGCGAGGTCCCACACGAGCGGCGACATCAGCGGGGACACCTGCGAGGTGAGGCCCGCCTCGTCCAGGACGTCGGTGGTGAGGCCGAAACTGCGGTCTCGCACCGCGCCGAGCTCATCCGCGATGAGCTCCTTCAGCGCCTCATCGTCGTCGGCCGACGGGTACGCGGCGGGCGCGTCCCGGGGGTTCGTCCGGGTCATGTCGCATCCTCCTTGGGCAGGGACGGGGG
>NZ_SMKM01000018.1 GCF_004348665.1 Actinomadura sp. GC306 | reverse complement strand
GGCCCGAAGATCCGGATCTCCGGCACCATGGGCTTCGGCCGGTTGAAGATCCGCCACGCCCGCCGTTAGCCGACCGAGTCACAGGGCAGTCGGCTGCCGCTGGCTCGCAGCAGGGTCATCACTCCGTCGTCGCCTGCACGTCGTCCCTTGTGTCACACGAATCTGGCAGAGAGGGGTCAAGCCGAACGGCGGAACCATTCAGGACCGACATCCCGTGCGGTCAGCCATCCGAACCGATCGGCGCCACCCGTTGATCGCCCGGCTCGGACGAAATCTCACATAGTCCGTGTGGCGTCACTACTCTGACCCGAGTGAACAGGCTGGGCGATGCGGAACTGGACGCGTTGGTGGAGCGGCCACCGTGGACGCCTACGACGAGTACGAGCAACGCGCCGGGTTCCATTGCCTGTTTGAAACAGCATCTGCGTGTGCCTTCCGGACCACCGTCCTGGGTGTCGAGGTGACCGTCACGAGGGACGATCTAGGGCGCGCGGTCACTGACTGTAGAAGATCACCGGATGTTCGTGGTCGGTCGAGCAGCCGTAGAACCCGCCGTGACTGAAGCGGCTGATCACCAGACCGGTCGGTTTATTGGCGGCCCAGTAGGCGTCAAGCTCAAGGCCGGTGTCCTCCACAGGCTGCCAGCGGGGTGGCCCATCCTCCTGATCGGACTCGCCGCCCCATTCGGAACTGTCCAGTTGCAGGATGAGGCGTGCCTGGGAGCCGCACACGTCACAGGTGGGATGCTGTCCCATGTCCGTAACATTCCACGACATGCCACCGCCCACTTTGCAGCCCGAGGCGATCGACAGGCCGTACAGGTAGGCAGGGTATTCGCCCTCCCACTCTTCGATTTCATCCTGGAGCTTCCGAGGCAGTTCCTCGATGTAGGGGTACTCGACGATCGGCTCCGGGTCGAGTAGGCAAGGGATCGGCATCGCCCATTCCTCGACTTGACGTGGAGCGGGCGGGACCGCAAGTACCTCGGTGACGTCCGCCGCCCGACGCCACCGCAGGCAGGCCCCTTCCCTCGGCACCAGCGCATCATGTGCGGGGCACCAGAGGATCTGCATAAGATCGAAGTCCGCCGGAAAGTGAAAGTCAGGGATATCGGAGGCATAGAGCTGCGCGATCGGGACCATGGCAACCGGCTCCGGATGCTCTAGCCGTCCCCAGTCATTGGGCTTGTTGTGACAGGACGGCCAGGGCTCGTCCACCGGCCACAAAAGCGGTCCGCCGATGTGACTGTCACCGACCCCAGGATTTCCGCGACGCGGATGCAACCTCACTGCCGTGCGAGCGTGCCCGGCGAGATCCGGGAACACTTCGGTGATGTCCAAGACCGGAGGACGAGTCGTATACGCCATGAACACACCCTCTCGCGCCCCGACGACAAACCCGACCGACCACCCCGGCTGGTGCCCGTGTCAGCGGCCAACCGGCTGACGACACTGGGACATCCACGGCGCTCTCGCCCCTGCGAACACCGTGCGCGGTGCTGTGGCAAGCAGTAGCGACTCCACGGCGAATCGCTTAACTTCTGAAGTCAAGGTAGCTAATGCCCAGATGCGGCAACCGGCTGAATCTCAGCCGCATACGACCTGGGTGACGACTGGGCCGTCCGAGAACCCCGGCGACGGTCACCTCTACTGATCACTGCCGCCACACCCGAGGAGAGGCATCCCCCTAGGCCGCCATGACCAGGCCGAAGAGAGGCCGAGCCCGCCTCGAGGGCCTGGTTGGCGGCTGCCTATGCCCTGGTGGAGCGAACGGTCAGGATGAAGTGGGTCCACTCTTGGCGGGTGAGGACGAGAATGGGACCGTTACCGGACTGCTTGGCGTCGCGTAGGCCGATGGTGCCGTTGGGGGAGCGGCCCACCTCCACGCAGTTCGAGTCCGGGACACTGTAGCTCGACTTACGCCAGCCGCTGTACTGCTGCTTCACGTTACGGGCCTGCCTGTTCGTTCAGCCGGTCGGCCGTGTCTGTCAGAAGAGCAAGGCTCTCCAGGGCGGGCAGTGTGGCCTGCCGGAGACGGTCATGTAGACGTTCATACCCTGCCACTTCGTCCGGAGTCGTGTGAACCAGGCAATTACTGGTCTCGGTGACGACCAGGCACGGATCGTTCGTATCGGGGAACGTGTAGATAGTGTATGAGGATGCTGGAAGACGGCCGGGCGGGACCCGCGCCTCCAGCGGTAGGACGAGGATGGTGAAGCGTGGTTCGCGGGTGACGAGTTGCACCATGTGGCGGAGCTGCGTCACCATGACATGTTTCGGAACCGCCAGCCTCTTCAAGACGAACTCGTCAATGATGACCTCGACCGAAGGACCACCTGGCCGGAAGACGTTCTCCTGTCTCCGCTGACGTGCTTCGACACTTTTTTCGGGCACATAGTTGATCCTGGAGCCCTCGACCTTGTCCAGGTCGATGAGCGCCCAGTGGTATTCCAGGCACTGGAGAAGTCCAGGTAGAGCTGTCTGGTGGTATTCGCGGATCGTCGCGGCGCCGGATTCAATGTTGGCGTACATGCGTTGTCGTGCGCCCATGGCATCGCCGTAAGAGTCCCACCAGCCGCGTGCATTGGCTTCGAGTGCGATCTCGATGATCTTCTGGGTGTGCTCGCGGGGGGTGTTGAGTGCATTGAGGATGTTCGAGACGTCGCCGACGTCGGGGCGGCAGCGGGCGTTCTCGAGCTTGGAGATCGTCGTGCGGGAGCGGAAGATCGCTTTGGCCAGCTCGTCAGCGGTGATGCCGCGCTGCTCGCGCAAGGTCCGTAGTTCGGTGGCGAGTCGTTGCCGGCGGACGAAGGGACTGGTCACCGGTGACCTCCGTGATCGGGCCGGTGAGGGCTGGGGTGAACTGCTGACCGAGGACAGCCGAGCTAGTGACTAAGGGTTATCATGCAAACGCCAAGCGTGTCATCGATTGTGGTTGTCTCGAACAGCACTCGACGAATGGCTACGCACCGAGGACGAACGTGCGCATCCATGCACGTTCACGAAAGCGCACGTCGTCGTCCGAACAGGCCACCTCCACCTCGACACGCGACTCTGGTTCGCCGGGTGCGTTGACCTGCGGCGTGTTGCCCATATGAAGGCGTCGAATGGGCAATACGCCGCAAGTCAACGCGGGGAGGCCCTGGCTGACGTTTGCGGTTACCGCGCTAGCCGGCTGTGCGTGGCAGGGTGGGCGGAACGGGGTTTTCCGATCGGTCGAGCCAGATGTGCTGCGTCGTGGCGGTGACGGTGAGGCCGAACCGGGACACGGCCGGCTCGCCCATCTCCTCCCAGCGTTCGCGGGTTCGGTGCCTGACGTCCTGCGGCATCCGCTGATCCCGCAACGGCATGAACCAGGCGGGGCACCTGAAGCGCCCTTCGGCCGTCCCGTCCTCCCCCACGGTGAGGACCGCCAGCGGATCGTCGGGGTGGAACGTCGGGCCCCAAGGGACGAGGATGAGACCGCCCGGCCGCGTCTGCCGCACCCACGCGTAAGGCAGTCGGCACACCGCGGCCGTGGCGATGACGCGATCGTAGGGAGCGCTCGCGCCGTGCCCGTGCGCGCCGTCCCCGGTCACCACCTCGACGCGGCAGTCGGCCCGCGCGAGTGCGGTGCGCGCCTGCTCGGCCAGACCGGGATCTATCTCAACCGACGTGACATTCTGCGGCCCGGCCAGCTCCGCCAGCAGCGCCGCGTTGTAACCGGTGCCCGTGCCGATCTCCAGCACCTTCATGCCCGGTTCGACATCAAGCGCTTCGAGCATCGTGGCCACGATGCTCGGCGCGCTCGCCGAGCTGGTCGGCCACGTCCCTCGCTCGGTGGCCCCGTCATCGACCTGCGTGATGATCGAGTCATCGGATCGGACGAGTTCCAGCCACCGGTCCGGGGCGTCCGCACGCCGCAGGGGGACGGCGAAGCCGTCGTCCCGGCGCACCCAGATCGTGTCCGGGACGAACGCCTCACGCGGCACCCTGCGCAGCAACTCGTCGATGTTCACCCCTGCCGCCCGGTGCCGCCGCAGCCGGTGCAGGGAATGTCCCGGGACTTCCCGTCAGCGTTGGTGGCGATCTTCCCCGTCCCCTGGCACATGCCGCAGGGCACCTGCTTGCCGTGTTTCCCCATGCCGACGACTCCTTCGGTGATTCACCGTTGAGGCCGACCCGCGTAGTGGGCGCGGCCGGCTGGACGTGTCCGGTGAGGGCCGGGGGCGACCGCTGACCGGAAACGTTCTGTCGTTCTGACTCTGTGTTATCAGTCGATCGCCAAGCGTGCCGCAGATCGAGCTGCTCCGAATGGCCTTCCGCGAGCATGTGCGTCCCGGAGACGAGCGTGCGCATCCGTGAACGTTCATGATCATGCACGTCCGCCGCGCGAACGTCCCTGCCGTCAACGCACCACCTCTGCGGAGGGGGCCGAATACCGAAAAGGCGCAGGCGGACATCGCTTGCCGTTCCTGAGCATGAGGACGTCATTCCGGAACGTCCATGTGAGGTGATCAACGTTGCTCGCGGTGCCCATTCCGGCGAAGCCCGAGACGTCCATGTACTGGCGGCGGGAATTCCACGGCAAGGCGGATCAAATCCGGCTTGTCCGGGCATTCGCCGCGCATCTACTGGCCAACTTTTCGAGCCTGGACGACATACTCCTCGTCCTGGACGAACTCGCCGTGAACGCCGTCCGGCACACCCGCTCAGGCCACGACGGCGGACGGCTGATCGTCGAGATCAGCATGGACGTGGCGGGCGTCATCGTCTACGTCACCGACCAGGGCGGCCCGGACGAGCCGCACCTCCGGGACATCACCGATCTGGCCGAGGGCGGACGGGGCCTGCTCGCCGTCGAGGCCCTGACCGCGACCTGGTCATGGACCGGTGACACCCAAGGCCGCACCATCCGCGCCACCTTCCCCCGCGAACGCACATCACCTGACGAGTGCGTGCGCCCCGCTTGTTTGGAGGTGACGTGATGACTCTCGAAATGCCCTTCGCCCGAACCGGCGGAGTCCCCTGCGGGCTGACCGCCGAGAGCCGGCGAGCCATATCGGCGGAGACCGATCTCGATCTGGCCGTGGCATGGCTGCAGCGGCGGTACCCGGACCTTTGCATCTGGTGGGGCGAGTACACCGGCTCTATCTGGGCCCTGCTCCCCGACCAACTGGTCGAGGCGAAGAACGCCCTTGCCCTTGCCCGCCATATCGACACCATCCGCGAGCGCTCCGTCCTTCGGCGCGCCGCGGCCGAACCCGTCCAGCGCGCGAATTCACTCCCTCGGACACCCCACGGCGCCTGGACCGACCGAAGCACGCTGACTCCACCCGCGGCCCGTCGGTATCGGCCCACCGCCGCAGCAAAACACGAATGGCGTGGCGGCCTTCTCCGGCGCCTGTTCGCCGGCGGCTGGCGCATCCTGTTCGGTGAAGCAGGGGCACCTCAAACGTCATGAAAGCCGTCGATCACCGACATAGCCGGGCCCTCGCGTCCCCGCCCGTGAACGGTCCTACCGAAGCCGGAAGCACTGTGCGGGCGCGCCGCAGCGGTACGCGCGTCTGCGGCCGAGCGCGCATAAGAAAAGCCGCAATTCTTTCGCGCGCTGGCTGCGTAGGTAGCCGAAAACGACGCGTCCGCACACGGCGCTCACGCGAACGTGCACGGCACGACGCATGAATGACGCACGAGCGTCGGTTGCATGGAGAAGGGCCCGACCCTCTGAGTGAGAATCGAGCCCCTGACCTGCACGGGAACCCTCTGCGGTTCTGTCGGGGTGGCGGGATTTGAACCCACGACCTCTTCGTCCCGAACGCCAAAACATGGCCATTTGGGGGTCATGCAGGTAAAGCTGATTCGCGTTAAAATCCCAGGTGGGCGGCGGGTTCCGGTGTCAATCGCTCACGGACAAGGATGGCCGGTTCGCCACCGTCCACGGACAAATCACGGACGGATGATCATGGGGAGATCGCCTCGTGGGATACGCGAAGAAGCGCAAAGGCAACAACGGAAAGTACCGCTACACGGCCTGCTACGTCGACATCAAGGGCCGCCTTCGGTCAGCCGGGACATACTCCAACAAAAGGGAAGCCGACAAGGCATGGCAGCGAGCCGAGGTGGAGGTCTCAAGAGGCCGAACCGGCGACCCGGGCCGCGGAAAGCAGCGGTTCAAGGACTACGTCGAGCAGGTCTGGCTCCCGAACCACCAGGTCGAGGCCACCACCCGTGAGAGCTACACGTACGCGATCTACAGGAACATCATGCCGACGTTCGGCTCGATGCGGATGATCGACATCCTCCCCGAGCACGTCCGCGCGTGGATCACGGCCCTCAAGAACCAGGGCATGAAGCCCGTGAACATCCGCTACAACAAGATCGTCCTCAGCGCCATCTTCACGACGGCGATGGACGACCAGGTCACCTTCATCCACCCCTGCCGCGGAGTCCGCACGCCCCCGGTCGTCCGCAAGCCCCTAGAGATCATCACGCCGGAGCAGTTCGACGACGTCTACAACGCCCTCCCCGAAGGAACCTTCCGCCTCCTGGCCGAAACCGAGATCGAGAGCGGCCTCCGCTGGGGCGAACTCAGCGAGTTGCGCGTGAAGGACGTCAACCTCCGGACCCGCATCCTCACGGTCAGCCGCACGGTCGTCGAGCTGAACCCGAAGTTCCACCCGGAAGGCCGCCACTTCCTCGTCAAGGACTACCCGAAGGACAAGGAGTTCCGCCGCTTCAAGCTCAGCACCCAGATCATCGAGAAGCTCGAGGACCACATCCGGGCCGCCAACCTGACCCAGGACGACCTCCTCTTTCAGATGCCGCCCCAGGACAAGCCCCGAGCCCGCATCACCGAGATCCCAGACCCCGAGACACTCGGCCGCACGGAACCCAACGAGAAGGGCCGCACCTACAACCACGGCACCCTCAGTGGGTACACCGCCGGCCGCTGCCGCTGCGACTACTGCCGAGGCGCCTTCACCCTCTACCGCGCCGCCCGCCGCGCGAACGGCAAGGACAACCCCCGCCCCCGCCGCGTCCGCGAGACCGACGGCCACATCCCCAACGACTGGTTCCGCCGCAAGATCTGGTACCCCGCCCTGGCCGCCGCCGGCCTCAACTTCAAACCCACCATGCGCGACCTACGCCACGCCCACGCCTCCTGGCTCCTCAACGGCGGCGCCGACCTCCAGGTAGTCAAGGAACGCCTAGGCCACGCCTCCATAGCCACAACCGAGCGCTACCTACACACCCTCCCCGACGCCGACGAGACAGCCCTCGAAGCCCTAGCCAAAACCCGCAACCGCTCAACCGCTCGGTAGCAGAAAGGTAGGCGAGAAGGGCTGGACACTCCGGCCCTTCTCGCCGCAGGCGCCATCGATGCGGAAAAGCAATTACGCGATTATCGAGCCTCACCCGAGCTGTTGCGGCAGTTGATGCGAGGTGGGGCTCGTGCCGCTGTAGCTGCGGCCGTGATGGCCAATCACGACCCCGGCCGGTAGACCAGGTGCGGTCTCCGACCTGGTCAACCGAGACTTCATGCTAACTATCATGCTAGTTAGCATGGTTATGGTCTGAGATGAAATGCTCGGCGGGGAGCTCGCCGAGATCGTCGGCAACCTTCGCATCATCGGCGCAGACAAGCCCACGGCCCTGCATGATTACGCCGGGCGGAACGCCAACCGTCTCTGCTCAAAAGGTTGTCAAGGATCCAGCCTTGCCCTATCCAGCTTGGCAATGAACGACGTCTTGCGCTTGTGGCGCTCCCGCAGGTCGGCCAGGTAGCCGGCGAAGCCGCTTTCGTCACCGGATCGCCGGTACGCCTCACCGAGCCGGATGATCGTCTTGACCGCCTTGTTGTAGCGGTATTTGTCACCGGTCGCGGCCAGTTGTAGCTCGATCAAGTCCTGGTAGGGCGCGATCACGTCGGCCGGTTGATCGATCTCCCGGAGTTCGATCAGCCGGAACCACTCCGATTCGTGCAGCTCGTTCGGGTGGGCGACCGCCAGGCCCCACGCCTCGTTCAGGAGCTTCTCGGCGATCAGGACGTTGAGCAGGTCGGTGACGTAGCGGCGGTCGACCTGGGCCCGGCCACGGATCACGCTCAACGCCGAGTCGCGCAGGTCGGGCCACTGGCCGACCCGTTCGGCGGTCTTGCGCAGGGCTATGTAATCGATGTGCATCGTCCGGTGCTCCAGCGCCGCCCGGCGCAACGCGATGGCCTCGTCCCCGCGGCCGTGGTCCAGCAGTAGATCCACCAGCCGGTCCCGTAGCTGGTCGGCCTGGTGGCCCGCCCTGTCACGCGCCAGTCCCTCGCGGGCCCACCATTCCGCGTCGCCGTCCCGTCCGGCCGCCCGCAACGCCTTCACGATTTTGGTGTAGCGGTAGGTGCCGCGCAGATCCTCGGCCAGCACCGTGACATGTGCGTCAACGTCGCCCGATACTGCCGCCAGCTGCTCCCGCAGGTCCCGCACGCCCACGAGGACCGCCCACGAGTCCGGATCATCGGCGGCGCGGCGGTCCTCCACGAGCCGGGCGAGTTCGGCCAAGCCCCGCTCTCCCAGCGCGTCTTTGAATACAGCCAGCCGGGTCTCCGGCCAACCCGGCCCGTCCAGCCGCATCTTCACCAGCCACGCAGCGAGCCGCTTGGCGTCCGGGGGCGCCGCTGTGCACGCCTTGGCGTACAGGAGCATCAGCTCACCCAATCGATCGCCCACGATCCCTGACGAGTCGTCCATGTGCAGCAACGCCGAGGTGACGCGCTCCACCGCTCGGCGTGCCAGGGGGACGGCCTGCGCTGCCGCTTCCCGCTTGATCAGCCGGTCGATCTCCGCCGCCACCTCGTCGGCCCGCGCCCCATACTCCCGGCGTCCCCGGTACGGATCCCGGCGGCGATCCCACCGCAGTCCGTCGATCAACCGCCGCACCTCGATGACCTGTGAATCCGCCACCGAGCCATTCAAGCCGAACGGCGGAACCACCCAGGACCGACATCCCGTGCAGTCAGCCATCCGAGCCGACGATCGGCGCTACCCGTTGATCGCCCGGCTCGGACGAAATCTCACATCGTCCGCGTGGCGTCACTACTCTGACCCGAGTGACAAGGCTGAGCGATGCCGAACTGGACGCACTGGTGGAGCAGGCCACCGTCGACGCCTACGACGAGGACGAGCAGCGCACCGGCTTCCACTGCCTGCTGGAAGAGCATCTACGCGTTCCCTTCCAGACCACCGTCCTGGGTGTCGAGGTGAACGTCACGAAGATCGATCTTTCGCCTGGTGGTGAGATCGTTGCAATCTGCACCCGCGGTAAGCACCGGCAGGCCATCGGGCTCCTGAATCTGCCGCTTCCCACACCTCGCCCGGCAGGCGCCGAATGGATCGACGCCTACCAGCACTGGGCCCGCTGAAGACGAGCGAAGATGAGCACTTACCAGTACTACGAGTTCCTGGCCGTCGACCAGCCTCTGGACGAACGACAGCAGGCTGAAGTCCGCGCGCTATCTACGCGGGCACGGATCACCGCCACCAGTTTCACCAACGAATACCACTGGGGCGATTTCCGGGGCGACCCCCGCAGGATGATGCGGCGCTACTACGACGCCCACCTGTACGTCACCAGCTGGGGCACCCATCAGGTGATGCTCCGCCTTCCCCGCACACTGCTCCCGCTCAAGGTCGCCGAGCAGTACTGCATCGACCCCCACGTCACCGCCGAGGTTTCCGGCAAGCACATCATCCTCGACCTGACCAGCGAGGACGAGGGCGGCGACTGGATCGAAGGCGCGGACGAATCGCTCTCGGCGATCATCGGAGTGCGCACGGAACTCGCGGCCGGAGACTTGCGTGCCCTCTACCTCGCCTGGCTCGCGGCTTACGGAAGCTGGGAACGCGATGAGGACGCCTTCGACCAGGACGAAGAAGACGAACTCGAACCGCCGGTACCCGCAGGGCTGCGTGCCCTCACCGCTTCTCAGCGCGCTCTCGCCGACTTCCTCCGCCTCGACCCCGACCTGCTCCAAGTCGCCGCCCGGACGAGCCCGCCCCTGGCTGACACCAAGGACGATGGCGGCCAGCTCGCCGAATGGATCGAGGCACTGCCGGTCAGGGACGTGAAGGCACTCCTCCTTCGAGTCGCGCAAGGCCAAGGGCACCGGGTCCAGATGGAGCTGCTCCGCCGTTTCCGTGGCAAACCCGACGCCGAAAAAGACGACCGTCCCCGGCGCACGGTGGCCGAGCTGCTGGACACCGCCGCCCAAGTCCGCCACGAACGTGAACGCGAAGCCGAGGCGGCACGCGCGGCGCAGGAGGCCCGCCGCGAGCAGCAGCGCGCGGCGGCCCGCGAGAAGAGACTGGACGCCCTGGCCCGCGACCCCGAACTGACCTGGGTACGCGTCGACGCACTCATCGACACCCGCAAACCGTCCGACTACGACGTGGCCGTCGAACTCCTCAAAGACCTCCAAGCCCTCGCCGACCGCGCCGGCCTCCCTCAGGAGTTCACCGAACGGCTCACGCTCCTACGCCGAAAGCACCACCGCAAACCCGGCCTCATCGCCCGCTTCGACCGCGCCGCCCTACCCGCGGCACGGTCATGACCACCACGCCGCCATCGGAAACATCCTCGCCGCGCTCCCCGGTCTGGCTACCCTGCCAGCGTGACCACCGCATCGGGGCTCGACTTCCAACAGTTGCACGCCGACGCCGACCGCGACGGCATCACCAAGCTCGTGGTCGGTGCCATCGTCCACACCGATGGCCAAGTGCTCATCCTGCGCCGCTCCAACGAGGACGCGTTCATGGCCGGTATCGAAGAGTTGCCCTCAGGCGGCGTCGAGCCAGGCGAGAACCTGCTCACCGCACTGGAACGCGAGCTGGCCGAAGAAATCGGCTGGACCGGACCACTCACCCTCGATCCTGGCTTTGTCGCCCATTTCGACTACATCTCCGGATCTGGCCGCAAAGCGCGCCAATACACCTTTGGTCTCACCCACAACGGTCGGCCCATCGTCCTGAGCACCGAACACACCGCCCACCGATGGCTTCACCCCACCGACCTAACCGATTCCGACGTTACTGACGAGACCGCTCAGGCAATCCGGGACTGGGCCGCCTCATAACGTTGGCAGCGCGGTGAGGAAGCCGTCGATAATCTCGAAAAGGTTCGGTCCCATGGTTCGCTCCGCGTCCGGATGCCGGGCCGGGTCTCTGACACACCTATCGCGATGAGCCGTCGCATTGATCAGGAGCTCCCTTGGCGTCACAACAGTTCGAGCCGCCCTCGGGCACCAGGGACTTTCTCGCCAGCGCCCTGCGTACCCGCGAGCATGTCTTCGCGCAGGTCCGTGGGGTGTTCGAGCGGTACGGATTCGAACCGTTGCAGACGCCGGCCTTCGAGCGGCTGGAGACCCTGACCGGCAAGTACGGCGACGAGGGCGACAAGCTGATCTTCAAGATCCTGCGGCGCGGCGAGCACGAAGCGACCGGCGAAGCCGACCTCGCTCTCCGCTACGACATGACCGTCCCGCTTGCCCGAGTCGTCGCCGCCTACGGCTCACAACTCCCTATGCCGTTCAAGCGGTACGCCATGGGTCCAGTGTGGAGGGCTGACCGGCCAGGTAGGGGCCGGTTCCGCGAGTTCGCGCAATGCGATGTGGACGTGGTCGGCTCGGCGTCGCCACTCGCTGATGCTGAGGTGGTCTGCGCGCTGACTGATGCGCTGGACGCTGTCGGCGTGCGTGACTACCGGGTACTGGTGAACTCACGGCGGGCGTTGTCGGGGCTGCTGGAGGTCTATGGCGTTCCGGTCGAACTCGGCGGCGGTGTACTCATCACCCTGGACAAGCTCGACAAACTCTCCCCAGACAAGGTCGCGGCCGAGATGGTGGACGCCCGATCGTTGGCGCCCGACCTCGCCGAAGCCCTGGTCGGCGACCTGACGGCCGCTGACGCTGTTGAGCGAATGCAGACCGCGCTGAAGGACAGCGAGGCCGGGAGCGCAGGCCTGGACGAGATCAACCGGCTACTCGAACTGGCATCCCCGAGAATCGGCGAAGACCGACTCGTTTTCACCCCCGGCCTGGTCCGTGGCCTTGACTACTACACCGGCGTGATCTTCGAAGTGGTCGCCGAGGGAATGCCGGGATCGATCGCCAGCGGTGGCCGCTACGACGGCCTGATCTCCTCCCTTGGAGGACCAGACGTCCCTGCCTGCGGCGGCTCCCTCGGCGTCGAACGGATCATCGGCCTCCTCGGCGACGGCGAGGGCGACGCACACAGAATCGACGTCGCGGTCACGATGATCGCCGAAGACACCGCGTCCGAAGTCATGGGCTTCGCCGCACAACTACGGGACGCTGGCCTGCGCACCGAGATCTACCTGGCCGCCAGCCGCAAACTGGCCAAGCAACTCAAGTGGGCCGCCGACCGAAAGGCGCGCTTCGCGCTGATCTATGGAGCGTCCGACAAGGAGGCGGAGGTGATCACAGTGCGCGACATGGATTCAGGGGAGCAGACCCTGGTCCCGGTCGGCGAGCTTGTCGCGCACCTTGCCCAGAGATGCGGCCCGTTGGGATAACCGTACGGCGCCTACCCGTTCGAGGGCCGTACCCAGGCCAAGGTCTTGGGAACGGACGCCTTCGACCCGCACACCAGAACGCCTTGTGCCTGATCAGGAATTCGGGTCAATCGACTTTATGGCTATTGTATCGCCCGATACCTGCTGATCGCTTCTTCGTATTGCATACTCCAGTTGGCCCCATCAGGCCATGAACTTGCGACAAGCGTTTCTTCGGGATGTGGCTCGGGTAGGGGCGTCGGTGGCTTCTATCCAGGAGGTTCGCATGAAGGTGACCGGTCGGCTCGGCAAAACGCCTGCTGAGCGCGGTGACACGACCTCGACGACCGGCTCCCCTGATATTCTCACTCTCAGTGATGGCGCATTCGCGGTCATCGGTGTCGACATTACCGAAGAGCTTGGGTCGAATCCGCTGAAAGACGCCCGGTGTGCACCGAACGAACGCATCGTTCGAATCACACGCACCACTCTCATCGCCGCGAAGAAAGACATCCCGGACGAATGATGCATCAACCGCCTCCGTGGGCACTGGACGGCAGCGAACGGCTCACCCTGGAAGGCTTTCTGGAGTCGTTCGGTGAGGCATGGGCACGCACCGAGCGGCGTTTCCTCAAGTTGGAGTGCTGGCAGGCATACCGTGAGGCCGACGGTGTCCAATCGCAGGAGGCATTCCAGGCGGGCGACGCCGCGCTGGCCCGCCGCCTTCTACAGGAAGAGGCGATGGGGGACCAGCCTCTTCGCGATGAGGTGAGGTCCCGGAACCTGCAGTTCACCCGGGTGCGGCTGCTCGCCTACCCGCTCACCGACTACCTGCACTACGAAATGATCAACTATGAGGTGCGGAGCCGGCTGGGAGAAGACATCGAGTTCTTCGTGCCGCCGTCTCCCGTGGAGAGCTACTTCGACTTCCTGTTGTTCGACTCCCACACCGCCCTCATCCACGACTACGGACCTGGCCCGGTCGGCCACCAGACCGGCGGCTGGCTCACTCATCACCGAGAGACGCTGCACGCCCTGGCGGACATCGCCGACGACTTGCGCACCCGCGGCGAGCAGATGCGGCCACTGGAAGGCATTCCGGACACATCCCGCGCCTAACATGGCGGTGCCATGACAGGCAGAATGAGGCGCGCCCTCCCCACGGGTCTCGCGATCAGCGCGGGGCTCCTCATCGTGGTCCTCTGCGTCCTCGTCCCGGTTCTTCTCCTGCTTCGGTTGGAGGACGACGAGTTGGCGCGCTGGTCGGACATTGGCCAGGCGGTCAGCCCGGTCGCGGTCTTCTTCTCCGGTGCCGCATTCCTGGGCATCACCGCCGCGCTCCTGATGCAGGGCCGTGAGCTGCGAAACCAGCGTGAAGAGCTGAGGATCGCCCAGGAGGAGCAACTGCGCAGCAGCGAACTCGCGATGCGCGAGCTGCACACCGACCTGATCAAGATGGCCATCGAGGACAGCGAACTTCTCTCGGTCTGGCCAGCCCCCGCCCCCGGTGAGCAAACGACCCGCAAGGACCACTACTGCAACCTGATCCTCAACCTCCAGAAGGTCGCCTACGAGACTCACACGATCGAGCTCCCAGAACTCCGCAACGCCCTGCGGTTCCTCATGACCAGCCCGGACATGCGCGCCTTCTGGACCCGAAGCCGCCAATCCCGCGTCTCCATCACCGACGGCGACGATGCTGAGGACACCTTCACTGCCGAGGTAGACGCGGCGTACACCGACACCATCGCCCCGTAGAGCAGTCCAGCGAATGCTCGGTCCGCCCTTACGACATGCCGAGGTGGCCTCCTGAACGACCTGCGTCCGAGTTTCTCCGCTATGCAAGTGCCTACGCTGGATGGGCGTGACGAGCCCTGGACCCGCACTTGGCCGAGGACGGCGTTCGCGCATCCTGCGAGATGACCGCGCTACGTGGCAGACCTCGCCTCATCGAAAGCGCCGGCCTTGATCTGACGCCTGAGTTCCTGCCATGCCCGATCTTCAAGGATGAGTTTGGGGCCTTCCGGATCCTTGGAGTCCCGCACGGCTGCGTAGCCACTGACGCTCGCAAGCTCGACGCACTGATCAGTCGTTTGCTGGCTGCGGCTGCTCTTCATCCAAGAGCCCTGGCTGGAGTCTTGATCCTCGAGCCCAGGCGCCAAGGCAGTGACTTCCACGCAGTTCTCGCCGCTGGTGCTGTAGGAAGAGCGACGCCATGTGCGGGGGGTGACGCTAGCCATCTCCGGTGATCTCCCTTGCGGCACGTTCGATGCGCGCCCGTGATTCGTCTGGAGACAATGCCATTTCGGATAGTTCGTCGAAGACCACCCTACGGCGACTGACGTCCTCTTCGGACTCCAGGTAGATGTCGCCGCCCGGGGTCTCGAGGTAGGCGATGTCGGGGTCTACGCCTACCTCGAACGTCAGGACGACGAAGTCTCCGTTGAGGCCCGGATGCCTGCCACGGGCGAACGGGAGCACCTGGAGGTTCACATGCGGGCGCCGCGCATCGGCGAGTAGCGAATCGAACTGGCCCCGCATCGTCTCGGCGCCACCCATCCTGCGATGCAAGATGGCCTCGTCGAGGATGACGTGGAGGTCAGGAGCGCTCGGGCGACTCAGGATTGAGCGCCTGGTCATCCGTGCGGCAACGCGACGCTCGATGTCTGCGGTGTCCGACGTGAAGGCCATCACGACTTCGCGTGCGTAATCGGGCGTCTGGAGCAGACCCGGAACCACCTGGGGCTGCCATTCGCGAATCTGGGAAGCCTCGTCCTCCAGGGACAGGTACGTGCCGGTGAAGATGTCGCGGTAGGCAGTCCACCAGCCTCGCTTCCAAGCATCCTTGGCGAGCTGGAGCAGAGCATCACGCTCGGGACTGATGACACCGTAGAGATCCATGATCGCGCTGAGGTCATTGCCGCTGGCCTTGGTGAGGGCCCGCTCGATCCGCATTACCTTCTGGCGGCTCCAGCCAAGGCGTTGAGCAACATCGTCCGGACGCAATTGGGCCCGTTCGCGTAGTTCGCGAAGTTCTCTGGCGAGGCGACGGCCACGAACCGTCGGGCTATGCGGCTGGACCATGAGTGGCAGTCTGCCTTCCCCTCTGCGTCCTGGGTGAAGTGGTCGCAGCAATTCGTCAACAAATCTGGTCGAGGTGATTGTGATCATGAACTGTACAGAGTCACTATGTCATGGCAACACGGAGAGCGACCAAGTGACCACAGTCGAACAAGGTGGCGAGTTGGTTCGCGTCGGTGGCCAAGAGGTTCGTCAGAGCTTCAGAGGAGCCGACGCACGGTGGCTCTGTGTGCCAAGAAGTCTCCGTGTGGCCGGGCTATGGATTGCAGCCCCTCGCCCGGCCACACGGCCTCACCCACAAAAGGGAGGTATGGATGAGGATAGCTCTGAGGGCCGTGACACCGCCTATCCTCCAGAGCGCTGAGGGTCTCTCATGCGCAGCCGAGCCGCCGGGCCGTAGCGAACCGCCCGCTAGGACGGACGTGGACGGCTCCCTGGCCATCTCCAGAGGGCCGGCGGTGCGCCAAGTCTCCGATTTCGGAGCGAGGATCAAGGCAGGCAGAGACGATCATCTGTGGCGCATAGACACGCCGGGCGTGGCCGACGCGGTACCTCTTCTGCGCCGATGGGTCCGTCTGCTCCTGTCAGCAGAGCCACGGCTTGCCGAGGCGTTCGAACTGATCGTCAGCGAATACGGCACCAATGCCGTCTGGCACTCGGCCAGTGGCGCACCTGGTGGCCGCATCAGAGTCGAACTCCTCATCGGCAACCGGCAGACGCTCCTCACGGTGCTGGACGACGGCCCTGTCCCCGTCCGCACTGATGAGGAAGTCGACCCCGCCGAGCACGGACGCGGATTGATTCTCGCCGACGCGCACGCCGACGAGACCGGTCAGGACGACCGCGCCGACGGCCACGCCGCCTGGGCCCTGATCAACCACTGAGACCAGGACGCGCGCTGCACCCCCTGGTGCGCGTCCTTCGCCGACCGTCCTGGTCGGCCAGTCGTGCGGTCGGTGGTCTGTTCCCCCGGAATCCACCGGCCGCACGACACCCCATTCGGCCGTCCTGGCCATCCATCACCTGACGAGCGCGCCTGCCGCGTTCGCTCTGGAGGTGACGTTGTGACTTACTGTGAGTACGCTGCCCGACTCAGCGGCCTCCCCGACGCTGCCGTCGTGTGGAACCACGGCCTGGCAGAGGAAGCCGATCTCGACCAGGCTGTGGAAGCCCTGCGGCGACGCTACCCCGGCATGTGCATCTACTGGGGCGAGTACACCGGCTCCCTTTGGGCCTTGCTGCCCGATCACCTGGTTGAGGCGAAGAACGCCTCTGATCTCGCCCGACGCATCGACTCGATCTTCGAATGCCGGGCTCTCCGGAGCGTTAGAAGCCTCCACGTCCAGCACGAGGTATCACCACCTCGGGCGCTCGACGGCACCTGGGACACGCCGAAAAGGAAGGTGCCTCCCGCAAGGGATCAGTTCTGGCCTGCCGACCCGGAGCCACGCCGCCGGCGCAGCCTCCTCGGCTGGCTCCTGGTCGGTTTCCGCCGGATCATGCGAGGCCCACCGCACCTGGCGCCTCCCGTCCGCTGAAGCGACACCGATGGCAGTGTCAACGGCGCCCTCTTGCTCGTGATTGTCTGCAGCCATGAGGCGCCGCGAGGTTCGAGCCGGAGGAAGAGGGCCACGGCTGTGAGGGGCGGTGCCTTCGCAGTCGCCGACGAGGTACTCGACGCCATCCGGCTGGGAGGCTCGAGCGAGCAGCCAAGTTCGGCTCAGGGCTGCCCGCCCTGCTCAACGATCTGGCCCGCCTGACCTCTCCAGCAGTCGTATGGATGGGAGTCACAGGCAGATCTTCCCCCTTCCGGCCCTACACCGAGAGTCGTCCTCCTTTCGGGTATTACGCAGGCTCCAGTGAGACGTGGCGGCGAGTTGTAATTGAGCTACTCGGTCGAGGGAGTAACCTGCTGATGGCCCTTCTTTGAGATGGCCTATCCGTAACTCTGCGGTCCGCCGCCGCCCGCCGCCGCAGCGTAAGAGCTTGAGTGGGATGCGCTGGCACAGTTTGGGTGCCGCGCTGTTTAGAGGCTGCAAGGTAGGACCGTGTCGCGACACGTTGTGGATTCATGGAAATCCACCGCACTGTGGTGCGGGACCGGGCGCGGTCCTGGTCGAGTTGATGGGAGGTGCAGTCACGAGCGAGGCGCAGCTCAACCAGCCACGCAAGCTCCAGCGACGTTCGCAGCTCGGCGGAGGACGCCGACGGGACCGGGAGATGAGGTTCCGAGTCAGCGACCAGGAGTACGAGGAAATCTGCGCGGCAGCCCAGCGAGCAGGAGCCGCCTACGGCACCTTCATTACCCAGACCGTACAGGCAGCCATTCGCCAGCACGAATTAGGACAGCAACCAACCGCGGAACTCTGCGAAGAACTGCGCGGCATCGCGCGACAGCTGAACCGAATCGGCGTGAACCTCAATCAGCTGGCGCGCATAGCGAACACGACGGGACAGGTGCCCTGCGAACTGCCCGCCGCATTGTCGTATCTGGAAAACGTCCTCCGCAGAGTGGACACCTGGTCCGTTGAGATCGGCCGGCTCCTGCGTTGATCGGCAAAGTAACCCGAGGCGAGAACCTCGCAAGGCTGCTGTCCTACCTCTACGGCCCCGGCACCCGCAACGAGCACGTCGATCCCCACATCGTCGCCGGGTTCCGGCTCCCCATGGCCCTGGAACCCGGTCTCGATGCCAGAGGCCATCGGGACTTCCGCCACCTGGTCGGTGTCATGACCTCCCCACTCGACACCCTCCGGCACACGCCACTGACCTCGCCGGTCTGGCAGTGCTCGGTCCGAGCGGCCCCCACAGACCGAACCCTGTCGGACGACGAATGGGCCGACATCGCCGAGGAGGTGATGCACCAAACCGGATTCGCCCCACGAGGCGACGACCAGGCATGCCGCTGGATCGCCGTGAGGCACGCCGACGACCACATCCACTTGGCCGTCGTCCTGGCCCGCGAGGACGGGCGCAACCCCAACGTCCACCGCGACTACTACAAGGTCGCCGACGCCTGCCACATGGTTGAGGAACGCTACGGCCTCACCCGGACCGCCCCCGCCGACCGTACAGCAGCACCCCGACCGACCCGAGCCGAGAAGGAACTCACCGACCGCTAGAACTGGCCGGAGCCACCCCGCTCCACCCTCCGCCGGCGCGTGGCCGCTGCAGCCGCCGGAGCACAGAACGAAGCAGACTTCTTCGCCGCCCTCGGAGACGCTGGAGTACTGGTCAAGACCCGAGAGAGCACCCGCAACCCTGGAGAGATCACCGGTTACGCCGTCGCCCTTCCGCACCACACCAACCAAGAAGGTCAACCGGTCTGGTTCTCCGGAGGCAGACTCGCCGCCAACCTCACCCTCCCCAAACTCCGTCACCGCTGGTCAGCTTCACAAGAAAGCAACCCGTTCCACCAACACACCTTCTACAGAGGAGAGCTGACCCATCAGGAAAGATCCGCGGCCTACCAGCAGGCCGCCCGAGCCGCCGCCACAGCCACCTGGCAGATGCGTCACATCCAAGACCCGAGAGTCCGCGCCGACGTGGCCGCCGCAGCTGCCGACGTCCTCAACGTCACCGCGGCCATCACCGGCAACCGAGAACTCGCGGAGGCCGCCGACTTCTACGACCGGGCAGCCCGCGAGCCCTACGGATACCAGCCACCGCACACGCCCTACGGAACAAACCTCCGCACGGTTGCCCGCGCGCTGGCCCTATCCGAGATCCGGGGACGACGTGGTCACCGCCCGAGCTTCGCTGGAGTCCTGCTCCATCTCATCGTGCAGTTGGCAGCCCTCATCGAGGCGGTCGCGGAGTTCCGGCAGCTGCAGCAGCGTGACGCCCAGGCCGCTGCTGCCCGAAAAGCTGCCGCCCAGCTCACCAGCGTCAGCCGGCACACGCCACGACTGCCGTCCCCGACGTTTCCAAGGACGCCCCCGAATCCCACGGCCGAGCAGAACGCCGCGCGTCTCGCCGCCACTGGCTTCCCGATACCCCTCGGCCATCAGTTGAGCGATTACCAGGGCCAACCCGTCAGGCCCACGCCCCCGCAACCTGGCTCGCATCGCCGCCGCGGTCCATCGTGGTAGCCCGACAGTAAGACCGGACGCCACGCCGGACGCAGTAGTGGCGTAATGATCAACGCAGGCGCATACTAACGGAGCGTAAACAGTCTCAACGATGTGCAAGCAGTACACGGGCGCAGCGTCCGAGACCGCGAACCTGAGCCACATCTTCCCCGCCGCACGAGAAAGGCGAAGCCATGACCGACCACAGCCCGAGCACGGGATCCACATTCACGAGGACACACCCACATGAGCGACTACACGCCGGCCCCCGCCGCCGCTGGTAATGACGACGAGACCGTCCAACTCGCAGCCAACCTGTACGAACACGTCCGACAGCTCAACTACGCCACGGCTGGCCCACCCAGCCTCACTCAGCCCTCCACCGCGTACGCCATCCTCGGCAACCTCAGCGCAGCCACCTATGGCCTCAACCAGGCGCTCGATCAGGTCAACCGCTTCTTCCTGCGCGAACTCCAGGCTGGCCGACTCGGCCACGACCACGGCGAAGACCTCACCGACGTACTGAGCCGCCACGGCCAAGCCCTGGCCGATGCAAGGCACCACACCCAAGCACTCTGCACGGCCCTCAACGAGGCACACGCCGCCATCAACGCTGTCCACTCTCGCCCCTCCCAACGAGAGTCGGCGTTCACAACTCAACGCTGGGCAAGCGATCAAGATGCTGGCGTAGCCGCGGCGGCCGAAGACTTCCCGAGACCGATCAGCGATTTCACGTTCATCGAACGGCCTCCCACCAGCGAACAGCACAGCCCGATCCGCTTCCGTCACACGAACACCCCGGAGGCCTAAGCATGGAACCGATGAGCCGCGAGGAACTCGCAGCCCTTCCCACCACAACCACCATCGAGACCGCCGCGCGCGCTCTCGGCCTCGGCCGAACCCGCGCCTACCAACTCGCCCGCGAAAATCGCTTCCCCTGCAAGGTCATCCGCATCGGCACGTCCTACCGTGTGGTCACTGCCGACCTCCAGCGCCTCATGGCTGGCAACGAGGGATCTTGATCTGGAAGTCCATCCTCTCCACAGGTGCATTCGACGTCTCGGCGGCAGGCTCGGATCAGAGTTGGTCGTTGAGGTTGGTTGGGCCTCGGCAGCGGAGTGTCGGTGGCAGCAAGTGCAGGAAGCATAATCAAACTGGGAATATTCGACGACTCTCCTGGTGGATAACGTCGAACTGCTCGTTGAGGAAATCATTCACGCGACCGGTTCCGCACACGAGGGCTGGCGGTGCTGAAGCTCGTGTTCTTGTATGACTATAGAGGGTTATGACTGATCCCTCATCGAAACGATAGGCGCTGAACAGAAACTCGCCGGAGCGGAAGTAGACTTCCACCTGTGCTCCCCCCGACACGCTGAGCCCCTCGTAGAATCCGCGTGCATCACTAATCTTTTGCTTCAGCTCATCTACCTCCGTGTCGAATCGCCAAGCGAGGGGGCGGAGGGTCTCGATGTCCTCTGCATCCGGAAGGTAAATCCTCATTCTCTTCTGTGAATGCGCCGCGAAGGTGATAAGGTGACGGGCGAGAATGTTTCGCCATGTTTGTCCGTAGGCAACGAATATGTCGAGGTTCGTGCTGCGTTCTAACGCATCGCTCCAGTCGTATTTACTTAGATATGAGTCACCGACCCAGAGAACTCCCGATCTATTGAAAGACGGAGGCGTGGGGGCGGAGTGTCCTTCTTCTGGAGCACTATTCACTTGGAGGCGTTCCCAAGCCGCCATCCATGGATCCACGCCGCTATCATCGATGCCGCAGGCCCTGATAAAACCGGAGACGAATTCCTTGCGAGGTGGACGTTTCTTCGCGAGGACGTCACTAATGGTGCTACGTGCCAACGGATACCCGTTGCGTGCCCCCCAGTGCTCGATACTACGTATCGATTTGTCCGACTGGCGCCTTAGTCGTTTGAGCATCTCGACCATGTCGCCGAAAGATTCGACCTGCCGCGGGTCCAGTCCTGTCCCGTCCTGCCCCAACACAGCCCCCACGCTGTCCTGTCCAGGTATGTCCGAAAGCGTCCGGTGAAGTGCACGTACGATAGCGGACGGTGACGGCTTTCGGCGAGGCTGGGGCCGCTTCAGGCCAGGAAGCGGGTCCCGTTGTGTCCGATGACGTCCGATGTACTGGCGAAACAAGCCGACTTGGTGTCTCCTAGGGGCACGGGTGGCTCCCACCGTCCCCGCCAACGGACTCAGCACGACACCCGCCAAAGCGCACTAACCGCTTGCAGTCGGGTAGTGGACACGGGGTCCTGTCAACCCTTCATGTGGGTTGCCTCAGGACGACAAGAAGGGAGCGGTCAATGGCGCGCATAGCCATCGGTAAATTCGTTGAATATCGGAATTCGCCTGGTGTTGGACGAGTTGCTGAAGTTGGCTGCACGAAAGTCTGCGTGGAGTTCTTCGAGTCCGTTGCTACCCCACGCGCATTGGCGCAGTGGGTTCCGGCGGACGACTGTCTTCTGGTGTCATTGGACTTGGAGACAAGGGTTTTCTGGCAGAGGCCTGACACGGGAGACTGGCTGGCCGGGCGAATTAAGGGTCATGTCGACGGTAAGTACTTCGTTCAGTTCCCCAATTACACCGCCCACTTTCCCGTGCCCGAGTCGGAATTGCGTGTGCGGTGGGACCGACCTGTGGTAGACCCGGTCTCGGTCCTTGCTTCTGGCGGCAACGAGTCTGGATACTACTACAATGCGCGCCTTCCATTCCTGCGAAATCTAATTGAGCAGCGTGCTGCGAGTGCCAGTACCCCTGCATTGCTCTCCAGTGGCGGCGAGATATTCCCTCATCAGGTCAACGCCGCCCTAACGGTCCTCTCCGACCCAGTGCAACGGTATCTACTCGCTGATGAGGTCGGCTTGGGGAAGACGATTGAGACCGGCTATATAGTGCGGCAAACGCTAATCGACGACCCTAATGCTAAGGTGTGTGTGCTGGCTCCGGATGTGCTGAGGCGCCAGTGGGGCAGGGAACTGGTCGAAAAGTTTTTCATTGATGACTTCTCCATGGCAAAGATCAAGATCCTCCCGCACGAGACGCCGGAGCGTTGGGCAGACCACCACGGTAGTGATCTCCTCGTCGTGGACGAGGCCCACCAGTTAGCTGCCACTTCTGACCCCGACGCATCGCCGTACCGTGAACTTGCAGCCCTCGCGCATTCGTCGTCACGGCTGTTGCTGCTGTCTGCAACCCCTGTGATGTCGCACCGCACCACCCAACTCGGGATGTTGCATCTGCTCGACCCTGTGCTCTACAAGTGGAGCGATCGGGAGGCTTTTGAGCACAAGCATCGGTTGCGTTCGCGCTTGGCTGACGGCGTCAACAACCTTGATGCCGAATTCACCTACCTACTTCCCACTGCGATTGAGGACATCCTCGAAATCGTCCCGGCTGAGGACACACGCTGCGTTGATCTGAGCAGGGCCGTCCTGGACTTGTTGGACGACCAGGACGAACTCCGGCCCGACGCCGAACTTGCGGAACTAGAGGCCCGCACTGAAGCACTGCGTGCCCACATCAGCGAGGCGTACCGGCTACACCGACGCGTCATCCGGCACCGTCGGTCAACGGTCCTGCAGGACGATCCCGAATCTGACTTCATGCCTTACGAAGTTCGCGGACGCCGAGCTCCCGGGCCGCTGGTACCACAAGGCGGTGTCGACGAGATGCTGCGGGTTCACTTGGCCGAATGGCGTACCCGCGTCTGGGACTACCTCGTGGATCACGAGCGTGAGGGCGACAAGCTCGGTTACGCCATGGCACTCGCGGTTCTAACCTCCCGGGCTACCGGACACCCACAAGACTTCCTTGACGCGCTCACCTGGCGCTTGGACCGCGTTCCTGCCGCTGCAGAGCAAGCCGGGTTGACCGCTGAAGAACGCACGCTGCTGTGCACACCCGACGTCCTCGACATCGAGCGGCCGGTCCTCGATGATCTCCATGCGGAGGTTGACGGCCTCAACAACCGCAGGTGTCTCGACGAGTTGATCTCGACGATCCTCCCTGGTCTCAAAGGCCGTAAGAGAGCAGTGGTGTTCTGCGGACCTGGCCAGGTGGCCGGCCAGGTGACCGACCGGCTACGTCAGCGGTTCCCATCCGTCTCTGTCTTCGAGCACACTAAGCGTTCTGGCCCAGAGCGGTCCGAGCAACAGGTGATCGGCTGGGCTGGCCGTACCGAAGTCGGCGGAGACGCACGTCGTTCAGCTGTACTCGTCGTCGACGACTCCGCTGAAGATGGCCTGAACCTCCAAGCTGCGGACGCCGCTGTCCACATCCGATTGCCCTGGTCCCCAAACCGGCTGGAACAACGGCTTGGTCGTATCGACCGCTATCGCGAGGCCAGCCTTCCCGGCCAGTTCACTGCTGTGCCCCAGTTCAGAGTGGGCGATCCCTTTGCCGAAGACTCCCTGCCGGAGGCATGGGCGGCGCTGCTGATGGAAGGGTACGGCATCTTCGGTAACTCAGTGTCGACACTCCAGGACGCGATCGCCGAGGGTCTCGCGGCGACCTGGTCCGATGCACTGGAATCGGGGGTGGAAGGTGTCACCGGCAAGGTCGGCGCGATCACTGAGGAAATGAAGAAGGCACGCGAGGAAATCGATAAGATGGACATGCTGGAGGCGATAAACGATAACAACGTCGGGGGGCGCAACATCGCCGCTGAACTCCAAGATTTTGAGTATAGCTGGAAGAGTGTGCGCAGTGCTATGCTCGATTACGCCGCCGGTGCGGGTGGAATTAGACTCCGCACCGTTGAACGAACTATTGCTGGAAGTAAGCAGCAAGCATTTGATCTGGCCGTGTCCGAGCCGTTGATCGATCCCCGCCGCTGGCGCAACATGCTGGCCGAACTTCCCGCCGCCGCGACGCGGGGGGTCTTCAACCGGTCGGTAGCAGCGCGGTCACCCGGGATCCGACTCTTCCGATCCGGAAATCCACTTGTGGATGCCCTCGCAAGGGCGATTTACCATGACGATCGTGGGCAGGCCACGGCCTTCCGCCGGTTCGACCGGCGGCACCAGGACGCCCCGGTCCCCTACTTCGGCTTCGACTTTCTGGTTGAAGCAGATCTATCCGCGGCCGGGGAACTCGTCGGTGACCAGCCACACGTTCCGGCGGCGCTGCGGCGTCAGGCCGACCAGTTGCTTGCCCCCTTCACTCTGAAGGTGTGGATCGAGGCCGGGGCGGCCGCGCCTCTGACGCACCCGGGCGCGATCGCTTGGCTCGACCAGCCCTATGACAATCGCCGGGACAAGAACTACAACGCTGAGCGTCTGCCTGGGCTTATCGGAATCTTCGGTGGTTGGGACGGCTACCGCGAAACCGCAGAAAGAGCCGAACAGGCCGCGCGCGAGCATCTTGCCGATGTCACTGACCTGCAGCAGCGCTGCGCCCGGGCCCAAGAACACGCACTACGCCACATTGCCGTGCTCGATGCGCAGGCGCAGACCCGGAAGGCGGCCGGTCACCTGCTCAGCGATACCGAGAGCCTGCTGACCGATGTGGCCGTCACCCAGGCACTGACCAACGGGCTGACCGCTCCCGTGGTCAAGGTTGTGGCGGTCACCTGCATCGTCCGTGCCGGGCTGGAGAGGGTAGGCAATGCCGTTCAGTGAGTGGGATGAGGCACGGCGACTCTTCGCGGCATGGCCGGACACCACGGCGGTCAACAACGGCGGGGGAGCCGTTGGCCGACTGGTTGACGCACTCACCGATCTACCAAATGGCGAGTCGGGTTGGCGTGACATCGTGGCCTTGACCCGGCAGATCCTGCTGAGCGCAAGGGTCCGCGGCAACGAGACGCCACTGACCGTTCCTAGCGACTCGCTGCTGCCCACTGAGGCCCAGTGGTGGGAGGGCGGCTGCCAAGCCCAGTTGATCTCGCCTGGGAGGCTAGCCGTCACGGCGCAGTTCTGGTCGCCAAGAGTACCGGCCGGATGGGCCGCCTCCGCCGCGGAGCATGACATGAAAGAGGTTGCTCTAGGGCCGGAGTCATCGCTTCGGCGTCGGCTCGACGGAACACCAGGCGACCCTTTCTGGTCGGAAGCCCTGGGGTACGAGCGGTACTACTCCATCGGCCAACGTCAGGCCGCCCGTTCCGTGGTGCTGGCGCCCGCCGGCAGCACCACGATCGTGTGCCTACCCACAGGTCACGGCAAGACCCCAGTGGCGCTCGCCCCCATCCTGCTTGGTCAGAAACTCGGCGGAACGTCCATCGTCGTGGTGCCTACGGTGGTGCTGGCGCTCGACATGGAACGCCGAACTCGCGAGCTGTTGCGGGGTCGAGGGGTTGAAGCACCCAGTGGCCACTATGCCTACATCGGCGCTCTCGCCGAGGAGTCCAAGCGGCAGTTGAGGGAGGATGTAGCCAACGGTCGGCAGACGGTGCTGTTCACCTCACCCGAGGCGATCGCCTCGGGGCTGCAGAAGGCACTGGACACCGCAGCCGAAAACGGCTATCTGCGCTACTTCGTCATTGACGAGGCCCATCTTGTCGAACAGTGGGGGAACGACTTCCGACCCACCTTCCAGACGCTCGCCAATCAGCACCGTAACTGGCTGCGCCGCGCTCCGGCCGGCCGGGAACCGCGCACGGTCGCCATGAGCGCGACGCTCACGGCCCAGCAGGTCGAGACGCTAGAGAACCTCTTCGGTCAAGCCGGAGCCACACAGGTCGTCTGGGCTTCCCAACTCCGCAGTGAGCCCAGTTACTACATCGACACGTTCCCCGACGAGCAGAGTCGCCGCTCCGCCGTTGTGGAAGCGCTGACGCGGCTACCTCGGCCGGCGATCCTCTATCTAACCCGTGTTGAGGACGCCCGCCGGTGGGCTGAGGAACTCTACGACAGCGGTCTGCGGCGCGTTGCGCATGTCACTGGCGAATCAACCCCTGAACAGCGTGGCGCTGCCATGGAGGGCTGGGCTGGACGGACCTCTGGCGAACCTGTTCCAACCCGCTTCGACATCATCGTAGGGACCTCGGCCTTCGGGCTAGGGATCGACCTCGATGATGTCCGGACGGTAGTGCACGCCTGTGTACCCGAGACAGTGGACCGCTACTACCAGGAGGTTGGGCGGGGCGGACGCGACGGGAACCCCTCGTTGGCCTACATGGCCGTTGTCCCTGGTGACTTCTTTCTCGCTGAGAGTTTGAACAAGAATGTGATTCTCAGGGCCGAAACGGCGTGGGGTCGCTGGTCTGCCCTGTTCCAGAACCGCCTGGGAGAAGTAGAGGGCACTTACCAACTGGACCTCGACATGGTTCCTCCGCGGATGACGATCGGCTACGCCAAGAACCGCGCCTGGAACACCAAAGCACTCAACCTGATGTCACGCGCCCACATGATCGAGGTGACGGCTCCCAAAGTTCCGGTCCGAAGGGAGGACGAGTCCGACGCAGCATGGGAGGCGCGCCTCGCCCTGTACTACGAGCACCTGCCGTCCCGCGTCGACGTACGGCTCCTGGACGGCCAGACAAACGATCCGGCCTACTTTGAGCGGAAGATCGACGACACGAGAACAGGCATCATCAACAGCCAGCAGGATTCGCTGGACCAACTACGGAAGGCGATCCACAGCGACCGTTGCATCGCCGACGTGTTGGCCCAGTACTACCTGCTCCCTGTGGAACGCGGCGTCCTCCGTACTTCCGCAGTGTGCCGGGGTTGTCCGCATTGCCGTCAGCATCTCGAACCGCTAGAAGCCGGGCGCTTCTACCGCATAGCTGCGCAGCCCCATCCAACTCTGGCCTATTGGCCCACGAGCGCATCGGCCCCGCTCAGTGGATTCCTGGGGTCTAACGCCTCGTTCCTGAGTGTCTGGTGGGAAGCAGAGAGCCCCGAGCATCGGTTGCTCGGTCAACTTGTGGAACAACTCGTTCGCCGCGGGGTGCATGTGATCGGTGGTCCGGGCGCGGCCCCCCTGCTCACGGCAATCCAGCGTGACGTCTCGCCCGAGCCGCTCATCCTGGATGCCGATGAGGAGCTCCTCCAGGATGACCGATGGCCGCTTCTGTGGGTTCTTGAGGACTCGGATACCTCACTGAGTACCGCCGAGCGCGACCGGATCGACAGTGGAGCACTGACCTACCTCCTCCACGCAGACCATCTCATTCATCCAGATAAGCCGATGTCTCGTCTTATCGATATACACAGCTCTAACATAACCATCGAAACCGCCCTAAGGTCCCTCTAATGTCGCTCCTCAACGTCAATGATTCCCTGCCGGCGTTCCTATGGGCAACCGTGCGGCTGCTCGCCACAACAGAACATCCCTACAGTGTCGAGAAGGCGAAGGCGTTGCTGGTCCCTCCTCCTATCGAAGGGGAGAAGGGCAGGGCTTTCAGTGATGCGGTGTCGACTCTTGAGGATCTAAAACTCGTCACGAGTCACGAGAACGGCATGCTGGAACTCCTGGGGGCCGCACGAAATTTGACAGGGAAGAAATATGGCGAGTTCGCCAAGGTGCTGCGTGATGCGGTGCTCGATCGCTCCCTCAACACCGAGATTGGTGATAATGCCAGCCAACTCGGGCCCCGAGACTTGTGCCGCGCGCTCAGTTGGTTCCTCACCCAGGACCCCACTGGACCAGCATTTAACTGGACCTCGGTTCAGCAGGTCCAGCAGGGTGCTTTGTCCGAGGAGGCTGGCTCTCTCGCCCTCATCAATGACACGCGGTGGACACGGTTCACCGCTTGGGCGCCGGCGCTGGGGTTTGCCGCCGCCGCACTGGCGACGAGTAACTCAGCCAGCTATCTGGTCCCGGACTGCACGGCCGCCGTACGCCAGACCATCTTCCTCCGATGGAAACCGGATACCAGCTTGAGCAGTGCCGAATTGCTACGCGGCTTGCGCGAGGAACTACCCGTACTGCCTGGAGGCGAATTTTCGCTGGCGGTTGGTCTTCCCGCCCCCGCAGACATGTCTGCAGGGGCCGCGCTCTCGCATGCGCTTCTCCGCGGCTCGGAAGAAGGCTGGCTGGCGCTGGAACGCGACGCTGACGCTCGAAACCTTCTCCTTGTTCACGACCCGGACCGGCCGGATTCGCCCCGCGCATACAGCACGATCAAGATTCTCAAGGACCTCAATGTCTGATCTGCACAACACATTGTGTTGGATTCCAGAGATCGCCTCCGCAACTGTTAACACCGAAGCAATCAACCCGTCTCCTGCCGTATTCCTCGCGACACACGCGCCGCTCCGCATCCGGCAGGCTGCCGTACGGGGGCGCGAACTGATTCGAGAGGATATCGAGGTCAGCGAAGAGGACGTCCTCAAGGATTTTCTGACGCGGAAGGCGGACACCGGCACCCTGCTCATGCCGATCGTCGGTGACTCCGGCTCCGGAAAATCACACCTGGTCCGGTGGGTCCGAGAGAACATCAGCGACACTAATAAGTATCAGGTCATCTACCTGGAGAAGTCGCGGACTAGTCTTAAGGCTGTCATTGAGGAGTTGCTGAGCGGTGTTCAGGACGACTCGCTGGACAGGCTACGTGCGGATATCAACAGCTTTAGTAGCGGACTGGACGAGATTGCCCTTGCGCGCAGACTAGTCAATGCCCTCAACGAAGCTCTTGCCGCCACGTCCCCGAAGGACATGCAGGGAGCGGCACGCATCCTCGCAGGCCCCAAGGGCCTTGCGACGATTCTGCAAGACCCTCATATTCAGGGCTACATACTTGCAGAGGGCGGCTTCATCTCGACACTGGCGTCACAACTCCTCAGCAATCGTGGGGCTATTGGTCCCGAAAGGGCTCCTGGGTTCGATATCGAAGACCTCCCATTGGGCGTCAGTGACATCAGAGAGGCCGCCCGGGTCCCAGCAAATCTTCTAGGCAAAATAATGTCGTCGTCTGACCTGCAGAGTGCGGCGGTCGACCTGATCAACCTGCATATAGATACTGCGGTTGGGAGCGTGGCCAACCTTGGAGGCGGCCGTCTCTTCGAAGCGATGCTTCAGGTCCGTGAAGCGTATGCGCGGAAACGGAAAGAGATCGTCCTGCTGGTCGAGGACTTCGCCCTCGTCCAGGGTGTGCAGCGCGAATTGCTGGAGGCGCTCACGGAAGCTGCGACCCGCGAGGGCAAGCAGCGGTACGCACCGATGCGAACGCTTATGGCGATCACCACCGGTTACTTCCGTGAACTGCCGGAAACGGTGCTGACTCGCGTCGCCGCGGCGACCGGGGGACATATCTATGACCTGGACCGGGTCTTCAGTGAGGAGGATGACGGTGGCGGTCAAATCACTTCATTCGTCGGTCGCTACCTCAACGCCGCTCGAGTGGGTCGCCAGAAACTAGAGCAAGCCGGTCTGGACACCGTACCCAACAAGTGCGCAACGTGTCCGTACCAGAAGACGTGCCACGAAGCCTTCGGCAGCACTGAGGAAGGCTACGGCCTTTACCCCTTCAACGAATCGGCGCTCAAGCGCATGGTCCACTCGGTTGCTCCAAGCGACAAACCATGGGCTTTCATCCCTCGAGCGGTTCTGAGCAATGTCATCCGTCCCATGCTTATCGATCACGCCCGTGAAATTAACGAGGGCGAGTTCCCCAGCAGACGCGTCAAGGAGAGGTTCCGTACCGCATCCATCGACTCACCGCTGTCCAGCGCGCTGGAAGGAGAGATCGATAACGTCGACAAGGCCAATCCTGATCGACGCAAGATCCTGCTCGAGTTTTGGGGGGATGCGCCCAGTGATCCCAGACAGATCGACGATGCTGTACTGAAGGCGTTCAGCCTCCCGCCTCTCTCTAACGCCGGCACGCGGCCGCCTGTTACCAAGCCACTTCCCGAAAAAGTAGTTCAGCCCCCGAAACCCGGAGGCCTGTCTCCCTCTCAGCAGCGAAGGATCCAGGCCCTCGAAGACTGGACTCAGCGCCAGGAAGTGCTTCCGCAGGACATAGCGGGCGTGATCCGAAGCATCGTCGCGGACACCGTGTTCCGGCGTTACGATTGGTCGGCGCCGTTGATGCGGGAACTTCCGCGCAGTGCACTGGGAAACGCGTGGTCGAACCAGGCCACGGTGGTCTCCATCGAAGGCAGCGTTCAGCGCCTTCCCGGTACGGACCGTGCTCCGATCAAGTTCAAGCGCAATCCAGTGAACAGCCAGTTCTTCCAAAGCCTCTATTTGGCAAAGGAAGACAGCCCCGAAGCGCGTGGAGAGCACCTCCGCCGCCTGGCCAAAATCGCCGACGACTCGCAGAGCGAGCTCTCCGAAGCCATCGTGCGGCACATGGAGATCTCCGATGAGGAGTTGACGATCGGGTTGCGCGCCTCACTCATCGGTGCAGCGTTGGCGGGTAGGGCCGCACCGAAGATGAGTGATGAGGAACTCCTCGCGGTGGCCCTGGACGACGGCGGCACCTGGCGGCGCGGTGACATCGCGTTCCGGATCGACGGTTGGCGCAGTCTTCTCGAAACACATCTGGGAAGGCGTCGCCCGCTCGTCGAGCGTCTGCGCACAGCACTCGGCTTGGCCCAGGGAACCGGTGCGGTGCAGATGATCGATGCTGCTCGCGCACTTCCGCTTCTGCGAGATGCGCAGCGGAGTTGGACATGGGAGACCCCGGAGAAGATCCCCTCCTGGGTGAGGCCTGCGGTCGCCGGGTTTGGGCGCTGGAATTCCTACGTCATGGAGCAGTTCGATGCGCTCGCGCTCCGAATAGGCGAAATACGGAAGACCTTCGCGCAAGACGAAAGCGGGCCAGAAGTCGTGAGGCAGGTCCGTTCGGCATTGACCGAGGCGGAGAAGGTCGGCCTCGGACCAGGACAACACGATCAGTTGCGAGCACTGCTCGCTTCGGCGGAGGCCGCCGACTGGAGGGCCGTGACGGCTCTTGAAAAGGATATCAAGGCGGCCACCTCCGAGGATGATCCACGTGCACTGGACACCGTGCTGCTGGCGGTGGCTCCCGACCGGGGCGCCGCGCTCATGACGATCAGCGAGTTCCTGAGGCACGCGGACCAGTGGCTTACTTCGGCACTTGCGTTCGCTGCTGGCCGCAGCGACACCTCCGGTGACGCCGCGGTCACAGCCATGACGAACGTGCTGAACGACTGGGCTTCGCTGATTGAAACGCAGGGGAACAATGTCTGACATTACTTCCGTTCTTAACAAAGCGACCCGTCTCCAACTCGAAGCCAACCGCATCTACTTGAGCCAGGCAGGAGCGCACGAAGCGGAGCGTGTACAGAACCGTGTTCACTCGCTCAGCCTGGCGATCGGTAAGTTGCAGATGTTGGCGAGGATCGCGCATTTCCTCATCGTGCGAACGGAAGCCAGAATCGATCTTTCGATGCTCGGCCAGGGATACAAGGAGTTGGCCAAGCATGCGGAACGCGGCTTTCCGTCGAACCAGGCATTCGGTCACGCCGAACGCCGTCTCCAGAGCACCGCGAACGCGTTGGCCGGGGCAATTCAGACCGAGTGGAAGGCCTGGGCGGAGGAGCAACTCGCTGAACTCGACCTTAGCCGTATAGCTATGCTCGGCCAAAAGCAACAAGAGCAAGCAAGAATGCTTCTGAAGTCACTCAAAGTGACGGCAACTTCTTTGTCAGTGGATATCCCTCAGATCACCGAATTCATTAATCAACACGCGCTGCTTTCCGAGGAACTTCAGCAGGCTCCGGTCGTTCCTGCTGAACTTCTCGCGCTGCTGAACAGGCTGAACGATGGAGGCGTCACTCTCGCAGACGTCGACGACGATGAGATCGCTCTGCTCCGGTCACACGCGATGGACCGGCAAATCGAGTTGAAGAGGAAGTTGTCGTGACAGACATGGAATGGCGGTTCGCCAGTCATCTGCTCGACCGACTCGAAGATCTCGAGTTCCCGGTGCTGTCGTGGGGGGCGACGAACGGCGCTCTCTCCGAGGAGGAAGTCCTCGACACGGTCGAGGAGTCTTTGGCAAGACATCCGGATGCACCTACTGCAACTGCTCGCCAGGTCGTGGACTGGCTCCTGGGGCTGCGCCTACTTCACCAGGTGCCCTTCACTTCACCTCCGAGATATCGCACACGCTTTGCTGAAGGCATGCGTCTGACAAGCGAACTGCGGCAACTGTTCCCCTTCCAGCAGGGGAAGAACCCACAGTACCCCGATCCCGGGTGGTGGCAGCGAGGTGCGAGGCTGGTCGCCGATTACCGACTGCACGTAGCCAAACGTCGGTACCCTAAACGGAACATTTCTCCTGCGGCCGCACTCATGGAGTTCAGTGCGCTTAACGGATGGGGGCCGATCCAAGAAAAAGTCGCCACTGCCTTGATGAGTGGGTGGAACCTCTCCCGTTTTCAGGTGGAGGCGACCAAGAATATCTACAGCGCATTCTCTATCAAGAGGTCGTCCGGCGTAATCGTCGGAGCCGGCACTGGCAGCGGTAAAACGCTTGCCTTTTACCTGCCCACGTTGACTGACATCGGTGCCACCGCTCACTCAACCGCCTCCTATGTCCATACACTGGCGCTTTATCCACGTAAGGAACTCTTGCGAGACCAACTGCGCGAGGCGGTGGCCAACGTTGAGCGTATCGAACAGACGCCAAGGAGGCAGCAGCGGCGACCGCTGCGGATCGGTGTGCTCTATAGCGACGTAATCCGGTCAGCTGACGCACTTAACGGCAACTCCTCCGCCGCACGCGCTTGGAAGCGCCGGCCAGACGGCTTTGTCTGCCCCTACCTCACGTGCCCCAGTTGCACGATGGGCCTCCTGATCTGGCCTGCTGAGAGGCACGCTGTAAAGGTCGAGCACCTTCTCTGTGTGGAGTGCGGTAACGAGATCAGCGGCGAACAACTTGCGCTGACGCGCAACTCGCTTACCGCCAGGCCGCCGGACCTGCTGTTCACCACTACCGAGATGTTGAACCGTAGTAGCACCGATCCGAAGTTGGGCAAACTGCTCGGCTGGTCGGGAGGGCGGACGCCGCGCGTAGTTCTGCTAGACGAGGTCCACACCTACACAGGCGTGCACGGCGCTCAGGTCGCGCTTGTCCTGCGACGTTGGCGAAACGCGCTTCGTAAGCCGGTCACGTTCGTCGGTCTGAGCGCGACGCTGCGGGAAGCACATCGGTTCTTCGCTCAACTGACAGGACTCGCCGAAGCCGACGTGACATACATTGAGCCCGACTTTGCGGACATGGAGGAGGAGGGCCGCGAATACGCTCTAGCTCTGCGCGGCGACCCGCTCTCAGGCGCAAGTCTGCTCTCTACCTCGATCCAGGCCGCCATGCTCTTTGGCCGACTTCTTGATCCCCGAGGAAAGGAGGGTCTCTACGGCTCCACCGGCTTCCTCTTCACCGACGATCTCGATGTCACCAACCGGTATTACCGCAATCTCCGCAGCGCAGAGGGACAGGGCACGGGCCCGAGGTACCGTCGCAAGGTGCTCGCGGGGCTGCGTTCACCGGCTGCCGACCACCGTGCCGAGCGTTACCAGGACGGGCAGTCCTGGGACTTTGTCGAGCGGATTGGCCACCTTCTCGACCCTGGCCTGACCTTGGGTGGACTGAAGATCGGACGCACCTCGTCTCAGGACGCCGGCGTGAGCCTTGAGGCACGGCTCATTGTGGCAACTGCCTCGCTGGAAGTCGGCTTCAACGACCCACGTGTTGGCTTGGTCATGCAGCATAAGACGCCCCATGACGCGTCATCGTTCATCCAGCGGCGTGGTCGCGCTGGGCGACAGCGCAGGACGAGGCCGCTAACCGTAGTCGCCTTGTCCGACTACGGGCGTGACCGCCTGACCTATCAGGCATATGAGACTTTGTTCGCTCCGCAGGTCACAGCCAGCAGCTTGCCGATCCGCAACCGATACGTCCTCAAAGTACAAGCGGCGCAGGTCCTTCTGGACTGGCTGCAGCAGAGACTCAGGCCTTTGCTCGGTAAGGACCTCAACGTCCGGAAACTTCTGACTGCTCCCGCCAGCCCCCTCGAGAAGCCTGCCCACGTCACTGTCGCACAGGAACTTAATGGCCTGCTGTGTGAGGACCCAGAGAACAGCCCGCGCCAGGACAGCCTCGCCCGTTACCTGCAGGACTCTCTGAAGATCAGTGCCGATGAGGCGCAGGCCCTCATGTGGGAGCAGCCTCGGTCACTCATGCTGGCCGTGATTCCCACTGCCCTGCGCCGGCTGGAGACACACTGGGGCCCGGTGCGTCCCGATCCGGGGGCCGCGCCATACAGTCTGCTGCCCGAGTTCGTGACCAAGTCGTTGTTCGCTCCCCTCAATCTTCCCGAAGTCGAGTTTCAACTGCCCTTTGACGTCGGCAAGCCTGAGGAGGAGCGGATGCCGGTCGCTCAGGCACTGCGTGAGGCTGTACCGGGGCGGGTCAGTATGCGGTTCGGTTACGGTGACGACCGTCATCGGACGTGGCTCCCAGTGCCACTGGACTCCAGCACCGAACTGGAACTCGATTCGAATGTCCTCGTCGGCTTCCGGGTGGAGGGCGAGTGGCGCGGATACAACGGCCCTCGGGAAATGCTCACTGTGCTGAGGCCGCACCGTATTAAGCTGAAGGAGCCAGACAAGGAGATCGAGGACCGTTCCCAAGGCACGCCTCTGTGGGCCACCGACATCGTGGAGTCCACGAACGCGCCGGGTAATAACCTCGAAGCCGCGGCCTCTTCATCCTGGCTGAAGGACGTGCACATCGGTTTCCGGACGCACGCTGGCGGGAATCCCGTCACCATCCGGCGCATGACGTTCGGCGCGGACGCTACGGTTGCTCGTGGTGGGGGCAATGAACTCCGAAGCCGGGTGCGATACACCTACCAGGGCGCCCCTGCTGCGCTTGGCTTCGAACTGCTGGTCGACGCTATTCAGATTAGACTGCCGCAGATCGATCTAACTCTGTCACAGGTTCAGGAGTACCTGTGCTCACCTCAGTGGCGATCACAGGCTTTCTATCGTGCTGTAGATGAGGACCCCGTTCTCGTCGAGTTTGCGAACGTCTTCAAGCGTGGTTGGCTCAGTCTCATATACTTCACCGCGTTCTCTCTGAAAGGGTTGGAAACGTCGCGAACCCCTGAGGAGATCTGGACGAGCATGGCCGACGGATCTTGGCGCGATGAGATAGAGCGGATTCTTCAGGTTCTGTATCGCTCGGAGGAGACCACCACCGATGCTCTCGCTGAAACTCGTCTGGTCAAGGCTCTTCGTGAACTGAGCCAGGAGCAGGCCGTGGTGGACGCTCTCAACCGTGCTGGAAACCTACTCTTTGCCGAGGACGTGGCAGCGCAGACGCAGCAGTTTGCGCGGCGGTTTTACCACGACACTTTGGCAGCCGCGGCCCTCGAGGCAGCGCTGCGGCTGTGTCCCGACGCCCAGGAGACAGACCTGATCGTCGACGTAGTTCCTGGCAAGGACCCGGACGATCCCGCAACAATCTGGCTCAGTGAAACCTCCGTCGGGGGCTTGGGCGTGGTCGAGCGGCTCGTACACACCTACCACGCCACGCCACAGCGCTTCTGGTCCACCCTCGTCGCCGCGCTAAAACCCAACGAGTACGAGTACACCGATGCGGCCGTTACCCGACTCCTGCGCAATATCGTCGATGAAGAACCTGACGGCACCGCCGCGGTGGCCGTCCAGGCGATCCGCGATGCCACATCCATTGCCGAGACCGAGATTGCACTACGGGAGATCAGGGCCGTATGGACCGAACTCGACGGCCCTCCGCGGCACAGTGCTGTCGCGGCCTTGTTGACCCGAGTGCTCCGGCCAGGCAGTGGCCCTGGCAGCGATGAGGAAACGCTGCGATTGCTGGACGCGTGGACGGAGACCGAGGACCGACTTGGGTTTGAGGTGGATGCGCGGGTGATCGCCTATGCGGTGGGCACCGGAGCCATCCGGACGGGTGAGCGTCAACTCCGTGCCGACCAGGCGTTTAGCATGCTGTGGCCCCGAGGGGCGCAGGCCCGGAGTTGCCACCTTCAGTACTACCAACCGTTCATCCCGCTAGAACAACCCGTCTTCCTTGATCGCCTGCTCGCGGATGCGGCGCTAGAAGAGCGGCTGCCCCGCATCGACATCACACAGCCGGGCTGGGCTGAACCGTACGAGCAGGGGATGGTTGAAGCCGGCGCGGTCGATCTGGTCTGCCCGGTCGAGGAGCGAGAAGCATTGGCAACTGCGCTGACCCTTGTCCCATTGATCGCGGTCGACCGCGATGTGCTCCGTCTGCACGGTGAGATCGACGGAATGAGCCGTGCAGGGGGACGGATTCTGGTGCGCGTGGTGCTTCGAGAGGTAGAACAGTGATCGAGGCTGAACGCAACATCCGCCCAAGCCAGGCAACAGGCATCGCGGTGGATCCGGTCATAAGGGCCGCACTGCTCTCCGAACTGGTACGTCCCGTGTCGGAAGGCCGCATGTTGTGGCTGGTGTCCGGATGGGTGACGGACGTCTCGATCATCGACAATAGCTTCGGAGCGTATGACGCGTTGCTCGGCGACGAATTTCCGGCTGTAGTAAGCCTCTCCCATCTTCTGGGAGCAATCCACCGCCGTGGCACGATCGTCAAAATGGCGACGAAGCGCCTACCTCGGAACGAAGTGTTCGCCGATCAACTCCGCCGTGCTGCTGGCAACACCCCGGAGCCGCACATCAGTAACGCCGAGGTGCTCCATGAAAAGACTTTGTGTACCAACTCGTGGCTGATTGAAGGTTCCATGAACTTCACTCGCAATGGCCTCGGCGTCAATGACGAATCCGTCAATTACACCACGAATCCGACTAAGATCGCCAAGGCGTTTATGGACTTCGCAGATCGCTGGGAGGGAAAGCGATGACCACTACTCAGGTCGACGAGCACGATTCTAGAATACTGACGAAGTTCCTAGACGTCTTCCTTGCCGATCCCAACGACATCGCTAAGTACCCTGCGGCTGTTAATACATTGCGTGAGCAAACAAGAGCAGACGATGACTTGATTGTTCTGCCGCGCGCTCACATGTCAGATGACGTCGCGTATGTGTACGTTATCGCCAGACGGTCAATAAGCAGTCGCCAGGCTCAGGAGCTCATCGCGGCCTTCGCTGGGGAGAGTTACGCGCGCACTGGGGACAGGGTTCCCTATGAACTCAACTTTGCCGATCCGCTCGACGGAGCCATCGCTGAGTTCCTTGAGAACGAAACAGCGACCGTTTTTCGAATAAGTAGTGCAAATAACAATGAAAAACGAGTAAAATTGCGTGGCGCTCTGGAGAAGATGCGGGATGTAAGTAGAAAGGCGCCGACACGTTCGTGGGCCCTAGATCGTCCTCTGGGGCGACTCATCGCTGACTTCGATGCCGCCTTGGCAGTAGGTGGCGGCACGACAGCCGACGCGATCTACCAACAGATCGTCAACCGGGGTGGAATCGACGCGACGAACCTCGCTCATCTGCGCATCAAGCATCTCGATCGCCTCGGCTTCAGCAGCGAACTTCTCGACATGCCCCGGCTTCCCTACGTACTCGCGCAGAACCCGCCTAGACCGGTCAAGGAAGCAGTGCTCAACGCTGCTTACGCCACCTCCCTCGCGACACCGTTGGAAGACGGTGACGTCGATGCCGCTGTCACTGCTCTCTCCAACATCAGGATCCCACTCCCGGTCCACGAGGCGGCAGCCCAGTATGGCCGCGAGGCTGTGGCGGTACTCCTCACCGCTGCACTCGGCCGGAGAGATGCCGAACACCTCGCGGTCCTGCTAGCGGATCTTGAAGCCGGTACGTCGTCTTCAGCGGCCTTGCCTGAAGCCTTGCTAACAGCAGTCCGTGCACTCGCTTCCTCCACGGTTGTCCAGCCGGGCTCTCCGACGCCCACTCCTGCCCCGGCCATCTCCGCTTGGCTCGGCCTTTTCGATGTCACTTCGGCCTCGGAAGAAGTTAGGAAGGTTAGGGACACTGAATCATGGCGTGACTGGGAACCGCTAGCGGATGCCGACGATCAGCTTTCCAGTTATCTGGGCAGTCTCAATGACAGTGAGTGGTCAAAAGCATGGATGCGAGTTGGAATTCTGCTCGACGCCATCGACTATCAAGCAAGCATTCCCCAAACCGCTCGAATGTTCATCAACTACGCACTGCTCGCTGACAGGTTCTCGCCAGGGGACCTGCTCACCCTCACTGCCCTAATCGACACTTTCCTGAGGGCCGGGCCTTCCCAGGCCGACTACGAGGCACTGCTCCAAGAGTTGCTGGACCCTGTTGACCGGTGGTGCTCCGTAGAACAAGCAGACATCGCCCTCGACCTCGTTGACCTGATTATACGTATGCCGTGCCCCGATGAGAACGCGCGGCTCACCCTAGCCCTCGCCATCCTTGCCCCCCTCTGTCGACACCAGAACCGATTGCCAGCCAGCACGCACGCCTTCGCCCAGCAACTCTCCACCGAACTGGATCTCGGCCTGGTCTGGCAGATGCCTGACGGCCCCGAAGATCCGATCAAGCCGGATCTCGCAGGTCGAAGCGTGCTGCTGTATTCCCTAGACGAGGGGGTCCTGAAGCGGGTCGCGAATGAAATGAGGCGACAGTTCCCAGGCATGCGAGTTCACCTCTCGCACGAGAAGGTCGGTAGTCCTTCTCTGAGGGAAAAGGCGCGGAACTCTGACGTCATCGCCCTCGCAGTGCGATGTGCTAAGCATGCAGCGACTGGTTTCATACGGGAGAATGCAAAGAACAAGAACGCCGTCTTCTGCGCCAATGGAAGCGGTTCGGCATCGCTCCTTGCTGCGGCAATGAGGGGCGTCATCCCTTAGGAAGCGAATCGTCGACCCAATTAGTCTGCCAGAAGGGCCCGGGAAGATTCCCGGGCCCTTCTGACAAACTGGGAGCACCCGGACCTCGGTCGTGATACGTTCTCGCTGTTGGCTGGGGGAAGTGTATCTGCGCCCCCACATCAACTGAGGAGGTATGAGTTCGCAAAAGGGCTTATTTGAGCACGCCCAAAATTAGAAGAGATGGCTCCTGGTGGACTCAAGGCGAAGCATGCCCAAAAAGTCGCCAAGGCGAGCCGGTGGAAGGCGGCCACCTTCCACCGGCTCTATGGGAGCCCCTCGTACGAAACTCACCCGCACACGCTGGCAGGGAGAGAGGTCCCACGCATGCCGTATTACCCGCTCAAGCCGCGGGAGTCAAATTCCGGAGCGCCCCTGAAGGCGGTGAACCCGGGCAAGACCCAGGTATCGACTGCCTTCTGCGGTGATTCGTGCCCTCACGTGTTCGAGGAGGACGAGACGGGAGAGTTGGTCTGCATCCTGTGCGGTCTGCCAGATCGTGACTGGTCAGCCCCAGATTCGGCTACACTGCCGAGTAGGTGACGCTCTGCATTCAGTTCGCTTGTTAGAGTGACGAGTGAGTTGCGGTGAGATCACCCTCCTGGAGCCAGGAGGGTGATCTCCAGCTTGGTTTTCGATTTGCGAAGACCCTCGCGGGCACGTTAGGTAAGCCTAAGTGAAGGGTCAGAAGAGCGGGTCCTGGTCGACCATGACGAGGAGGCCCTTGGTCAGCCACTTCACGTCGTTGGGAGTGTTCTGCAGGCCGTTCCACTTGCGCTCATCGTCCCTGCCGAAGTGCCAGCTTCCCTCAGTCCAGGCCGCTACGACCTTGATGTTCCTCAGCTTCTCGAGGATGTGGTGGCGGTCGAGCTCTTCGGCCGGCTCGTCTTCGGTGAGCTTGTCCATCACGTAACCCATGGCCTGGATGCCGACGCCGTGAGTTAGCCGCGACGTGCGGGGCGGCTTGCTCCAAGCGTCCGGGAAGACGTCTCTGACCAAGCCCCAGAACGTGTTGAGGTGGAGCAGCATGCGTTCGACGTCTCCGCCGCCTTGCTCGTCGCGGTACTGGTACAGCGCCCCCTCGTACATGCTGTTCTCGATCATCTTCAGGACGCTGTTGTCCTTGATGTAGCCGTCCGGCGAGGTGGGGGTCGCGATCGCCTTGTAGAACGGGCCGGCGCCGGTCCCGTTAAGCCGGGTCATGAGCACCGCTGGCAACTGCCGGCGGGCGTAAGCCGGCGGCAGGTGACCTCTGGTGTTGGGGAGCAGTTCGTGGATCAGGCCCTTGGGCAGGGGCTTGGTGTTGTTGACCAGGATGAACTGGGCTCGCTGTTCAGCCTCGTTGTCGGCGATGAAGCCTACGGCCGCGATGGGAAACGTGTCGATCTCTGCTTCCCTGATGGCAGCACTGCGCTGCTGGCCGTCCACCAGCCAAGCGGGTTTCTGGTCCTCGGGAAGGTCCTCGTCCACGGGTATGACGAGTTCTCCGGGCACCGAGTAGCCCCCCCCTGTCTCAGGGGTTGTCCCGGCTTCGAACTTCACCCTGCTGTCGAATGCCAGCACGACCGCGTTCGGCAACATCGCCGAGGGTGACTCAAGATAGCGCTTGATCGCTCTGATGTGGTTGGCTACCTCCGGGCGCTGGTAGCCGTGGAGCTCCTCCTGGTCATCACGTCGGATTCGGGACACAGCCGCGAACTCATGCAGGCGCTTGCCGTCAACCGCGAAGCAGTAGATGCGGCGATCACCCTGCCGGACCTCCAGCGCCGGAAGACGAAGCGTGTGCTGGTCGGTCATTGGTTCTCCTGACTAGGCGCACGGCCGATGTGCTGAATCTTAGCGGCGAAGACCGCAAGGTTGTGGAAGCCGCGGCTCTTGTTCCGTTCCGTGCCTCGGAATACGGCTATCTCAATGCCAAGCTTGCTGCATAGTCCACAGTTGCATGTCTTCCATGGTTTCTCTTGAAGAAGGATCTCATACTTGGGGATACGAGACTTCTTGGCGCCCTTCTTAGGATCCAGCTTGTCGCCTTCAACCAGTTGCTCATAGTCGCGGAGGGCGTTCAGTACCTTCTCCAGGGAGGCTCTAGTGTCGCCTTCGTCGTAGGCTCGTAGTAGGCGAAGTGTCTCGCGCTCGAGGCGCTTGGCTTCGGCTTGTGAAACCTCGCCAGCTAGCACCTTTCGCTTCAGGGACGGGTTTCCGTCGACCTGAGGCACCCGGATTGCCATGTAAGCGCCATCAGCGGTGTGGTAGTTGTTCTTGTCGTCCATGAACGACTGGCGAAACGGCGATGTGCTGTCGAAACTGGTTACCCCGAGAGTGGCGAACTTTTCGATGGTACCGACCCGAGTGATCCCCAACAGATGCAACTCTGCGTTCTGCCGCACCTTATCTATCTCGTAGAGACAGTCCAAGATGTCGTCGGTCCGCAAGGGCACCATTCCTCCGAGCGCTATGCGCCGGTAGCCCATCTCTTCGAGTTGGTGGACGCTGTCAGCGTAGCTGGCGGGGCTCCACCCCTGGGCAGCGCCCACCGGGACGATGGGATGCTTTCGCTTCTCCACCTCATCGAGAAAATCGCGCGCGTACTTAAGCGTGATCCGGCGACGTTCAGCCCACTTTGGTGCGACGGTGGATTCGGTGGCGTCCCGGTCATAGTGGAAGATTACATGGTCAACGCTAACGCCTTCATCAAATCCGCAGCGTTCATAGAAATCCACGACATCGGACACGCTGTACGGCGGTTCGATTTCGTCAATATAGTTGAAGGCGCCACAATCGCCCAGCGTGGTGACGCCGTCCGGGAGCCTGAAGTATTTTTGTACGCCCAACCGGTGAAGCCGTTCTCGCTGCGGCATCGTGTACTTCCCGGATCCTCTCACCGAGCCGTCCACGATAGCTTTGCTGACCAGGATCCCGTGGTAAGGACGCTTTGCTAGAACCTCATGCGCGTAGCGGTCGTCGCGCTGCCGTACACGGTACGGAGAATATTCTTCGTTGCGGAAGTCGAAGGTCGGGCTGACCTGGTCTTGGCTATCTGGAAAGAAAAATTTCAAAGGAGTTCCCTGCGTGCGCTCTGGTACAGACGGATCAGGTAGTTGGAAAGCTCTTGGACATGCTTCCCCACATTCTCAATCTCGTTCCAGCGATGCCCAAGACCCTCCCAGGTCCCAGTGGTCCAGTGACAGTGCGGAGCGATGAGTTCGAGGTGTTGGCGAATCTGCTCGTATGCATCATCGCGTTGAGGGTCAATAGTACCGAGGATGCGATCCATTAGGCGACCCATTGCCTTGATTCCAGCACCATGCATCAATCGGCTTTTTTCCGGTGGTTTGCCCCATGCTTCAGGGAAAGTGTCCCGGACTGCCGTCCAGTAGATGATCAAAGCCTGGATGATTCCGTCGTAATCCGTTTCGCCGCGACCGATGTCGCGATACGGAAAAAGGCAGCCGGAAGGAGAGGTGAGGCTTTCTTGGATCATGTCGACGACGCCAGTGTCGGTAACTACCGCACCTGGCTGGCGGCTCCCAGCACTGGAGGCTCGTTTGATCATCCCGTGAAAAGGGGATTTCTTGTCGGTGTTCAGCACATCGCATAGGCTCGATGGAGCCTTGCGTACCGCCAGGCGAGCCGGCAGGGGGCTGTCCACCTCGGGTAGCAATTCGGTGACCAAGCCGCGAGGAAGTGGGCGCGTATTGTTGATGCGCACAAACTGATCACGCTGCAAACTCACTGTATCGGCGACAAACGCCGTGACTGGGACGGGCAAGTCTCTGCGTTTAGCTCGCGCCAGGGCCAACGCGCGTTGCTGTCCATCGACGATCCAGGCGGGCTTCGGCTTGCCCTCCCTCGGCAGGGGAAGGAACAACCGGCCAGTGTCGGAGGCGCCATCATCTGGGAGCCGGTTGCCGCCGCGGGTGGCTTTGAAACGGACGTCAGGCGAGAGCGCCATGATGATCGGGTTAGGGAAGATCGGCAGCGGGCTGTCCAGATACTCGACGATCTCCTGGATGTGCTTGCGTACCTGGGGGCGCTGATAGCCGATCAGCTTGCCTGCCTCATCGCGGCTCACGCGGGAGATGTCGGCGAACTCTAGGACCTGCTCGGCCTTCAACATGAAGATGTAGAGCGGGTAGTCCTTGACCTGGATGATCCGAAGTGCTCGCACCTCGATGGACGGCTCGCTTCTGGGCATGGACATCAGGACCAGTCCTTGAGCGCGTCTTCCTGCATGATCTTCTGAAACAGCCCCTTGAAGCGGGCCTGTTCGCAAGACCGCCCAGAACTGCGTAGCCGGCGCAGCAGCTTGGTCGCGGAGACGGGTCCTGCTTCCTCTGCCATGGCTGTGCGAATGAAGGCGAACACCTCATCGTCGCTAAGCCTGGCACCCGGAGCCCGGGAGATTGCTGGGGGAGCCGACTCCCTCAGCTCCTTCATAAGGGCGGCAAGCGTCGGCCGCGTGAACGGCTTTTGCTGCTTTCTGGCCATCTCCAGCACGTGGCGGGCGGCCCGTGCATGCAAGGAGAGCAGGCTCCCGCCTACTGCAGGCTGGACCGCCGCAGAGACAGGGACGATGAAGTTCTCCAGGTCCGGGTACCGGTGGCCAGGCCCGATGATGACAAAATTGTCCGGATCGACTAGCTTCTCGGCCGCCTGCTGAAGATCGTGAGCGCACGACCTCAGATAGGCGTCCGACATGACGGCAATGACGGCAGCGTCCGGGTTGCTGGCGGCGAGGTCGGTGAACGTCCGAGGAGCACCGGGGGCGGGGCCGGGCCACTCGGCCAAGGCCCCCCACCACCTGCGGGCATCGTCGGTTGTGGAGGCAACAGAGTCCTCCTGTCCGAAGGCGAAGGTGGCCGCATAGGCGGCGATGGACGCGTCCTCCGGCATCAGCCCGTAGCCGGCGGAGCAAACCCACATCGAAGCAGAAGGGCCAACCACTGCTCCAAGTTGTTTCGCTACCTGCCAATACTCGCCGGCGTACAGGTCGGCTGCGCGGGTGGTCGCTGCTCCGGCGGCGAGGCGGCGGATCCAGTCGTGGCAACGCGCTTGTGTGTCCTGGTTCTGGGGAAGTTCGCGTGCCCGGAGCGTTGAGGAAAGCGAGCCTCGCTTGCGGTTAGCGCAGGTGACGACCAGGTGGACAGACCGTTCGCCTGGAGTGCTCGTGTTGTCGCCCATCGCCTATGCTTCGCCGGCTCGGCGGGTCCAGGACACCGCTGCGTAGGCGGCATGGTTGTGGATGCTCTCGTCGTTGAGTGCCCGAATCCGGTACGCGGCGATGGTGTCCAGCGTCCTCAAAACCTGGGCGACGTTGCGGACCATGTCCTCGACGAAGACAGGATGGTCATAGGCCGCCATGGTCACGTGGCGCTCGTCCGGCCGCTTGAGAGCGGCGTAGACGGGCGAGGACGCCGCCTTCTCCGCGATGTCGATCAGGTCGTCAAACCAGAGACCGCCTTGTGGATCGGTCGGCTCAACCACGATCGTGATGTGGCCACGCTGGTTGTGAGCGCCCCGATCACTGATGGCCTTGCTGCATGGGCAGACACTGGTCACAGGTACCGTGACGGCCAGCGTGACCCGGCTTTCCTCGGGGGCGCTGACGGCGGCCAGGGAGCACGCATAGTCAACAAAGCCGACCGCCCCGGTCACCGGGGCAGACCGCTCAAGGAAGTATGGGAAGTCGAGGCTGACACGCGCTCTCGGACTGGACATACGTTGCCGCAGGTCCTCGGCGAGGGTGGCGACGCTGCTGAGGCTGAGTTGCTCACGAGCCTCGTGCAGCACCTCAATGAAGCGGCTAAGGTGCGCTCCTTTGACCTCTGGGCCGAGGCTGACCGACATGGCGGCGGTGCCGACGGTCTCACGCTTGGCGCCCTGGCCGTCGGCGACCAGGACGGGATAACGAAGCCCTTCCACGCCGACCTCGTCAAGCGGGACACCACGCGAGTCCGGCGTGGCCTGAACGTCCTGCAGAATCACTCTTCCCCCCGGTAGACGCAGCCGGAAGTGCAGGTCTCACGCACCATGACGGCCGAGAGCGGCAACTTGCCGACCAACCTGTCCCAGATCCACTCGGCGAGCACCTCGCAGGTCGGGTTCTCCAGCCCTGGCACCTCGTTAAGGTAGTAGTGGTCGAGTTGTTCGACCAGTGGCTTCACGGCGGCCTTGATCTCGGCGAAGTCCATCAACCAGCCCGTGGCCGGGTCGACTTCGCCACTGACGTGTACCTCAAAGCGGTAGCTGTGGCCATGCAATCGAGCGCACTTATGGCCGTCGGGCACGTTCGGCAGCCGGTGGGCAGCCTCGAACGTGAACTCGCGGAAGATCTCCATCAACGGATTCCCAGGGTCTTGTGGGTCTGGACGCTCAACTGCCACTGCGGGTTAGCGAGGCAGTAGTCAATCGCCGCCCGTGTGTTGGCGACGAGATCAGGACCGTCCATCGGCTGCAGGAGCAGCCGGTCGAAAGCAAGATGTTCAAAGCGTTCGGGCTCGGCCCCGACCTGGGGATAGACCAGCTTCAAATCATTTCCCGAGGTCAGCACGATCTCGGTGCCGGCTTTGGGGCTGACACAGATCCAGTCGAGACCCGCCGGCGCGGGGCGTGTTCCGTTGGTCTCGACCGCGACCTCGAACCCTTCGGTGTGCAGGGCATCCACAGCCTCGCGGTCCAGTTGCAGGAGTGGTTCGCCGCCTGTGCAGACCACGTAAGGGCGGCTGCGCGGGTGTGCGCGTCCCTGCCAGGTCTTGGCGACGGCCGCTGCGAGATCGGCGGCTGTCTGGAACCGGCCGCCGCCTGGGCCGTCAGTTCCGACGAAGTCAGTGTCACAGAACTGACATATCGCCCGATGGCGGTCCTTCTCGCGGCCGGTCCACAGATTGCAGCTGCTAAATCGGCAGAACACGGAAGGACGCCCCGCGTGGCTCCCTTCGCCCTGAAGCGTGTAGAAGATCTCTTTAACCCGGTACATAGGGCCCGTCAAGCCTTTACTGACGTGAAGGAGGGATCGACAAGGCCGAGCTCGGCGAAGCCCCGGCTGCGAAGCAGGCACGAGTCGCACGTCTCACAGGCGCGGCCGTCGATGGGGTCGTAGCAGCTGTGCGTCCAGCCGTAGTCCACGCCGAGGGACAGACCCCGCTCGATGGTCTGAGCTTTGGTCAGTTCAATCAGGGGGGTGTGGATCTTGAGCTTCTGAGTACCTTCGACACCGGCCTTGGTGGCGAGGTTCGCCATGTGTTCGTACGCCTCGATGTACTCCGGTCGGCAGTCGGGGTACCCGCTGTAGTCCATGGCGTTGACACCGATGAACACATCCGATGAGCCCAGGGTCTCGGCCCAGGCGAGCGCGAACGACAAGAAGACGGTGTTACGCGCAGGCACGTAGGTGATCGGAATCTCCTCGCCAAGCTCGTCCGCGTTGGCATGGTGAGGGACATCGAGGGACTCGTCAGTGAGCGCCGAGCCACCAAAGACGGCGAGATTGATGTCAGCGATCACGTGGTCGGTGGCCCCCAGTTCGCGAGCCACCTTCTTCGCTGCATCGAGTTCCTCGGTATGCCGCTGCCCATACCGGAAGCTGAGGGCGTACGTCTCATATCCCTCCTCGCGGGCGATCGCCAGCACCGTGGTCGAATCGAGGCCACCACTCAGCAGGACAACAGCCCTGCGCTTCTCCGTGCTCACCTGTCGCTCCCCCATCCTGCGCACTGCGCGGAAACTGCAGCCTCATTGGTAACCGCCCAAGCGTAGTTTCAGGGCCAGGAGGTCCGCAACACGCCATGCGCTTGAGGTATCACGTGTCCTTCGCGTGCGAAGAGCCCGCGGCTGACCGATGCGGGAGGGGCAGGATGAACCGACGCAGCGACCGACTGAAACTGCATCGACCGCTGCGTGCTAGCTGAGAGCACTTAGTGGCAACGATGCGAGTGCAGTTGAGCGGCGGCTATCCGGCGATCCGCATCCAGGACGATGGCGCAGAGGTACTGCGGGCCCCGGCAGGCCGGACCCGACTGCACTCTTGGTGTTCAGGAGCCCGCCAGTAACTATCCAGTCCTCGGGGCGGCTGTTGGGTCAGGTGGCGCTGAGGTGCGTCTGGATGAGTGGGTGTAGCCGACGGGCGGATGGGGTGCGGATCTGAACCTGTGGTGGGTGGAGGTTGTCCGCTCGGTGCTGGTCCAGGGCGGACGGTGTCGGCGAGTAGAAGGTAAGTCTCGCGGACAAAAGACGGACAAAAGATCTTGAGGCCGGTCTCCGTGAGGGAGAACCGGCCTCTGACCTGCACCTTTGTGTCGGGGTGGCGGGATTTGAACCCACGACCTCTTCGTCCCGAACGAAGCGCGCTGCCAAGCTGCGCTACACCCCGGTGGTGGCTGCCCGGGAGGTGTACGTTCTCCCGGCGCCTAGTACACCTTAGCGGATGCCGGGGAGTGGTGCGTCCCTCATTCTGCGGGCTGTGAAGGTGGTCACGGCGCCGGAGTGGGTCAGGGTCACGTTGGTCAGGGCGGCGTCTAGGAGCCAGGTGCGGAGGTCGGCGGCCGTGCCGGGGGAGCCGAAGATGCCCAGGCGTTGGAAGAGGGCTATCTGGGTGTCGTGGCGGGGGGAGGTGCCTCGGATGAGGGTTGTGCCCCGGAGGGTGCCGCCTGGGCGTAGGACTCGGGTCAGTTCCCGTAGGGCGGCGGCGGGGTCTTGTAGGCAGTGGAGGCCGTTGTAGGTGACGCAGGCGTCGAAGGTGGAG
>NZ_SMKM01000189.1 GCF_004348665.1 Actinomadura sp. GC306 | reverse complement strand
GTGGTGAGCGGACGGCCCGGGGGTGCGGCGGGCGGCGGGCTCGCGCCGGGCCCGTCAGACGCGTTCTGGGACGCGCTGGACGAGGCGGAGCGGGCGGCGCTGCGGCGGGTGGCGCGGCCCCGCGGGTACGGGACGCGGATGCCGCTGTGCTACCAGGGCGACGACTCCGACCACCTGATCGTCATCGAGTCCGGCTGGGCGAAGGTGACCTCGTCCGGGCCGGACGGCCGCGAGGTGGTGCTGGCCGTGCGGGGGCCGGGCGACCTGGTCTGCGAGAGCGCGGTCCTCGGCGGCCGGGAGCGGTCGGCGACGGTGGCGGCGCTGGGCCCGGTCCGGGCGCTGGTCGTGCCCGCCTCCCGCTTCACCGGCTTCCTGGACGCCCATCCGCGCGTGTGGCGGCTGGTCAGCGGCACGTTCGTGCGCCGCCTCGACGACGCGGGCCGCCGGCTGCAGGCGCACGTGTCCGCGCAGGGCGCGCGGCGGCTGGCGATCCTGCTGGCCGACCTGGCGGACCGGTCGGCGCGGCACTGCCCGCCGGACGCCTCCGGCGGCGTCGCCCTGGGGCCGCCGCTGTCCCAGGAGGAGCTCGGGAGCTGGATGGACGCCTCGCGGGAGACCGTCGCGCGGGCGCTCGCGACGCTGCGCGGGGAGGGGCTCGTCCGGACCGGCTGGCGGAAGATCATCGTGACGGACCCGGCGGGTCTGCGGGCGTTCGCCGGGTGGGATCACCTGTAGCCGCCGCCCGGCGCCTTTACATTGTAGATTTTTTAGCGGGCGGAGCGGGTGCGCATGACACCGCCGGGCCGCGCGACCCCGGGTGGTCGCGCGGCCCGGCGGCGGGACGGGGTCCGCGGGCGCGGGTGCGGCGGGCGCCCGCGGCGGAGGCGGGTCAGCGGCGGGCGCGGGTGCGGCCGCGGCCGCGCGAGCGCCAGTCGGTGCCGGCGCCGACCCCGCCGAGGTGCAGCGCGAGCAGCAGCAGGCCGAGCACGGTCAGCGTCCCGTTGTTGATGGCGTCCGAGGTGATGTCGGCCAGGTCGAACAGCAGGGCGAGCGCGAAGACGATCGCGGCGACGATCGCGAGCATGGTGGACCTCCGGTCGGTCGGGGACGTCGTCCGCCCCTCGTGTGCCTACCGGATCTCCAGGTCAAGCCACGGCAAACCGCGCCCACTTTCCGGACATCCGGAAATTCGTGGACGCGGTGACCGTTACGGGTCTGCGGAAGAGTCAGGCGGCGCTGGGCCGCAGGCTGCCGCCGAGTTCCGCGGTGAGGGCGGCGTTGAGGCGGTAGGCCGTCTTGACCTCGCCGATGACGCGCTCCTGCTCGCCGGTGTCCCAGGGGGCGGCGTCCAGCAGGCCGCGGTAGCGGTCCTTGTACGCCTTGGGCTTGCCGGTGAAGCGGTAGAAGCGGACGCCGTCGTCGCCCGCGGCCAGGTCGAGCGTCTTGCGGACCTGCAGGCCGATGTACTGCCCGCCGGACAGGTCGCCCATGTAGCGGGTGTAGTGGTGGGCGACGAAGCCGCCCGGCCAGCTGAAGCACACCTCGCGGAGCCGCTCGCAGTAGCGGGCGGTGGCCGCGCCGGGCTCGATCCGGGAGCGCCAGCGTGGGCCGTAGAAGAACGCCAGGTCGGCCTCCAGCGCCTCGAGGCGGCGCAGCCCGGGCAGGTCGAACGGGCCGGCGGCGGGGTCCGCCGCCATCCGGTCGGCGGCGTCCTCCAGCAGTTCGTACACCGGGTGGAGCTGCGCGATCAGCACCGCGTACTCGTCGCGGCCGAGGCGGCCCTCGACCAGCGCGCTCATGTAGGCGGAGGTCTCGTTGTCGCCGTGGTCGCTCCAGGTCGCGGCCCTCAGCCGCGCCGAGAACGACTCCCCCGCGCCGGCACCGTCCGTTCGAGCACTGTCCATCGATCCCTCCCTTTCCGGGATTAGGCTAGCCTTACCTAACTCCCCCGGGAAGGTGTCGCGGTGAACTTTCCCGACGTGACGTCGGTTACTTTACCGACGCGGCGTCGGGAAAGTCCAGGGGTCCGCTCAGGCGCTGAGGGCGGCGCGGGCCTCCTCGGTCATGCGGACGACCTCGCGCCGCACCTGCGGCCGCTCGGTGAGGCGCTCGCTGAACGGGATCCGCACCTGCCCCTCGGCACCGCCCTCGGTGACGGCGAAGTCGATGCCGTCGGCGTCCATGCCCGTCATCCGCGCCGCGGTCGCCCCGGGCCGGCCGGCCAGCCCCCGGCAGATCGTCAGGCAGTCGGCCGCGTGGTCGTCGTTCATGTGGCGCATGATCTGGCGCACGACGTCCTCGCTGAAGGGGGCGGGGTCGGTCATGGAGCGTCCTTTCCTGCGGGCGGTCCTGCGGGGGCGGCCGCGCGGTGTGCACGTTGCGGCGGAGCCTACCCGCCGCGCGTCAGGCCACGTCGGCGGGCGCGGGCCCGCCCGCCGTCTCCTGCCCGTCCAGCCACGCGACGATGCCCTCCAGCGCACCGCGGCAGCTGCCGCAGCCGGTGCCCGCCCTGGTCTCGCGGGCGACGTCGCCGGCGGTGCGGGCGCCGGCCTGCCAGCAGGCCCGGACCTGCCCCTTGGTGACGTTGTTGCACTGGCAGACGGTCGCGGCGTCCGGCATGCGGACCGGGGACGCGGTCTCGACGGCGCCGCCGAGGCCGGGGAACAGCAGGCCGAGGCGTTCGGCGGGCAGCGGGTCGGCGCGGTCGTAGAGCTGGGTGAGCGTGCCGGCCGTGGCGGTCTCGCCGAGCAGGATCGCGCCGATGAGGCGCCCGTCCCGGATGACCGCCTTCTTGTAGGTGCCGCGGGCCGCGTCGGTGAACCGGACGACCTCCACGCCGTCGTCGTCGTCGCCGTGGTGGGTCTCGCCCATCGAGGCCAGCTCGATCCCGGCGGCCTTGAGACGGGTGATCTGCCGGGCGCCGGTGAACCGCGCGGCGGGGTCGGTGCCGGCCAGCAGCCCGGCGAGCACCCCCGCCTGCTCCCACGCGGGCGCCACGAGCCCGTACACCTCGTCGCGGTGCTCGGAGCACTCCCCGATGGCGCGGACGGCGGGGTCGGTGACCGAGCGCAGCTCGTCGTCGACGAGCACGGCGCGGCCGACGGCGAGGCCGGCGTCGCGGGCGAGGCCGACCTCGGGCCGCACGCCGCACGCCAGGATGACGAGGTCGGCGGCGATGGTCTCGGTCCCGCCGCCGGGCAGCGCCAGCCGGACGCCGGTCACCGAGCCGCCGGCCGATTCCAGCGCGGTGACGTCGGCGCGCAGCCGGGTGCCGATGCCGAGGCCCGCCAGCGTCCGGGCCAGCACTCGGCCGGCGGCGGGGTCGAGCTGGCGCTCCATGAGGTGGCCGGCCAGGTGCAGGACGGTGACGTCCAGGCCGCGGCCCGCGAGGCCGCGGGCGGCCTCGATGCCGAGCAGCCCGCCGCCGACGACGACCGCGCGGACGGCGGTGTCGGCCAGCTCGGAGATGCGGCGGCAGTCCTCCAGCGTCCGGAACGCGAGGGCGCCCGCCGGCAGGCCGTCCTCCAGGCCGGGGAACGGCGGGATGAAGGCGGTGCTGCCGGTGGCCAGGACGAGGGTGTCGTAGGGGGTGGCGGTCCCGTCGGAGGCGTGCACGGTCTTCGCGGCGCGGTCGATGCGGGTGACCTCGACGCCGAGGCGGGCGTCGACGCCGCAGGAGGCGTACCAGGCGGCGTCGACCAGGCTGATGTGGTCGGGCCGGGCCGCCCCGGCGAGGACGTCCGACAGCAGCACCCGGTTGTAGGGGCGCTGCGGCTCGGCGCCGAACACCGTCACCGGCACGCCGCGGTCGCGGTCGCGCAGCTCGGTCACGAACCGCGACCCGGCCATGCCGTTGCCGACCACGACGACGCCCGCGCCCGCCGCGGCGCCGCCGGGGGCGCTCGCCAGGGCGCCCATCGGGGCGCTCATCGGGACACCGCCGGCGGGGCCGGCTTGATCTGCTCGCGCTCGACCTCGAACGCGATGCTCGGGTCGGGGGTGCGCGGGGCGTTGACGAACGACACGAACCGGCTGAGGCGGTCCGGGTCGTCCAGCGTGTCGCGCCACTCGTCGGAGTACTGCGCGACGTGGCGCTCCATCGCGGCGTCGAGTTCGGCGCAGATGCCGAGCCGGTCGTCCACGATGACCTCCCGGAGGTAGTCCAGGCCGCCGTCCAGGGTCTCCAGCCACGTCGCGGTGCGCTGCAGCCGGTCGGCGGTGCGGATGTAGAACATCAGGAACCGGTCGATATAAGTGATCAGCTGCTCGTCGGTGAGGTCGGTGGCGAACAGGTCGGCGTGCCGGGGCCGCATGCCGCCGTTGCCGCCCAGGTAGAGGTTCCAGCCGTTCTCGGTTGCGATGACGCCGAAGTCCTTGCTCTGCGCCTCGGCGCACTCGCGGGCGCACCCCGACACCGCCGACTTCAGCTTGTGCGGGGCGCGCAGGCCCCGGTAGCGCAGTTCGAGGCGGATCGCCATGGCGGCCGAGTCCTGCACCCCGTAGCGGCACCAGGTGGACCCGACGCACGACTTCACCGTCCGCAGCGCCTTGCCGTAGGCGTGCCCGGACTCGAACCCGGCGTCGACGAGCCGCCGCCAGATCTCGGGGAGCTGCTCGACCCGGGCGCCGAACATGTCGATCCGCTGCCCGCCGGTGATCTTGGTGTAGAGCCCGAAGTCGCGGGCGACCTCGCCGATCACGATGAGCTTGTCCGGAGTGATCTCGCCGCCGGGGACGCGCGGCACCACCGAGTAGGTGCCGTTCTTCTGCAGGTTGGCGAGGAAGTGGTCGTTGGTGTCCTGCAGGGCGGCCTGCTCGCCCTCCAGGATGTGGCCACCGCCGAGGCTCGCCAGGATCGACGCGACGGCGGGCCGGCAGATGTCGCAGCCGCGGCCCCTGCCGTGCTCCTGGACGAGCTGGGTGAAGCTCGTGATCCGCCCGGCGCGGACGATGTCGAACAGCTCGGCGCGGCTGTGGTCGAAGTGCTCGCACAGGGCCGTGCCGACCTCGATGCCGGCGGCGGTCAGCTCGGCGTCCAGGAGCCGCTTGACCAGGGGGACGCAGCTTCCGCAGCTCGTCCCGGCTCTGGTGCAGTCCTTGACGTCCGCCAGGTCGGTGAGTGAGTCGTCGGAGATCGCGCAGCGGATCCCCTCGGCGGTGACGTTGTTGCAGGAGCAGATGACGGTCGCGCCGGGCAGGTCCGCCCCCGCGGTCTCGGTGCCGCCGAACAGCACCTGCTCGGGGCTGCCGGGCAGGTCGCCGCCGACGTGGGCGCGCAGCGTCGCGTACGACTCGGCGTCGCCGACCAGGACGCCGCCGAGGAGCGTGCGGGCGTCGTCGCTGACGACGAGCCGCTTGTAGACGCCGGCGACGGGGTCGGTGTAGGTGACGCCGAGCGCGCCGTCCTCGGGGCCGGCGAACGGGTCGCCGAAGCTGGCGACGTCCACGCCGAGGAGCTTCAGCTTGGTCGAGGTGTCGGCGCCCTCGAACACGGCGGTGCTCGCGTCCGACAGCAGCCGGTCGGCGACGACCTCGGCCATGGAGAAGCACGGGCCGACGAGCCCGTACACGGTGCCGCCGGCGAGGGCGCACTCGCCGATCGCCCAGATGGCCGGGTCGGCGGTGCGGCAGGAGGCGTCCACGACGATGCCGCCGCGCTCGCCGACGGGCAGGCCGCAGCCGCGGGCGAGCTCGTCGCGCGGCCGGATCCCGGCGGAGAACACCACGACCTCGGCGGCGACGGCCGAGCCGTCCGCGAGCACGATCCGCGCGACCGCGCCGTCCTCGCCCGCCTCCAGGACGCGCAGCGGGACGCCGGCGTGCACGGCGATGCCGAGGCCCTCGATGTGGCGGCGCAGCATCGCGCCGCCGCCCTCGTCGAGCTGGCGGGGCATCAGCCACGGCGCGGCCTCCACGACGCCGCTGGCCAGGCCGAGGTTCTGGATCGCGCGGGCGGCCTCCAGGCCGAGCAGCCCGCCGCCGACGACCGCGCCGGTCGTGCGGCCGCGCGCGTACTCGCGGATCGCGTCCAGGTCGTCGATGGTCCGGTAGACGAACACGCCCGGCAGGTCGCGGCCGTCGACCGGCGGGACGAACGGCGCCGATCCGGTGGCCAGCACGAGCGCGTCGTAGCCGGCGACGCGGCCGGCGGAGGTGGTGACGGTCCGGGCGGCGCGGTCGATCGCGGTGACCCGCTCGCCCGTGACGACCGTGACCCCGCCGCCGTGCGCGGGGTAGGCGAGGTCGGCGCCGTCGAGGTGCGAGGTCAGCGCGACGCGGTCGTAGGCCGCGCGGCCCTCCTCGCCGATGACGGTGATCGTCCACGTGCCCGCGGTGTCGCGCTCGCGCAGCGCCTCCACGAGGCGGTGCGAGGCCGGGCCGTGGCCCGCCACGACCAGCCGCCTGTTCGTTTCGCTGTCGGCTCCCATGAACCCCGATGCTGGGCGGCCCGTATTTCCCGCGGGGAACCCGGAGGTCACCCGCGCGTTAACTGCGCCTCACGCCCGTCGCGGACCCGTGGCGGGGTCCGCGGTCATCAGTTCGTGAGCAGGAAGCGTTCCTTTCGTGAGCGGGACACGAGAGGATCAGTGCGATAAATCACACTTAACCGGCAATCCGATGGCCGGGCCGGGAGGCGTGCAGTGCGAAGGATCATCGGCGTATCGCTCATCGGGCTCGGCGCGTTCCTGGTCACCGCGGGCGTCCTGGTGCGCTTCTACGCGGCCCCCATGCTGATCGGCGCGCCCACCGACATCTACCAGGTCTCGCGGCTGCAGGCCGAGAACGCCACCTACCTGGACGCGTCGACGGTCACGGTCCGCACCGGCGCGACCGTGACGGCGACCGCCACCGTCCGCGGCGACGTCAAGGCCGCCCGCGACGGCACCGCCGTCTGGGACAGCGCCACCGTCCTGCAGGACCTCGACCGCGGCTACACGGTCGAGATCCAGAACGCCCGGTACGCCTTCGACCGCCGCACGGGCCGGCTGAAGAACTGCTGCGAGGCGGCGGTGCAGGGCGACAAGAACGTGAACATGTCCGGCGTCGGGCTGTTCTGGCCGGTGGAGGCGAGCAAGAAGGACGTCGAGGTGTTCGACAACTCGACGCGCCGGAGCTGGCCGGCGGTGTTCGACGGCGAGGAGCGCGTCGACGGGCTGCTGACGTACCGGTTCGTCCAGCGCATCCCGGAGACCAAGGTCGCGGGCGAGCTGCCCGCGCTGCCCGCCGCGCTGTTCGGGCGCCCCGAGGGCGATCCTGCCGTCGAGGTGGACCGCCACTACCGGGTGGACGCCACCTACTGGATCGACGTGCGGACCGGCGCCCCGGTCGACCAGCGGCGGCACATCGTGTCGACGCTGCGGCCCAAGGAGGGGCCGGGCAGCCTCGTGGTGGCCGACCTGGACCTGCGGCTGACGCCGGACTCGCGCAAGGCGCTGCGCGCGAAGTCCGACGACGGCGCCGGCAAGATCGGGCTGCTGAAGGCCGTCGTCCCGCTGACCGCCGCCGGGGCGGGCCTGGTGGCCGTGGCGGCCGGGCTGGCGCTGACCCTGGCGGGCGGGCGGCGCACCTCCCGGCGCGGCACCCGCCGCGCCGCGTCCTGACCCGGCCGTTAGCCGCCGGATGGGCGGGTAGGGGGCACCCGAGGACCCGAACATCCGATCTGGGGGGCAGTGATGGGCGAGTCGCAGCGTCCGGTCCAGGGCGAGCACCGGTACCAGCAGGAGGTGACCTCGCCGGACCAGCACGAGGAGCGGCCCGGGCGGAGCCTGGTGACCACCGACCACGAGGTCATCCGCCGCTGGGCCGAGGAGCGCGGCGCCGAGCCGTCGACGGTGCCCGGCAGCGAGTACGAGGGCAGGCCCGGCCGGCTGCTGTTCGACTTCCCCGGGCACGGCGGGGAGAACCTGGAGCACATCTCCTGGGACGACTGGTTCCGGACGTTCGACGAGCGGGAGCTGAACTTCCTCTACCAGGAGCACCGCAAGGACGGCTCCCAGAGCAACTTCTTCCAGCTGGAGAACCCGGGGCGCGACGACGGCGACCGCGGCTGACCCGCACCCGGCGGCACCCCCGCCGGCGCACCCGGCCGCGCACCCGGCCGCGGCTCCGGCGGCGGCCTGCCCACCCTTCCCGGTCGTGCAGGATGGAGGGGTGACGCAGCTTGCTCGGGGCCGCCCGGCCGGGGACGGGGAGACCGCGCCGCTGCTGATGCTCGCCGACCTGGTCTCGGACGGCGACGTCGTGGTGCTGAGCGGCGCGGGCCTGTCCACCGAGTCGGGCATCCCGGACTACCGCGGCGAGACGGGGCGGCTGCGGCGCACCGACCCGATGACGTACCAGGAGTTCACCGGGTCGGCCGCCGCGCGCCGCCGGTACTGGGCGCGCAGCCACCTCGGGTGGCGGCACATCGCCGCCGCGCGGCCGAACGCGGGCCACCGCGCCGTCGCGGAGCTGCAGCGCCGCGGGCTGCTCGCGGGGATCATCACCCAGAACGTCGACGGGCTGCAGCAGGCCGCCGGGGCGCACGGCGTGATCGAGCTGCACGGCGCGCTGGACCGGGTCGTGTGCCTGGACTGCGGCGACCGCACCGCGCGGACCCGGCTGGCGGAGCGGCTGCGGGCCGCCAACCCCGGCTGGGCCGAACGCGTCGCCGGCACCGTGATCAACCCCGACGGCGACGCCGTCCTCGGCGATGCCGAGACCGAGGCGTTCCGCACGGTGGACTGCGAGCGCTGCGGCGGCCCGCTCAAACCTGACGTGATCTTCTTCGGGGAGAACGTGCCGCCGGCCCGGGTGCGGGACTGCTACGCGCTGACCGAGCGGGCGGGCGCGCTGCTGGTGCTCGGCTCGTCGCTGGCGGTGCTGTCGGAGTACCGGTTCGTCCGGCACGCGGCCCGGCACGGCATCCCCGTCGCGATCGTCAACCGCGGCGCGACGCGCGGCGACGAGCACGCGCTGGTCAGGCTGGACGCGCCCCTCGGCGCGACCCTGGAGGCCCTGCTGGCCGAGCTCGGCCCGTAGCTTCGGCGCCCGTCGCCCGCGGGGCGCGTCAGCGGCCCGCGAGGACGGAGGTCGCCGCGGGCGCGGGCGACGCCCGCCGGCCCGGCACGCCGGGCGGGGGCGCGCCGGTGACGGTCGGCGGGTCGGGCAGCGTGTCGACGGTGACGAACCCGGTCGCCTCCAGCAGTTTCAGCTGCCCGTTGAGGAACGTCTCGACCTGCTGGGCGTACTGCCGCATCGTGGTGTTGCGGGTGCTGGCCCGGACCGCGGCGGCCCGCGCGTACAGCAGCCCCTGCTCGGTCCGCATCCGCGCCACGGCGGTCTTGTCGTAGTCGGTGCCGGACTTGCCGGTGATCTCCGACATCCAGCTCTGCTGCTCGGCGTTCGGGCCGTTCGGCAGCGGGACGTTGAGCTTGGCGGCCATGGCGCGGTTGACCGCGTCGAACCGGACGTGCCGGTTCGCGATCTGGCCGAGGTTCACGCGGGTGGCGCCCTGGGAGCCGCGGCGGGCGGCGGCGCGGCCGACCGGGATCTCCCACAGCGCGGACTGCCGGAGCTGCACGAGGAGGAGCCGGTCGGCGGCGGTGAGGGTGCCGCCGGTGGCGCGGGCGTCGTCGGCCCCGGCGCCGCCGGCCGCCGGGCCGCCGGTGGCCTGCACCTGCCGGACGCCGCCGTCGGTGTTCTGCCGGCCCATCGGGGCGCAGCCGCCCACGAGCAGCGCCGCGGCCAGCCCGCACGCCGCCACGGTGGCCGGGCGGGGTCCTCGCATGGCGCCGCCGTCCTTTCGGTCGGGAGGAGAGAGACGTCACCCGCCTGGTACGCACGCGGGGGCGGCGGGGGTTCAACCCGGCGGCGATCTCGCCGGTCCTCCCGGCCCGGTCCGGTCTCGGGGCGGGGTGCGGCGGGTCAGGTCCAGCCGAGGCGGGCGAGGCCGCCGACCGCGGGTTCGCCGCCGGCCTCGGTGAAGGCGCGCAGCGCGGCGACCAGGGCGTGCCGCTGGGCGGGCGGCATCCGGGAGACGACGGCGGCGATGCCGGCGCGGCGGCGGGCGGTGACGTCGTCGACGAGGGCGCGGCCGGCCTCGCTGAGCTGGATGCGGACCTCGCGGCCGCTGTGCGGGCTGGCCTGCCGGTCCACGAGCCCGGCGGTGGTGAGCCGGCCGACCATCCGCATCGCGGTGGACGGGTTGACCTCCAGCAGCCCGGCGAGCGTGACGAGCTTGGCCGGGCCCTGCGAGGACAGCACGACCAGCAGCCGGAACTGCGGCATCGTCACGGTGTCCTCGACGGCGGCCAGGGACCGCGCGGAGATCGCCACGAGCAGCCGCGACGCGGTCAGCAGCGCCGAGGTCACCTCGTCGACACCGCCGTCACGGCCGCCGTCCCGCCCGCCGTCACGGCCGTCGTCGTGGCCGCCGGCCCGCCCGCTCATGACGACTTTCTACATGGTCCGCGCGACCTGCGTCGACGCCGCACCCGGGGGCGACGGGGTGGATGGCGCACCGCGGACCCGGGACGGCGGCGCCCGCACGGTGGCCGTGCGGGCGCCGCTCGTCAGGCGTCGCGGCGTTTGAGGAGGTAGGCGGCGACCGCGAGGAGGGCGAACGTCCACAGGGCGAAGACGCCGTAGCCCTCCCAGGGCGACAGCAGGTCGTCCTCGCCCTGCCGCGCCGAGGTGATGAGGTACCCCGCCTCGGACGGCATGTAGCCGTAGACGTAGTCGCCGATCTTGCCGGGCAGCAGCATGGCCAGCGGCCCCACGATCAGCACCAGCGCGATGACGCCGGTGATGGCGCCGGCGGTGTGCCGCACGATCGCGCCGATGGCGAGGGAGAACAGGCCGAGCATCGCCAGGTAGAGGCCGCCGCCGATGACCGAGCGCAGCACGCCCTCGTCGCTCAGGGAGACCTGGACCTTGTCGCCGAGGATCGCGGTGCCGATGAAGTACGACACGAACGACACCGCGAGCCCGGCGACGAGGATCAGCGCGGTGAACACCAGGGCCTTCGCCCAGAGCACCGGCAGCCGCCGCGGCACCGCGAGGAAGGTGGCGCGGATCATGCCGGTGGAGTACTCGGCGGTGATCACCAGGACGCCGAGGACGCAGACGACCAGCTGGCCGAAGAACCCGGAGCCGAGGATGAAGCTGACCGGGTCCATGGTGATCGCCGCGCGGTCCTGCTCGGTCGCGTCGTTCCACGTCGCGGTGATGAGGCTCACGAGCAGGGTGGTGAAGCCGAGGCTGAGCCCGACGTAGAGGATCAGCGACCACATGGTGGAGCGGACGGTGCGGATCTTCGTCCATTCGGCGAGCAGGAGGCGCGCGAATCCCGGCCGCCGGTGCTCGGTGGGGGCGGTGGGCTGCGCGGCGTGCTCGGTGGCGGCGGTCATCGGGCCTCCCCCTTCTCGGCGGGACCGGCGGCGGGCGGAGCGGCGGGCACGGCCGGTGCGGCGTCGACGCCGGCCGCGGCGTCGTACTCGACGCTGTCGCGGGTGAGTTCCATGAAGGCCCGCTCCAGCGAGCCCCGGATCGGGGTCAGCTCGTGCAGGACGACCCCCTCGGCGGCGGCGAGCTCCCCGACGCGGGGCGCCTCCATGTCCACGACGGTGAGCTGCCCGTCCTCGCCGGGCCGGATCCTGGCGCCCTCGGCCGCGAGGACCTCCGACAGCCGCGCGGCGTCGGGGGTGCGGACGGTCACCGTCTTCTCGGTGCTGCGCTCGACGAACTCCTCGGTGGAGCAGTCGGCGATGAGCTTGCCGCGGCCGATGACGATGAGGTGCTCGGCGGTCACGGCCATCTCGTTCATGAGGTGGCTGGAGACGAGCACCGTGCGCCCCTCGGACGCGAGCCGCTGCATGAGGGTGCGGATCCAGACGATGCCCTCGGGGTCGAGGCCGTTGACGGGTTCGTCCAGGATCAGCACCTGCGGGTCGCCGAGCAGCGCGGCGGCGATGCCGAGGCGCTGCCCCATCCCGAGGGAGAAGCCGCCGGCGCGCTTGCGGGCGACGCCGCCGAGCCCGACGAGCTCGACGACCTCGTCGACCCGCCGGCGCTCGATGCCCTGCGTCTGGGCGAGCACCAGCAGGTGGTTGTAGGCGCTGCGGCCGGTGTGGACGGCCTTGGCCTCCAGCAGGGCCCCGACGGTGCGCAGCGGCGAGGGCAGGTCCCGGTAGTGGACGCCGTGGATGCGGGCGTGGCCGCGGGTCGGCCGGTCCAGGCCGAGCAGGAGCCGCATGGTGGTCGACTTCCCGGCGCCGTTGGGGCCGAGGAAGCCGGTCACCCTGCCGGGGGCGACGGTGAAGGAGAGGTCGTCGACGGCGATCTTGTCGCCGTAGCGTTTGGTGAGGTTCTTCGCCTCTATCATGCACACATCCTGGATTTCTTTCCGACGTACAGTGCGATCGGATCACCGTAGCGTCCCGGCACCCCGGGGCGGTTCCTCCTGAAGGTGGAGTCCTCCCCCGTCCGGACGTGGAGAAAGTGGCCCACACGGTGACCGTTTCCCGCGGTGTCGCCGCGGAACCATTCCCGCCTGTTCCGGCGCAGCCGGTCCCCTGACCTCGGAAACGGCTGCCCGCGCCCTTTATTGACCATTTGCCAATAAGTGGGCGAGGATGGCCGGGCCCGCCCCGACCCACGGGAGGTACCGTGCCCGCCACCCCGCCGATCCCCGCGCCGGAGCGGCTCGCCGAGCGGCTCGCCGACCGGGACGTGCTGCGCCGGGTCGCCGCCGAGCCGCTCATCGGCCTCGGCGCCGGCCGCGCCCTGCTGATGCAGCTGGCCCATCCGCGGGTGGCGCTGGGCGTCGCCGAGCACAGCGACTTCGCCGAGCGGCCCCTCGCCCGGCTGTTCGGCACCCTGGACTTCCTGCTGATCGTGACGTTCGGGACGCCGGAGGAGGTCGCGCGGATCGCCGCGAAGGTCCGCGGCATCCACACCACCGTCCGCGGCGACGGCTACACCGGCAACGACCCCGATCTGCAGCTGTGGGTGAACGCGACCCTCATCGACTCGGCGCTGCACATCTACGAGCACGTCATGCGCCCCCGCGGCGGCGACGCCGGCCTGGCCGCCGAGTACTACCGCCAGTCCCGCGTCGTCGCCGAGGTCCTCGGCTGCCCGCTGGACGCCCAGCCGCCCGACCTGGCGGCGTTCCGCGCCTACATGGCCGAGACGCTCGCGGAGCTGGAGGTCACCGGCACCGCGCGGGAGGTCGCCGACGCGGTGCTGTGGCCCCGCAAGCTCCGCGTCCTCGCCCCCGGGCTGGCGGTGTTCCGGCTGCTGACGGCGGCGCTGCTGCCGGCGGAGCTGCGCGAGCAGTACGGGCTGCCGTGGGACGACCGCCGCCGCCGCGCCGCCGGGTTGATGCTGCGCACGGCCACCGGCGTGCACCACCTGACGCCCGGGGTGCTGCGCCGGCCGCCGCAGCCGCTGCTGGTGAAGCTGGCGAGCCACCGCGTGAACCGCACGCTGTCGGCCCGCCGCGCCCGCCGCCGCACCTGACCGGCCC
>NZ_SMKM01000188.1 GCF_004348665.1 Actinomadura sp. GC306 | reverse complement strand
CCCCCGCCCCCCGGCAGGCGCTCGGCATGCGCCTCCAGCTGAGCGACGAGGCCGCCGCCCGCATCCGCGAGCTGATCATGGAGGGCCGGGTCCGGCCCGGCGAGCGGCTGCGGCTGGAACGGCTCGCCATGGAGTTCGGCATCAGCGTCACCCCGGTCAGGGAGGCGCTGAAGTCGCTGCGCAGCGAGGGTTTCGTCGTCCTGGAGCCGAGACGCGGGTTCGTCGTCGCGCCGCTGTCCAAACGGGACGTCCAGGACCTTTTCTGGGTGCAGGCGGGCATCGCCGCCGAGCTGGCCGCCCGCGCGACCCCGCGGATCGGCCCGGACGACCTGCGCGGCCTGGCAACGCTGCACCGCGATTTGGAACGTGCCCGCGCCGCCCGGCGGCCCGACCTGATGGAGGAGCACAACCACCACTTCCACCGCGAGATCAACCTGGCGGCCGACTCGGCGAAGCTCGCCTGGTCGCTCGGGACCGCCGCCCGGTACGTCCCGCGCGGCCTGTACGGGAGGCTTCCCGGCTGGCCGGACCTCGCCGTCCGGGACCACGAGGACATCCTCGCCGCCCTGCGCGACGGGGACGCCGCCGCGGCGGGCGAACGGATGCGCGACCACGTCGTCCGGGCCGGGGAACTCCTGGTGAGCCACCTCGAACACCGCGGAATGTGGTCCGGGGACGACGACGCTTGATATGGCCCCCGCGAGGATCGGCCTTAGCGCGCGCCGGGAACCGGCTGCTCTGGGCACGCTTCGCCGAAGCCGCCTGCGCCGGGACGCGCGCGGCCCGCGGAAGGGACGGCCGGCACCCGCGGGCGCGGTCGGCTCATTCGGTCGGCTCAGTCGGCCAGCCAGGCGTCGACGCCCGCGAGCAGCCGCCGCCGCACGTCGTCCGGCGCCGCCGACGCCCTGATCGACTGCCGCGCCAGGTCGGCCAGCTCGGCGTCGGAGAAGCCGTGGTCGGCGCGGGCGAGCTCGTACTGGACGGCGAGCCGCGAACCGAACAGCAGCGGGTCGTCCGCGCCGAGCGCGATCGACGCGCCCGCCTCGTACAGCCGCCGCACCGGCACGTCCGCCGCCGTCGCCGCCACCCCGAGCCCCACGTTCGACGCCGGGCACACCTCCAGCGTCACCCCGCGCTCGACGATCTGCGCCAGCAGCCGCGGGTCCTCGACGGCGCGCACGCCGTGCCCGATCCGGTCGGCGTCCAGGGTCTCCAGGCATTCCCGGATGCTCGCCGCGCCGAGCAGCTCCCCGCCGTGCGGGGTCGACAGCAGCCCGCCGCGCTTGGCGATCCGGAACGCGCCCTCGAAGTCGTAGGCCCGGCCCCGCCGCTCGTCGTTGGACAGCCCGAACCCCACGACGCCCTTGCCGATGTACTGGAGGGCGAGCCGGGCGAGGGTCTTGGCGTCCAGCGGGTGCCGGGTCCGGTTCGCGGCGATGACCACGCCGATGCCGACGCCGGTGGCCTCGGACGCGTCCCGCGCCGCGTCCAGCACCAGCTCCACCGTCGGGGTGAGCCCGCCGAACTTCGCCGCGTACCCGCTCGGATCGACCTGGATCTCCAGCCAGCCCGACCCCTCGGCCGCCTCGTCCTCGGCCGTCTCCCGCAGCAGGCGGCGCATGTCGCCGGGGGTCTGCAGCACCGAGCGGGCGATGTCGTAGAGCCGCTGGAACCGGAACCAGCCGCGTTCGTCGGTCGCCTGCAGCTTGGGCGGCCAGTCCTCCACCAGGGCGTCGGGCAGGTGGACGCCGTGCACCCGGGCGAGCTCGACCAGCGTCGAGTGCCTCATCGACCCGGTGAAATGCAGGTGCAGATGGGCCTTCGGGAGCAGTGCCACGTCACGGCGGGCGGAACCCAGAACCTCCTGGGCGGGACGAGCTGACACGGTAGGGGCCTCCATGTGCCAATGCTGCCGGGTGAGCGGGGTCGTTGAACCCCCTTCCCGAAGGATCACCACACCGGACTACCTCGTATGACACGCGACGGCCATCCCGGCGCATGGGCATCCCGAAAAAACCTTGAATCCGCGTGCAACCCCTTCCGGACACCGTGCGTATACGAGGGGCGCCAGAGAGAAACGGGCACCCCCGCAGCAAGCACGGCAGGAAGGCAGAACACGATGATCACGCTTAAGGCGGCTCTGATCGCGGCGTCCACCATCGGGACGGTCGCCGTGGGCGGCGGCGCGACATGGGCGATGGCCGGCTCCCACCAGGAGGCGGACCTCCGTCCGCAGGGCGCCGACGTCCCCGCGGTGGAGCGCGACCTCCGGGACGCCGTGCCCGGCACCGCCCCGACCTGCCTGCCGGTCAAGCCCGCCCTGCCCAGCCCCAAGGTCCCGGAGACCGGTGTGCAGAAGCAGGTCCGGAGGCACCTGGAGGAGAACCCGGTCACCCGGGACCTGCCGAAGGCGGACGTCCCCACCGACCTGCCGACGTGCGCGCCGTCCGTGGAGAAGCCGCTGAAGGAGGCGCCGGGGGCCGCGCCGTCCGCACGCGTCCCCGCCCGGCCGGGCCTGCCCGCCGTCCCCCGGCTCGACTGCAGCGCGCTGAAGCCCGCGGTGAAGGTCGGCGGCACGGTCGAGCGGACGGTCCTGCTGGCCAAGGGCCTGCGGTACGTCTCGACCGTCCCCGGCTCCGCCGACCTCCGGAAGCAGAACATCTGCGCCGTCACGCAGAGGTGGGTGGACAAGGCCGGCCGCTGGATCACCGTCGAAACCCTGAGGACGCCCTCCGGCATGACCCAGAATCAGCTGCGGCAGGCGCTGAAGCTGCCCGAGGGCGGCACCCCCGTCACCGTGCCCGGCGGCACCGCCGGGTCGATCCTCCCCGGCCGCGGCGGCGTGCTGCTGTTCGACGCGGACGGCCGGTCCCTGCTCGTCAACGGCAGCCCCGTCCTCGCGGGCGGCCTGCAGGGCGTCACCACCGCGCTGGCCGAGGCCCGGTAGCGGCCGCACCAGCACGTACCAGCACGTACCAGCACGCAGCGGGACCCAGGAGCCGGGTGGGCGGCTCGGCGCGGAGCCGCCCACCCCCGACGTAGACCGGCCGGATACGCGCCAGCCCGGGACGGAGCACAGTGGGGCGTCGAGACGACGAGACGTTCGTGGAGTTCGTGGCCGCACGCGGCGATGCCCTGCTGCGCACCGCGGCGCTGATGTGCGGGGCACGGCAGGACGCCGAGGACGTCCTGCAGACCGCGCTGGAGAAGGCGTACCGGCACTGGGGGCGCATCGAGCCGGGCAGCGACCCCGAGCCCTACGTCCGGAAGATCCTGGTCAATCTCGTGATCAGCCGCTCCCGGCGCTGGAAGGTCCTCAAGGAGATCCACATGGCGCGGCTCCCGGAACGGCCGGCGGCCTCGCCCGACCACGCCGTCGAGCTGAGGGGGACGCTCATGGACGAGCTGCGCAGGCTCGGCCCGCGGCAGCGGGCGGTGCTGGTCCTGCGGTTCTGGGAGGACCTGTCGGAGGCGGAGACGGCGCAGGCGCTCGGCTGCTCGGTCGGCACGGTCAAGAGCCAGGCGTCCCGGGGGCTCGCCAGGCTCCGGGAGCGCCTCGACACGAACCTGGCGCCACTGGGGGGATGAGCGATGGACCTGGAGAGTGAACTGCGGCGGGCCATGGCCGAGCAGGTGGCCGGGACCACCGCGCCGGCCTCGCTCGCCGCGGACGTGAAGCGCCGCCACCGGCGCCGCAGGGCCCGGATGCACGCCGCCGCCGGAGCCGCCGCCGTCACGGTCGCGGCGCTCGCCCTGATACCCGCCTACCAGTCGTTCCGGGCCACGCCTGCCGGGAATCCCGGGACCGCCCGCCCCGCGAACGGCGGGCCCGCGCCCGAGCAGCCGGAACGACCGCCCGCCCCGGGCTCCTCCGCCCCCCCGTCAGCCAAGGGGGAGCCCGGGGCGGGCGCCTCGCCCCGGTCAACGGCCCGGCCGGCGCCGGGCGGGTCCGCCGAGGGCACGCGCAAGCCCGGTCCCGGGGGAGCGGCGGGCGGCCTGCCGGGCTGGATCGGCTACGTCCCGGACGGCCTCACGGCCGCGGGCCCATGCACGGTGACCGGCGGCGCGGAGCGCGAGACCACGACGTGCAAGTGGCGCGGAAGCCCGGGATGGCTGGAGATCACCGTGGTAAAAGGGAGCGGGCTCACCGGCCCGCGCGACCTCATGACGTCGCCCGGCCTGCCCGGCCGCACGTCCGTGCGGGGGGCGCCCGCGCTCACCGCCGACCGTCCCGGCTCCGGACGCCAGATCTCCTGGCTCGCCAGACCCGGCGTCGGGGTGACCGTGGCGGGCGGCGGCCCGGTCGAGAGCCGGCTGATGCGCATCGCCGAGGGCGTCCGCCCGTGAACGTCCCGCCTGTGGACGTGACGACCGGGAACGTCGCCACCGGGAACGTCGCCACCGGGAACGTCGCCACCGGGAGCGTCACCACCGGGAGCGTCACCACCGGGGGCCGCCGGAGCCCGGCGATGCACTGACCCCGTCCCTGCGGGACGGCCCGCCGCGGAGAGGGGCCGCGGCGGGCCGTCCGGCCGGGACGTTCCGGGAACGGGGCAGCGGAGGCGGCGACCCGTTCCGCACGGAACCGGCCCCGGGCATGTGTGCGCCCGGGGCCGGTTCGATACCGCGAATTCGATACCGCGAAAGGGTCAGCTCGCCTCGGACAGCAGCTTCGCGACGCGCGAGACGCCCTCGACGAGGTCGTCGTCGCCGAGCGCGTACGACAGGCGGAAGTACCCCGGCGTGCCGAACGCCTCGCCCGGCACCAGCGCGACCTCCGCCTCCTCCAGGATCAGCGCGGCCAGCTCGACCGACGTCTCGGGGCGCTTGCCGCGGATCTCCTTGCCCAGCAGCTCCTTCACCGACGGGTAGGCGTAGAACGCGCCCTCCGGCTCGGGGCAGACGACGCCCGGGATCTCGTTCAGCATTCGCACGATCGTCTTGCGGCGCCGGTCGAACGAGGCGCGCATCTCCGCCACCGCCGACAGGTCGCCCGACACCGCCGCGATGGCCGCGGCCTGCGACACGTTCGCCACGTTGGACGTCGCGTGCGACTGGAGGTTGGCCGCGGCCTTCACCACGTCCGCCGGGCCGATCAGCCAGCCCACCCGCCAGCCCGTCATCGCGTACGTCTTGGCGACGCCGTTCAGCACGACCGTCCGGTCGGCGAGCTCCGGCACCACCACGGGCATCGAGTGGAACTCGGCGTCCCCGTACACCAGGTGCTCGTAGATCTCGTCCGTCACGACCCACAGGCCGTGCTCGTCCGCCCAGCGGCCGATCGCCTCGATCTCGGCGCGCGTGTACACGGCGCCGGTCGGGTTGGACGGCGACACGAACAGCAGGACCTTCGTCCGGTCGGTGCGGGCGGCCTCCAGCTGCTCGACGCTCACCTTGTAGCCGGTGGTCTCGTCGGCGACCACGTCCACCGGCACGCCGCCCGCCAGCTTGATCGACTCGGGGTAGGTCGTCCAGTACGGCGTCGGCACGAGCACCTCGTCGCCCGGGTCGAGCAGCGTCGCGAACGCCTCGTACACCGCCTGCTTGCCGCCGTTGGTCACCAGGACCTGCGACGCCTCCACCTGGTAACCGGAGTCGCGCCCGGTCTTCTCCGCGATGGCGGTGCGCAGCTCGGGCAGCCCGCCGGCGGGCGTGTACTTGTGGAAGCGCGGCACGGCGCAGGCGGCCACCGCGGCCTCGACGATGTAGTCGGGAGTGGGGAAGTCGGGCTCGCCCGCGCCGAACCCGATGACCGGGCGGCCCGCCGCCTTCAGCGCCTTGGCCTTGGCGTCGACGGCCAGCGTGGCGGATTCGGATATCGCGGCGATGCGCTTGGAGATGCGAGGACGGTCGATGCTCATATCCCTATCGTTACAGACGAAGTCCGGTGGCCAGAGCGGTATACCGGGGCCGGTCGGGGTGGGGCGGCGGCGCGCCCCCGGCGGCCCGGGGCGGCGTCTCCCGCCATCCGGTTCGACGCGGGGGCCCGGGGGACGTAGACTCACCGTCCTAGTGGCGTGTCCCCGCTCTACGAGCCTGTCCGCACACGGATGTCGGCGGAGGCCGTAAGCTGGACGCGGCACGACCCGGTCCCGTGGCCGGGATGTTCTCCGTTGACCCGGGGAATGAAGGGCAGTGGCTCAATTGGTAGAGCTCCGGTCTCCAAAACCGGCGGTTGGGGGTTCGAGTCCCTCCTGCCCTGCGAGGTGCGGTGCGCGCACCCGTGCCGGCCGCGACACGGCGGCGCCGTGGCGCTTCGCGGCACGGGACCGTGCGGCAACCACATGGTGGTTGGATCACGACCTATGAGGTGAACGGCGGCAAATGGCGACTGAGACCGACGAGCGCGACGAGCCCGAGGCCAAGGGCGAGGGCAAGCGCAAGAAGGAGAAGTCCCCGCGGCGGACGACTCCGGCGCTCTTCGTGCGCCAGATCGTCGCCGAGCTGCGCAAGGTCATCTGGCCCACGCGGCGGGAGCTCATCACCTACACGGTGGCCGCCCTGGTCTTCGTGCTGATCATGGTGGGTATCGTGTCCGGCGTCGACTACGGGCTGCAGCAGGGCGTTTACGCCGTCTTCGGCTGATCGCGCCCGGGGCCGCGGCGTACGGGACGAGCCGCCGCCGCACCACCGCAGGTCCATTCACCGCAAGTCCATTCACCGCAAGCCGAGAGAAAGAGACACCGTGTCCGAGCCCTCACAGCCCTACGACGAGGCCGTTGAAGAGGCCCAGTCCGCTGCGGCTGCTGCGGCAGACCTGGCGGCCGAGCCCGCCGAGGAGACGGCCGAGGCGGCCGTCACCGCCGGCGAAGGCGAGCCCGCGGACACGAAGCTCGAGGGCGAGGGCCCCGAGCCGGACGCCGCCGCGGACGCCGCCGACCTCGCCGAGGCCGTCGCGGGCGAGCAGGACGAGGACGCGGACGAGGAGGCCGAAGAGGCCGGCCCGCCCGCCGACCCCTACGCCGACTTCAAGATGCAGCTCCGGCTCCAGCCGGGCGACTGGTACGTCGTGCACTCCTACGCGGGCTACGAGAACCGGGTCAAGACCAACATCGAGACCCGGACGCAGACCCTCAACATGGAGGACTACATCTTCCAGATCGAGGTCCCGCAGCACGAGGTGACCGAGATCAAGCAGGGCAAGCGGCAGAAGGTCAACGAGAAGGTCCTGCCGGGCTACATCCTGGTCCGCATGGAGCTGACCGACGAGTCCTGGGCCGCGGTCCGCAACACGCCCGGCGTCACCGGGTTCGTCGGGCTGCTGAACAAGCCGTCCCCGCTGAGTCTGGACGAGGTCGCCGGCCTGCTCGCCCCGGAGCCCGAGGAAGGCACCGTCAAGGCCAAGGAGCAGGCGAAGGCCCCCGCCACCGTCGACTACGAGGTCGGCGAGTCGGTCACCGTCATGGACGGCCCGTTCGCCACCCTCCCCGCCACGGTCAACGAGATCAACGCCGAGCAGCAGAAGCTCAAGGTCCTGGTCTCGATCTTCGGCCGGGAGACCCCCGTCGAGCTCTCCTTCAACCAGGTCTCCAAGATCTGACCCAGCACAACACCCGGGCCGTCTCCAAAGCACCAAGGGGACGGCCCGCCCCCTTTCCCAAAGTCCCCACAACACCGCCCGGTCGATCCTGCGTTGACTTGCGGCGTGTTGCCCTTATGGAGCGCTCCATAAGGGCAACACGCCGCAAGTCAACGCACCCGGTCGACGTTGGTGGTCACCGGGTGGATCGAACGGCCCTCCCGAGGCCGTATCCTGGACGGGTTGTCCCGCCCAGCCGAGGGCGACCGGCTCACCGTCCGGATCGAACCCCCTCGGCAGGCCGGCCCCGTGAACGCGGAGACACCGGCTCCAGGCAGGCGACGTCAGCGACACCCCCCGCGCACGCGGGGGAGTTGAGTCCAAGTGGTTCCTACACGGCGGAAGCGTCCCAGCCGCCGTGTTGCCCGGATGACCGGGAGTCGGAGCCACCAATAAATGGGATAAAGGGGTACGCATGCCTCCGAAGAAGAAGGTCGCCGCGCTCGTCAAGGTCCAACTGCAGGCCGGGGCCGCGACTCCGGCGCCGCCGGTCGGTACCGCGCTCGGTCCGCACGGCGTCAACATCATGGACTTCTGCAAGCAGTACAACGCCGCCACGGAGTCCCAGCGCGGCAACGTCGTCCCCGTAGAGATCACCATCTACGAGGACCGCTCGTTCACGTTCGTCACCAAGACCCCGCCGGCCGCGCAGCTCATCCTGAAGGCCGCGGGCGTCGAGAAGGGCAGCGGCGAGCCGCACAAGACCAAGGTCGGCTCGATCACCGCCGACCAGGTCCGCGAGATCGCCACGACCAAGATGCCCGACCTCAACGCCAAGAGCCTGGAGACCGCCGAGAAGATCGTCGCCGGCACCGCCAGGTCGATGGGCATCGAGGTCAAGTGATCTGACGCCGTATCCCGCCGGTCTCCGGCGGGACGGCGGTGGCAGGGCCAGGCGCTGGCCCGTACCACGCATTCCAGAGAGGAATCACCATGAAGCGCAGCAAGGGCTACCGCGCCGCGGCTGAGAAGATCGACCGGGAGCGGCTGTACAGCCCGGCCGAGGCCGTGCAGCTGGCCAAGGAGACCAAGGTCGTCAAGTTCGACCCGACCGTGGAGGTCGCGCTGCGGCTCGGCGTCGACCCCCGCAAGGCCGACCAGATGGTGCGCGGCACCGTCAACCTGCCGCACGGCACCGGTAAGACCGCCCGCGTGCTGGTCTTCGCCGCCGGCGCCAAGGCGCAGGAGGCCGAGGCGGCGGGCGCCGACTTCGTCGGCTCCGACGACATGATCGAGCGGATCCAGGGCGGGTTCCTGGACTTCGACGCGGTCGTCGCCACGCCGGACCAGATGGGCAAGGTCGGACGCCTGGGCCGGGTGCTCGGCCCCCGCGGCCTGATGCCGAACCCGAAGACCGGCACGGTCACGATGGACGTCGCGAAGGCCGTCACCGACATCAAGGGCGGCAAGATCGAGTTCCGGGTCGACCGGCACGCGAACCTGCACTTCATCATCGGCCGGGCGTCCTTCGAGCCGCGCCAGCTGGTGGAGAACTACGCCGCGGCCGTCGACGAGATCCAGCGGCTCAAGCCGTCCGCCGCGAAGGGCCGGTACGTGAAGAAGGCGTCGATGACGACGTCGATGGGCCCGAGCATCCCGGTGGACCCGAACGCGGTCCGCAACCTCACCGCCGACCTCGAAGGCGCCTGAGCAGCACCCTGAAACAGGGCGTCCCCGGTTCCCGGGGGCGCCCTGTTCGCGTCCGGACACATAGCATCGAACCCCTCGGATACATAGATCCGCGTCCGGATCCGGACAATTAGTCGTCCGGATCGCTTTGTTACCGGTGGGGAATCTGGTGTTGAATCTTCTCCGTGAAGCGTCGAACCGACCGTGCCATCGCCATCTCCGCAGTCACCGCCGTCGCCGTCGTGCCCACCGCGATCGTGATGGTGGTCCAGGTCGGCGGTGATTCCGGCCGGGACGGGGGCGCGTCGCCCGCGTCCGCGGCCATGTCCCAGCAGGACCCGGCGAACCCGAACGGCACGGCGACCGGCCTGGTGACCCCCGGCGCCGCGGCGCCCCAGGGCTCAGGCCCGGCCGGCCCGAACGGCGCTCCGGGCGCGCCCGGAACCCCGGGCGGCGGCGCCTTCGCGAACCTGCCGACCGCGCCGCCGCAGCCCGGCCCGAGCCTCAACGCCTTCACCCGCAAGACCGACGTCAAGGTGTCCATCGGCGACGGCGGCGACTACAAGCACGCCACGGAGACCGCGACGTTCACCCTGTGGCCGAAGTTCGCGATGAACGCGACCGGCGTCACCCAGACGATGCAGGGCGGCGAGCTCACCAAGATCACCCAGAAGGTGGTCGTGAGCGGCACGACCCTCAAGGGCTTCGACGGGGAGAAGTGGACCCAGTCCACCCTCACGCCCGCGCAGCTCGGCAACCTGCAGAACCAGTCCGACCCCCGGCAGTTCACCTTCATGATCGGGACGCTGCCCGGCGCGACCGCGAGCGAGCCGGACGAGACCGGCAAGACCCGCTTCACCGCGCAGGCCCGCATGGGCAACGTCTACTCGCTCCTCCCGCAGGACGCGGCCGCCGCGATCCGCCAGCTGATCCCCCAGGACACCGGCTGCGGCCTGGACCTCCTGGCCGACAGCAAGTCCCGCCCCACCTCGATCGGCCTCAACGCCCAGGCCCCCGCCGCCACCTTCACCGGCACCATGACCTTCAGCTCTTATCGTTAGCATTGCCCTCGGCGGTCAGGCGCTAGAGCGCCTTCCCTTCAACGGGCAATGCGCGCGATCGCTGCATCGCTCCGAACTCGCCTGGGGGCTCGCTGCGCGATCAGGTTTCTCGCAGGCTCGAAACCTGCCTTCGGACGCGATCGCAGGCGTTGGGGTCGTTGCGGGGTTGGTGTGGTGGCTGAGGTCTCCGCGGAAGGCGGTCACACGCGGGAGCGCAGTGCCCAGGCGTTCTAGGGCATGATCGCCGCAGGCACTGTAAATGAGCGCATACGACCTTGGTCGTACCGTCTGGTGGGGCTTTCGTACCACCGGGGGATGTAGCGTCGTTGGCGTCCCCGTGACACTGGGATCACCAGCAGGGCGACAAGGGAGGCTCGAACCTCATGAAACGACGACTCGTGGTGGCGGCCGGCGGCACCGCCGTGAGCGCGGCTCTTGTGTTGACCGGGTGCGGCGGAGGCGGCACCGGCTCGACGGAGAACATGCGGCTCACTGCCAGCCAGGCACTGGTGAAGGCATCGGAGAAGACCGGCGAGGCCGACACGTTCAAGGCCGACCTCACCGTGACCGGGACGGGGGAGGGCGGCAGCGGGGAGATCCGCGCCAACGGGCAGTTCCAGTTGCGGCCGACGCTGCGGTTCAGCGCGAAGCTGGACGAGTTCAACCGCGGCGGGAAGAGCGTGCCGGGGGCGCAGGGGCAGGCGCTGTTCACCGGGGACGCGCTGTACGCGAAGGTCCCGCAGCTCGCCCAGTTCGTCAGCGGCGGCAAGCCGTGGGTGAAGATCGACGTGAACCAGGCGTCGCAGCACACCGGGTTCGACATCCGGGGGCTGATCGGCGAGGTGCAGAAGGTGGACCCGGCCGAGCAGACGAAGATGTTCACCGGCTCGAAGGACGTGCGCCGGGTCGGCACCGAGAACATCGACGGGGTTGAGACGACGCACTACGCCGGGACGGTGACCGTCCAGGACGCGCTGAACCGGCTCGACGCGGACTCGCGCGAGAAGGTGCGCAAGTGGCTGCCGGCGGAGGACGCCCAGCACAAGATCGCCTTCGACCTGTGGACGGACGGGGAGAACCTGCCCCGCAAGCTCGTGTCGAAGATGAACGGCGACCAGGGTGAGGGCGGCACGGTGACCGTCCTCTACAGCGACTACGGCGAGTCGTTCACGGTGAACCCGCCGCCGGCCGACCAGGTCGGAGAGCTGTCGCTCGCCGGGCTGCTCGGCGGCAACTGACGTAGCCGCAAGTGGCCATATCGCTGGATCGGGCAAACCGAAATCACCTCCCGGGCGTCTGACCGGTCAATTGGCTCTGGGTATTCCACATGGGCCGGGGCCGATACAGACCAAGGGAGAATCACCACGATGATCCGTCGTTTCGCCACCGGTGTCGCGCTGGCCACCGGCCTCGCCCTCTCGCTGTCCGGCTGTCTAGGGGACACGGACGACAAGGTGGGCGAGGCCGGTGAGAAGCTGGAGCTCACGGCCGCGCAGGTGCTCGGGAAGGCAGCGGAGAAGACAGGGAAGGCCGACTCCTTCCAGGCCGATTTCGTCCTCAAGGTGAGCGGCTCGCCGGAGGGCGACATCTCGCAGAACGGCACGATGAAGTACCAGCGGAAGCCGGAACTGGCGACCAGCCTGCTGTTCGCGGAGATGTCGGTCGGCGGCCAGTCGATGTCGGGTGGCGAGCACCGCCTCGTCGGCCGGAACATCTACGTCAAGCTGCCCGTCCGCGAGGACGGCGGCGGAGTCCAGACGGCGAAGCCGTGGATCAAGATCTCGCTGGACGAGGCCGACAAGCAGACCGGCGTCGGCCTGGGGCCGCTGCTCCAGCAGACCCGCGAGATGGACCCGGTGCAGAACACCAGGCTGCTGACCGCGTCCAAGGACGTGAAGAAGGTCGGCGAGGAGACGGTGGGCGGGGTCAAGACGACCCGCTACACCGGCACCTACCGGATGGAGGACGCGCTCGCGCAGATTCCGGAGAATCTGCGGGAGGCCCACCGCAAGAGCGCCGAAGAGGCGGGCTTGACGGACATGCGGTTCGACCTCTGGGTCGACGACGAGCAGCTTCCCCGCAAGCTGGAGACGAAGGCCGACAGGACCACGGGCTCCATGCACATGACGATCACCTACCGCGACTACGGCAAGCCGGTGGACATCACCGAGCCGCCGGCCGACCAGGTCACCGACATGGGCGCGATGCTCGGCGGTGGTCTGCCGGGCAGCTGACGGAGGAGAGACCCGGAGGGGACCGCGCCGCGATCGGGCGCGGTCCCCTCGCTCGGCGGGAACGGATCCGCCGCCAACAAGATCACCGGAACGGTGAACCCGGTGGTGCTCTGGTGCGTCTGATCCTTCAGGCGGCCCTGCCGTGCAACGGGTGTGAGCGGGCCGTGGAGCAGACCAAGGAGACCCCCCACGATGATCCGTCGTTTCGCCACGGGCGTCGCGCTGGCCACCGGCCTCGCCCTCTCGCTGACCGGCTGCCTCGGCGGCGCCGGCGACAAGGTGGGCGAGGCCGGTGCGAACCTGAAGCTCTCGGCCGCCCAGGTGCTCGGCAAGGCAGCGGAGAAGACCGGCCAGCTCGACACCTTCAAGGCGAGCATGGCGATGCAGATGACCGGTGCCGCGGACGGCGACGTCTCGATGACCGGTGGGATGCAGTACCAGCTCAAGCCGGACCTCGCCTACAGCATGAACTTCGACAAGATGACGGTCGCCGGGCAGTCGATGCCGGGCATGGAGCAGCGGCTGGTGGGCCGGACCATCTACATGAAGATGCCGATGCTCAGCCAGCTCGGCGGCGGGTCCGCGAGCAAGCCGTGGCTGAAGATGTCGCTGGACGAGCTGGGCCGCAAGTCCGGCCTGAACGTCGACCAGCTGCTCCAGCAGTCGCGGCAGATGGACCCCGTCCAGAACACCAAGATGCTGACGGCGTCCAAGGACGCGCGCGAGGTCGGCAAGGAGACGGTGGACGGCGTCCAGACGACGCACTACACCGGCACCTACCGGCTTGAGGACGCGCTCGCGCAGCTGCCCGCGGACCAGCAGGAGGTGCTCCGCAAGGGCTACGCGCAGAGCGGCATGGACAGCATGCAGTTCGACCTGTGGGTGGACGACCAGCAGCTCCCACGCAAGATGACCATGAAGGGCCAGCAGACGGCCGACGGGGTCATGAGCATGAGCATCAAGTACCGCGACTTCGGCAAGCCGGTGGACATCACTCCGCCGCCGGCGAACCTGGTCAACGACTTCAGCCAGATGCTGCAGGGCATCGGCGGCGGCGGCCTGTAGGGCGGCTGACCCAGCCGACGACGGGAGGGGGCCGCACCGCGATCGGC
>NZ_SMKM01000187.1 GCF_004348665.1 Actinomadura sp. GC306 | reverse complement strand
GTCAAGCGGCGGGCGGGTGCCGCGGCGTCACTCGCCGGTGAACCGCGGGGTGCGCTTCTCGCGCTGCGCCGCGAGGCCCTCCAGCATGTCGGCGGACGCCATCGTGACGGGCTGCGCGAGCGACTCCCAGCGCAGCGCGGACTCCATGTCGGGGTGGCCGCCATTGGCCAGGGCGACCTTGGTGAACCGGGTGGCGACGGGTGCCTGCGCCGCGACGCGGCCGGCGACGGCGAGCGCCTCGTCCAGCACGTCCTCGCGCGGGACGGCGCGGTTGACGAGCCCGGCCCGCTCGGCCTCGTCGCCGGTGAGGACCCGTCCGGCCAGCAGCATCTCGCGGGCCAGCGGCAGTCCGGCCACCTCGGGGAACAGCCAGGTCGCGGCCATCCCGGGGTGCAGCCCGAGGGCGGTGAACGGGGCGAGGAGCTTGGCGTCGGACGCCGCGTACCGCAGGTCGCAGGCCAGTGCGAGGCACAGCCCGGCGCCGACGGCGTGCCCGTTGAGGGCGGCGATCGTCGGCACTTCGAGGTCGCGGATCGCGAGCCACGTCCGGTAGAAGGTCAGCATCCGGTCGCGCAGCGCGGGGACGGCGACGGCGTTGGTCTCGGCGAGCCAGGACAGCTCGCCGCCGGAGGTGAACGCGCTGCCCGCGCCGGTCACCAAGACGCAGCGGACCCGCCGGTCGGTGCGCAGGTCGGCCATCGCCGACTTCCAGGCGGCGGTCATCTCGTCCGACATCGCGTTGCGGCGGCCGGGGTCGTTCAGCGTCACGACGACGACGCCGTCGGGGCGGTGTTCGACCTGGAGCACGCCGGCGATCTCTTCGGACATGGTGCGCACCGTACCCTGCGGCCCGCCGGCCCGGTGCCCCGGACCCCCGCCCAACCGCCCTCACAGGGCGTGAGAAAGCGCACACTTACCACGTTTCCGCAGGTCATGCCGGTAACTGCGGTCCACCTCACACGATTGTTCCCGGTCATTGTGGCGTGAACGACAGTCGATCACCGACAATGGGCCCTGTGAGCGATCTTCCCCGCCGCGCGGTGACGCGGTCAGCAAAGCTGGCTTCCCTCCCCATCGGCTTCGCGGGACGCACCGCCCTCGGCGTCGGGAAGCGGACCTTCGGCAAGCCCGCCGAGGCGGTCGCCACGGAGATCCAGCAGCGCACCGCCGAGCAGCTGTTCAAGGTGCTCGGGGAGCTCAAGGGCGGGGCGATGAAGCTCGGCCAGATGCTGTCGATCTTCGAGGCGGCACTGCCGCCGGAGATCGCGGGCCCGTACCGCGCGACCCTCACCAAGCTGCAGGAGGCCGCTCCCCCGCTGCCCGCCGCGACCGTCCACAAGGTGCTGGCGGAGTTCCTCGGCGAGGACTGGCGGGACTACTTCGACTCGTTCGACGACGAGCCGGCCGCCGCCGCGTCCATCGGCCAGGTGCACCGCGCCGTGTGGCACGACGGCCGCGCCGTCGCCGTCAAGGTCCAGTACCCGGGCGCCGGGAAGGCGCTGATCAGCGACTTCAACCAGCTCGCCCGGCTCGGCCGGATGTTCGGCGTGCTGATGCCCGGCCTCGACGTCAAGTCGATGCTCGCGGAGCTGAAGGAGCGCGTGGCCGAGGAGCTCGACTACACGATCGAGGCCGAGTCCCAGATGGCGTTCCGGGCGGCCTACGCGGACGACCCCGACTTCTACATCCCCGAGGTCATCGCGCAGGACGGCAACATCCTGATCAGCGAGTGGATGGACGGCACCGCCCTCTCGAAGATCATCAGCGACGGCGACGAGGAGACCCGCGACCACGCGGCGCTGCTGTACTGCCGCTTCCTGTTCTCCGGCCCGAAGCGGTCCGGGATGCTGCACGGCGACCCGCACCCCGGCAACTTCCGGCTGCTGGCGGACGGCCGGCTCGGCGTCCTCGACTTCGGCGCCGTCGACCGCATCCCCGGCGGGTTCCAGCAGCGGCTCGGCCTGCTGCTGCGGATCGGCACGATGGCCGACATCGACGAGATCGAGGAGGCGCTGCGGCGGGAGGACTTCATCCGCGAGGGCGTGGAGATCGACGCCGAGTCGCTCCAGGCGTTCCTCGCCCCGGTCACCGAGCCGTTCGTCAACGAGACGTTCAAGTTCAACCGGGAGTGGCTGCGCGACATGGCCGCCCGGGTCACCGACCTGCGGCCGTCCAACGTCGTCCGGCAGCTCAACCTGCCGCCCGACTACGTGATCATCCACCGGGTGCTGTCGGCGGGCACCGGCGTGCTGTGCCAGCTGGAGTGCGAGATCCCGGCCCGCGCCGAGGCGCTGAAGTGGGTACCGGGCTTCGCCGACGACGAGGACCCCGAGCTCGTCTCGGGGTGACCTCCGCGAAACGCGAGCGGGACCCCGCGCACTGATGAGGTGCGCGGGGTCCCGCTGTTTCGCGCGGCCGGTGAGTGGGTCACCGGACGCGCTCCAGGCGCCCGCCGGGAGGCGCGCCGCCCGCCGAACCATCCAAGAAGGACGGGCGGCGGCCTGCTACCGACGCGGGCTCAGTGCCGGTGCGGCCGCGGCACCCGCACGGGGGTGCCGGCGGCCGGTGCCGTCGGCGCGAGCAGGACGCGGCGCACGCGCGACGCCCTCGTCTCCGCGTCGCGGCGCGCCCGCCGCAGCACCCGCACGCGGGCGGCGAGCTCGCCGGACACGGCCACGGGGAGCGGGTCGCGCGGCGCGTCCGCGCCGAGCGAGGCCGTCGCCGGCGCGGTCGTGTCGTCTTCGCCGGGGTTCCGGCCTGTGCAGATCTCTCGTGGCTCGACGGTCATGGTCGTTTCCCTCCGGCCGTCCGGAGGCGCGGTCCTCGCGCGGTCCTCGCGCGGGCCGCGCCTCCGGGTTCGCGGCGGTCGCCGGCCGTTCGCACGGCCGGCCTCCGCTCACGCGGTCACGTCCTCCGGCCGCGGGTGCTTGCGCGGGCGGCCGCGCGGCCGCTTGCGCGGGACGATCACACCGCGGACGAACAGCTCCCCGCCCCAGACGCCCCAGGGCTCCTTGCGCTCAAGGGCGCCGGCGAGGCACTCCCTGCGCAGCGGGCACTCCAGGCACAGGGCCTTGGCGAGCTCGACGTCGGCGGGCGCCTCGGCGAAGAACAGCTCCGGGTCGGTCCGGCACGGAAGTGTGAGGTCCTCCTCGCTGATCGCGAGGGCCCCCAGCATCACAGTCACCCTTGTTCCTCTCGTTGGATCTCAACGGGCGTGTCGGTGGGTCGTCTGGACAAAGAAGAAGGCCGCGGATCCGGTGTCGGGATCCGCGGCCTGGGGGCTGTGCCGGCCTGTTGCTAGACCGGTCGCCTCCAGGGATACGGACCCGACACGCCACCTTCGACGGTGACGCCCGTGTGGGCCGTGGCCGATGCCGGGACGGCGGTGTCCTCGATGAGGTGTCCGAAGACACTCCGCCCCAGGTCGTCCTGGATTCGCTGCACAAGGTGCACCGCATTGGGCTCGCCGCCCATGCCGCGCTTACCGCTCATGCCGAGGGATCCGCGCAGGCGCACGCCGGAATCCGCGAGATACGCGGCCGGGGCGCCGGGGGTCGAGATGCCGGGGCAGGCGGCGGTCCAGGACTGCGCGGATTTCGTCATCATGCTGATCACCGGACTGCACACCACCTCTCTGGCTACTCGGGCCGCACCGGGAGATCTGCACGATCCACCGACGGCCGGTGTTGATTGCTCGCGTTCGAGAGTACGGGGACTCCGCACGATCAACAACCTATTTTTGACCTGCGATTTCGCAGCGGACTTCAACTTTTCTCCGCGGAACCCGCGACGTCCCCGGGGCGTCGAACCCTTCTCGGCAGGTCCCGCGGACCAGGGTCGCGGAACGCCGCGCGCGTCAGTCCCGCGGGGAGTCCGCGACGCGGACGAGCCCCTCCTGCATCACCGACACGACCAGCTCCCCCGACCTCGTGAACACCTGCCCGCGGGCCAGCCCGCGGGCGCCGCCGGCGAACGGGGCGTCCTGGTAGTACAGCAGCCAGTCGTCGGCGCGGAACGGCCGGTGGAACCACATCGCATGGTCGAGGCTGGCGCCCATCGTGCGCTTGTCGCCCCAGGCCAGGCCGTGGTTGAGCAGGACGGTGTCCAGCAGCGTCATGTCCGAGGCGTAGGTCATCAGGCAGACGTGCAGGAGCGGGTCGTCCGGCAGCTCGCCGTCGACCCTCAGCCACACCTTCGACTCCGCCGTCACCAGCGCCGGGTCCTTCGCCGCCTCCCAGGTCAGCGGCGTGGCGTGCCGGATGTCGAACGGGCGGCGGGTGACGAACTGCCGCGCGCCGGCCTCGCCGAACAGCGGCGTCAGCCGGGTCAGGCCGTCCGGCAGCGTCTCGGGCGCGGGGGCGTCCGGCATCGCCGCCTGGTGGTGCGGGCCCTCCTCGACGATCTGGAACGACGCCGACAGCGTGAAGATCGCCTTTCCGTGCTGGACGGCGGTGACGCGCCGCGTGGTGAAGGACCGCCCGTCGCGGACCCGGTCGACGGTGTAGACGATCGGGACCAGCGGATCGCCGGGGCGGATGAAGTAGGCGTGCAGGGAGTGCACCGGCCGGTTCGCGGGCACGGTGCGGCCGGCGGCGACGAGGGCCTGCCCGGCCACCTGCCCGCCGAAGACGCGCTGCCGCCGTTCCTCGGGGCTGCGGCCCCGGAAGATGTCGTTCTCGATCTGTTCGAGGTCCAGCAGATCGAGCAGTTCCTTCAGGGAGTCCTTCACGGCCGCCAGTCTTCCGTATCCGTCCTCGTGAGCCAGGTCTCACCCCAGGGTCAAGGGCCGCACAGGCCGAGAACCGCCTCACCGTACTTGTCGAGCTTGACCTTTCCCACGCCGGGAATGCGGGCGAGGTCCTCCATCGATTCGGGGCCGTGCTCGGCGATCGCCTGGAGCGTCGCGTCCGTGAACACGACATAGGCGGGAATCTTCTGCTCGGCCGACACCCGGGCTCGCCATTCCTTGAGCGCGATGAGGAGTTCCTCGTTCAGTTCGGACGGGCAGTCCTCGCAGCGGCCGAGTTTGCGTTCGACGGCGGCGGTCAGCGGCCGCCCGCACACCCGGCACGGCAGCGGGCCCTTCGCGGTGCGGCGCTTCGTCCGGTCGGCGCGGGCCGGGGTGTGCGTGGTGGTCTTGCCGGTCAGGCCGCCGAGGAAGCGGGACGGGCGGCGGTGCCGCGCGCCGCCCGGCGAGCGCGACAGCGCCCACGACAGCGACAGGTGGACGCGCGCCCGGGTCACGCCCACGTACAGCAGCCGGCGCTCCTCCTCGATCTGCGCGGGCGTCTCCGCGTAGATGATCGGCAGGGTGCCCTCGACGAGCCCGACGAGGAACACCGCGTCCCACTCCAGGCCCTTGGCGGCGTGCAGGGACGCCAGAGTGACGCCCTCCAGCGGGGGGGCGTGCTGCGCGGCGGCGCGCTCCTCCAGCTCGGCGACGAACTCGGGGAGGCCGGCCACCGGGTTGTCGGCGGCCATGTCCTCGGCGAGCTGGGCCAGCGCGGCGAGCGACTCCCAGCGGGCGCGGGCCGCGCCCGCCCCCTCGGGCGGCCGGTCGGAGAACCCCGCGCCGGACAGGACGTGCCGGACGGTCTGGATCAGCCCCATCCCGTCGGTCTCCGCGTCGCCGCCCGCCCGCGTGGCGGCGCGCAGCATGTACACGGCCTGCTTGACCTCGGGCCGCTCGAAGAACCGCTCGGCGCCGCGCAGCACGTAGGGGACGCCCGCCGCGGCCAGCGCCGACTCGTACGTCTCGGACTGCGCGTTGATCCGGTACAGGATCGCGATCTCCCGTGCGGGGACGCCCTCCTCGATGAGCTTGCGGGCCCGCCGCGCCGCGTCGTCGGCCTCGGCGACCTCGTCGTCGTACTCGTTGAACACCGGCTCGGGGCCCTGGTCGCGCTGCGCGACCAGCTCCAGCCCGGACCGGATCGCGCCCTCGCCCCGCGCCTGCCCGATCACGCCGTTCGCGAGCCGCACCACCTGCGGCGTCGAGCGGTAGTCGCGGACCAGCTGGATGACCTTCGCGTCCGGGTGGTCGCGGGTGAAGTCGAGCAGGTGGGCCGGGGACGCGCCGGTGAACGAGTAGATCGTCTGGTTGGGGTCGCCGACGACGCACAGGTCGTCGCGGTCGCCGAGCCAGGTGTCGAGCAGCATCTTCTGCAGCGGGTTGACATCCTGGAACTCGTCGACGACGAAGTACCGGTACTGCTCGCGGACCTGGTTGGCGACCTCCCGGTGCTCGGTGAGGACGGCCGCGGTCAGCTCCAGCATCCCCTCGAAGTCGAGGAGGTTGCGCTCCCGCCTGAGCTGCTCGTACATGGCGTAGACGCGCGCCACGTCCACGACCTCGGCGGGCGGGCGGCGGCCCGCCCTGGCGACCGCGGCCGGGTAGTCCTCCGGGCGGTGCTGGGTGACCTTGGCCCACTCGATCTCGCTCGCGACGTCGCGCAGCTCGGTGCGGCCGAGCGCCAGCCGGCACGCCTTCGCCGCGTCCGCCACCAGCGCGATCTTCGAGTCGATGATGCGGGGCGGCTCACCGCCGACGACGCGCGGCCAGAAGTAGGTGAGCTGGCGCAGCGCCGCCGCGTGGAACGTCCGCGCCTGCACGCCCGGCGCCCCGAGCTGCCGCAGCCGGCTGCGCAGCTCCCCCGCCGCCCGCGTGGTGAACGTCACGGCCAGCACCCGCTGCGGCGTCACCACACCGGTCAGGGTGGCGTAGGCGATCCGATGCGTGATGGCCCTCGTCTTGCCCGTCCCGGCGCCCGCCAGCACGCACACGGGGCCCTTCACCGCCTCGGCGACCGCCCGCTGTTCGGGGTCGAGTCCCTCCAGCACCGACTCAGCCAACATCCCCCCATACTCGCAGCACGCACCACCCGCATCACCCGGCACGCGCAACTGTGGACGACCGTGGACGGTCGTGAACGGCGCATACGGCCCGGCGAGGAATGAGAACGGGGCGTCTACTGTTCTCCGGAGAGCGAATCGTACGAACGAACGAGGGAGACGACGGAGCGATGGCGACGCCGACGACCGACCGGGCCAAGGGCCCGACCGGCCAGCTCACCATGTACACGACGTCCTGGTGCGGGTTCTGCCGGCGGCTCAAGAGCCAGCTCGCCCGCGACGGCATCGAGATGGTGGAGGTCGACATCGAGCGCGACCCGGAGGCCGCCGAGTTCGTCATGAGCGTCAACGGCGGCAACATGACCGTCCCGACCGTCGTCTTCCCCGACGGCTCGGCCGAGACCAACCCCAGCGCCAAGGCGGTCAAGGCGAGGCTCGCCTCGCTCGCCTGACCGCCCGCACCGAGCCCGGCATCCGATGAGGCTGCCGGGCTCGCGCGTGCCCGCGCTCAGAAGTCGGGCATCTTCGGGAGGTCGCCGCCGTACCAGCGCATGATGAGCTGCGCGGCGATGGACAGCCGGCCGGGGGCGACGAGGTCGCCGGCCTCGATGGCCTCGCGCAGCTCGTCGCGGGTGTACCAGGCGGCGTCCGCGATCTCCTCCGGGTCGGGGGACAGCGGGACGCCGCCGTCGGCCTTGGCGGTGAAGCCGAGCATGAGGCTCTGCGGCAGCGGCCACGGCTGGCTGCCGAGGTAGCGGACGTCCCGGACGGGCACGCCCACCTCCTCCTTCACCTCCCGCGCGACGGCCTGTTCGAGGGACTCCCCCGGCTCGACGAAGCCGGCCAGGATCGAGCGGCGGTCGGCGGGCCACTGCGGGCCGCGGGCCAGCAGGATCCGGTCGGCCTCGTCGGTCACCAGCATGATCACGGCGGGGTCGACACGGGGGAAGTGCTGGGAGCCGTCCTCGGGGCAGACGCGCATGTGCCCGGCGGACGCCGGGCGCGTCTCGCCGCCGCAGCGCGGGCAGTACCGGTTGCTGCGGTGCCAGTGCTCCAGCGCCACGGCGTGGGTGAGCAGGCCGGAGTCGCGGTCGTCGAGGAGCGCGCCGACGCGGCGGAGCCCGCTCGGGCCGGTGCCCTCGATCTCGGGCAGCGGGCCGGACGTTCCGAAGTAGGCGGTGCCGTCGTCGTCCACGCCGAGGAGCCAGCGGTCGCCGTCCGGCGCGCGCTCCGGCGGGACGAGGGCGAGCGCGGGGCGCGGCTCCCAGGAGACCGGCGCGCGGCCGTCCTCGACGACGAGGACGCGGGTGGCCGGGTCCGCCCACGCGGCCGCGAGCCACGCGTCGTCGCGACGTTGCAGCGCGACCCTGTCGAGGGTGCCGCGCGCGAGCGCCAGCCATTCCAGCGGGCCTTCGGTCAACGTTCGGTTCCTCTCGCGGGTGTCTGCTCGCCCGTGTCGGCTCGGCAGGTGTCAGCGCAGTGCGGTGGCGAGTTCTTCCCACAGGTACGCGGCGGCCTCGGCGCCCTTGAGGAGCAGCGGGATCTCGACCTTCTCGTTCGGCGCGTGGATGCGGTCGCCGTTCAGCCCGACCGCGACGAAGACCAGCGGGGCGTCCAGGACGTCGGCGAGGTCGGCCTCGGGGCCGCTGCCGCCCTCGCGGGTGAACAGCACCTCGGTGCCGAACGCCCGCTCCATCGCGCGGCGCGCGGCCTGGACGCCGGCGGAGTCGATCGGCGAGAAGCACGGCCGGACGCCGCCGCCGGAGACGCCGACCTCGGCCTCGACGCCGGGCGGTGTGCGCTCGGCGACCCACCGCCGGAACGCGTCCTGGACCTTGGCGGGGTCCTGGCCGGCGACGAGCCGGAACGAGATCTTGGCGTGCGCCTCGCGGGGCACGATGGTCTTGACGCCGGGCCCGGTGTGCCCGCCCCACATGCCGTTGATCTCGGCCGTGGGGCGCGCCCAGATGCGTTCGAGGGTGGTGTAGCCCTTCTCGCCGTGCGGGGCGCGGCTGCCGCCGGCCGTCCGCAGCCACGCCTCCTCGTCGAACGGGAGCCGCGCGAACAGGGCGCGCTCCTCGTCGGTGAGCGGGACGACGTCGTCGTAGAAGCCGGGGATCGTGACGCGGCCGTCGGCGTCGTGCAGCCCGGCGAGCAGCGTCGCCATCGCCTGCAGCGGGTTCGGCACCGCGCCGCCGAACGAGCCGGAGTGCAGGTCGGTGGACGGGCCGCGCAGCGTGACCTCGGCGTCGGTCAGCCCGCGCATCCCGGTGCACATGGAGGGGACGTCCGCCGCCCACATCGTGGTGTCGCTGATGACGACCGCGTCGCAGGCGAGCCGTTCCCGGTGCTCGCGCAGCAGGTCGGCGAAGTGCACCGACCCGGACTCCTCCTCGCCTTCGACCAGCAGCTTGATCGTGACGGGCGGCGCCGTCCGCCCGGTCGCGGCGAGCAGCGCGCGGATCCCGAGGGTGTGGAAGAAGACCTGGCCCTTGTCGTCGGACGCGCCGCGGCCGATGAGCCGGTCGCCCTTCTCCACGGGCTTGAACGGGTCGGTGTCCCACTCCGCCAGCGGCTCCACGGGCTGGACGTCGTGGTGGCCGTACACGACGACGGCGGGGGCGGCGGGGTCGTCCGCGGGCCATTCGGCGTAGACGGCGGGGTGGCCGGGGGTCTCCCAGATCTCGACGACCGGGAACCCCTCGTCCCGCAGGTGCCCGGCCAGCCACCCGGCCGATTCGCGGACGTCCCCGGCGTGCGCCGGGTCGCCGGAGATGGACGGGATCGCCAGCCATTCCTTGAGGTCGGCGAGGAACCGGTCCTTATCAGCCTGAATGTGCGCGACGATGTCGTTCACCGCATGCCCCTTCGCATGTGTACTGTCAGGCACTGTAGGTCACCCGTCCCGCGGAGCCCCCTTGATTCTCATCGATCCGCCGTTGTGGCCGGCGCGTGGGCGCGTGTGGTCGCACATGGTCAGCGATGTCTCGTACGACGAACTGCATGTTTTCGCCGCGGAACTGGGCATGCCGCCGCGGGCGTTCGAGCGCGACCACTACGACGTCCCGTCCGAGCTCTACGAGCGGGCGGTGTCGCTGGGCGCGCAGGCCGTCGGCTGCCAGGAGCTGCTGATGCGGCTGACCGCGGCGGGCCTGCGGCGGCGGAAGGCCGCGCAGCTCAGGCGTTGACGCAGCTCAGGCGTTGAGGAGCGCGAGTTCCGTCTCGATGTTGTTTCGGGCGCGCTCTTCGAAGCGTTCGCGTGCGACCGGTGTGTGGAAGAGCCTGGGCAGCGCCAGTAGGCCGTTGAGCACCTGGGCGCGTCCCGCTTGGAAGAACTCGTCCGGGACGAACGCGTACTCCTCTCGGACGGCGGCGGCATAGGCGGCGTACTCGCCGGGAGACGCGCCCAGGATCGCGAGGTCGGCGTCGCAGAGGACCTGGCCGTCCCGGTCCTCCTCGCCGGGCGCGTGGGTGGCGGTCAGCTCGACGAGGCGGACGACCTCCTCAATGTCGGTGCCGCTGAGATCGGTGTCGGCGAGCATGCGGGCGGCGAGGCGGCCGCTGCGCTCCTCGTTGTCGGCGCGCTCGGGGTCGTAGACGGCGTCGTGGAACCAGGCGGCGAGCCGCACGAGCCCGGGGGACGCGGCGTGCCCGGCCAGCTCGTCCACGAGGTCGAGAACTGCGGTGAGGTGGTCGCGTGTGTGGTAGCGGCGGTGCGGCTCGCCGTAGCGCTTGTCCAGCTCTGTTCCGATATGCCGGGTGTGCGGCCCCGCGAGCGCGACCCACCGGTCGACGAGATCCATGGCCTCATCCTGACGGATCGCGGCACGGGCCGGGACACGCGTGCCATCGTCCTTGCATGCGCCCTGGCGCCCCCTATGATGATCACTCCGAGTTAGGCAAGGCTTACCTCACCTGGAAGGGCCTGTCGTGGCCGCCGCTCTCCATCTCGTCGCCGGGAAGGCGACCGACTCGGTGACGCACGGATTCCTGCCCGCCGCCGCGCGGCTGGGGCTCGACGTGACGCTGCTGACCGACCGCCCCGCCGCCGCGCACGGGTTCGGCGGGCCGGTCGTCGACTGCGGCGTGGCCGACTTCCGGGAGATCATCGCGGCCGCCGCCGAGGCGGCGCCCGGGGGCGGGCCCGCGGCCGTCTTCTCCAACAGCGACTTCCTGCAGGCGCCCGCCGCGCTCGCCGCCGCGTACTTCGGCCTGCCGGGCAAGGACTGGCGGGCGGCGGCCCGCGCGAAGAACAAGGGCCTCATGCGCCGGCACCTGGCCCCGCTCGATCCCGTGTTCTCGGCCGACGCGCGCCGGGTGCCCGCGGACGCGTCCTACCCGCTCGTCGTGAAGCCACGTGAGGGCGTGGCCAGTGAGGACGTGTTCCTCGTCCAGGACGCCGTGGAGCTGACCTCGCGCGTGGAGGAGATCGCGGCTCGGCGGGACGACGCGCTGGTGGCCGAGCAGTACCTTCCCGGGCGGCTCTACACGCTGGAGACCCTCGGCGATGGGCGGGAGGTCCGCGTACTGGGGTCGTTCCGGACGGCCCTTTCCCCGCCGCCGTTCTTCGTCGAAGAGCGCCTTGAGTGGGTGGAGCCGCCGCCGGAGACGCCTCAGGTGTTGCGGCAACTGGAGGCCCTGGGCATCGGGTTCGGTGCCTGTCACACGGAATTCGTCGTCCACGAGGGGCGCGCTCACATCATCGAGGTCAATTACAGGCTGATCGGTGACCACTGCGACTTCCTCTTGGCCGACCTGCTCGGCGTGCCCCTGTTCGAGGACATCCTCAAGGTCCATCTGGGCGAGCCCCTACCGGACTGGCCGGCTCCCAGGCGCCGACATGCCGTTGCCGAACCGGTCATCGCCGAGCGGTCCGGCAAGCTCACGGCGGCTCCCGGCCCCCTCCAGATGGAGGACGGCCCAGTGCGGCTGGCCTACCGCCCCCAGCGCGAAGTGGGCGACACCGTCACCGTCACCCGCACCAATCGCGACTACCTGGGCACGGTCCGCGCGATCGGCCCCGATGCGGACGGGGTGAACGCCGCCCTGGCACGTTTCCGCGCCGCACACGACTGGACGATCGCGTGACCGGCGACGACATCGAAGGCCCCCTGGCGGCACGGGTCCTCACGGCGCTGCTGCGCGAGAACTACGCAGGGCTGCGCGACTGCGTCGAAGACCGGACGCTGGCGCTTCCGGGACGTACCGTAAGGCTCGTGGAAGCGCGTCCGGCGTTCCTGTCCGACCTCGTCGTCGACCCGGCGCAGCACCTCGGGCTCGGCGACGTCCTCGCCGCCGTGCACGCCCTGGCCGACCCGCGTGACGACGTGGCGGCCTTCGAGCGGGAATGCCTGGACGCCCTCGCGGCCATGAAGCTCCACGAAGACGCGCGGGCCGCGGTGCACCGGCGCCTGGCGCGCTTCCCCGAGGAGCTGCGCACCGGCCCCGGCACCTTCTACGAGACGCTCGCCGCCTACAACGACCACCCCGTGCATCCGCTGGGGCGGGGTCGCGCGGGCCTGTCCATGGCCGACCTGAGCCGCTACGCGCCCGAGTTCGCGCCGGCGTTCCCGCTGCTTTGGGCCGCGGTGCGCAACTCGACGCTCGCCGGGCCGCTCCCGGACTGGTGGCCGGCCCCCGCCGACGTGGGGCTGTCGTCGCTCGCCGCGGGGGCGGCGCTGTTCCCCGTCCATCCGCTGGCGGCACGGCAGGTGGGCGGGCACCCCGGCGCGGTCCTCGCCCCGGAGCCCTACCTGAGGGTCGCCCCCACGCTGTCGATGCGGACGGTGGCCGCCGCGCCGCTCTGCCACCTGAAGACGCCGCTGCCGACCAGCACCCTCGGTGTCCGGAACCGCCGCACGATCAAGCCCGGAACCCTCCCGGACGGCGCGCTCGTCGAACGCCTCCTGCGTCGCGTCCTCCAGCGGGAACCCGCGCTGCCCGTGCTTCTCGCGGACGAGCAGACCTACGGCCACGCGCAGGACCCCCTCCTCGCCTACCTCGTGCGGCGCTTCCCACCCGAGACGGCGCGCGCGCACATCGTCCCCGTAGCGGCACTGCTCGCGGAGGCTCCGGAGAACGGGCACGTCATCGAACGCTGGGACGTCGAGTCGCTCTTCGGCACCTACCTGTCCGCACTGTTCTCGTGGAACGTCACGCTGTTCCGCTATGGCATCGCGCTAGAGGCACATCAGCAGAACGTCGCTTTGGTCTTGGACGACTCGCCGCTCCGGCTTCTGGTCAAGGATAACGACGGGGCGCTCATCAACACGTCCCGGCTCCGCGAAAGGCTCCCGCCGTCGCCCGGCACGGATCCGCGCGACCTCGTCGACCGCCGGATGACGACCGAAGACGACGAGGCACTCGCCCGCGTCTTCGTCACCATCACGCTGCACCTGTGCGCCGCCGCCCCGGCCGTGGGCCTCGCCCAGCGCGGCCTCCTGCCGTGGCGGACCGGCCGCACGATGATCCGCGAACGGCTCGACGCGGCCCTCGGCCCGGACGAGGCGTTCCTGCGCGCCCGCACGCTCGACGCGGACGCGCTGCCCGGCAAGGCCATGGTCACCGCCGGGACCCTCGTCGACAAGGTGCGGACCGGCGCGGCCGACATCAACAAGCACTACGGCCCGCCGGGCCCGAACTACCTGCGGGACGCCGCATGCGGGTGACCCCGCCGCCGCCCCGCCCGCCCCACCGCACCGGATCCACCGACCACCTCACATCCACCGACCTTCACATCCACCGACCACGCCACGGGACCCGACGTGCTGCTGACAGAACCCGGCATCGCCGCCGACGACGCCACCTCGACCGCGCTGCTCAACTGCCTGATCCGGGAGGTCTGCGCGCCCGAGCAGCAGGTGCGCCCGGAAGGCGCGCACCTGGTGGCCCGCCTGCCCCGCGCGGGCGTCGTGCTGCGCACCGGCCTGGCC
>NZ_SMKM01000186.1 GCF_004348665.1 Actinomadura sp. GC306 | reverse complement strand
CGGGCGGGTGGACGCGCTCGCCGTCCCGGCCTGGCCGTCGAGCGGGCACCGCATCTCCGTCCAGCTCAGCGACCACCCGAACTGACCCCGACTCAGGGCGCGGGGCCGTTCTCCCGTTCCGGGTCGCCGTGCTCGCCGAGCCAGTAGGCGAGGCGTCCGCGGCGGCCCACCGCGCGGAGCCGGCGTTCGGTGGCCTCGCGGACGGCCTCCGCGGTGACGATGAGCACCTCGTCCCCCTCGGTGAGGATGGTCGTGGGGCCGGGGACGAGGGCCGTCCCGTCGCGGACGATCAGGCTGACGACCGCGGCGGGCGGCAGCCGGAGCTCGGCGATCTCGACGCCGTGCAACCGGGAGCCGACCGGCACGGTCAGGGTGAGCAGCTCCGCGCCGAGCCGGTCCAGGGGAGCGGCCTCCACCTGGACTTCGCGGGCCTGGCCGGGCTGGGTGACGCCGAGCAGCCGCGCGGCGGCGGGCAGGCTCGGCCCCTGGACGAGGGTGAACACCACGACGAGCACGAACACGACGTGCAGCAGGTCGAGCGCCCCCTCGACGCCGGAGACGATGGGGAAGGTGGCCAGCACGATCGGCACGGCGCCGCGCAGCCCCGCCCAGGACAGGAACGCCTGCTCGCGCCACGGGACGCGGAACCCCGGCAGGCACACCAGCACCGAGAGGGGCCGCGCGACCAGCAGCAGGACCAGCCCCGCCACCACGGCGGGGATCACCGCCGCGGGCAGCTCGCTCGGGTCGACGAGCAGCCCGAGCATCACGAACAGGCCGATCTGGCCCAGCCAGCCGGCGCCCTCGGCGAACGAGCGGCTCGCGGCGCGGTGCGGCAGCCGGGCGTTGCCCAGCACCACCCCGCACAGGTAGGCGGAGATGATGGCGCTGGCGCCGACCACCCCGGCGGCGGCGAACGCGAGGATGCCGAACCCGAACGTCGCGAGGGGGTACAGGCCGGTGGCGGGCAGCGCGATGCGCCGCAGCGCGCCGACGCCGACCCGGCCGGTGACCAGGCCGAGGGCCGCCCCCACGGCCAGCTGGAAGAGCAGGTTGCCCGCGACGAAGCCGGCGCTCGGGAAGGCGCCGGTGCCGCTGAACACCAGCACCAGGATGATCGTGGGCGCGTCGTTGAGCCCGGACTCGGCTTCCAGCAGGCCCCGCAGCTTGTCCGGCAGCGGCAGCGCCCGCAGGACGGCGAACGTCGCCGCGGCGTCGGTGGACGACACGATCGCGCCGAGCAGCAGCGCCAGCCGCCAATCGAAGCCCAGCAGCCAGTGCACGCCGGCGGCCGTGACGAGCATGGACACGGCGACGCCGACGGTCGCCAGCACCCCGGCCGGTGCGATGAGCCGCCGCAGGCTGTTCCACGACGTGGACAGGCCGCCCTCGATGAGGATGAGGCCCAGCGCGGCGGTGCCGAGCGCCTGGGCGAGCTGGGCGTCGTCGAAGTGCAGGCCGATGCCGTCCTCGCCCATGATGAGCCCGACGGCCAGGAAGAAGAGCAGGCTGGGCAGTCCCACCCCGTGCGCGACGCGGGCCGCGGTGATGCTCGCGAGCAGGGCCGCCCCACCGGCCAGCAGCACCAGGTACAGGTGCTGCAACGTCATCGCGTCCCTCCCCGTCGTCGTCGGCCGGTACCCGCATCCTCTCCCGGCCGGGGAGGGGCACTTGCACCGGGACCCGCGTTTTTGACCTTGGTCGTCCGGAACAGGTGTGAGCTCCGGTGGATGGGTAGCCAGATAGCGGCGAGGACTCGGGGACCGCGACGGACGGCTGCATAGGGGGTTGACGCCATGGCGGACGATGTGCGTCTCGGCACGCTGACGACGCAGATACCCGCGCGCATGGACCGCCTTCCATGGTCGCGCTTCCACTGGATGATCGTCGTCGGCCTCGGCACGGTCTGGATTCTCGACGGGCTAGAGGTCACGATCGTCGGCTCGGTCGCCGCGCGGCTCACCGAAGAGGGCAGCGGCGTCAACCTGACCGCGGCCGACATCGGGTACGCGGCGGCGATCTACGTCGCGGGCGCGTGTCTCGGCGCGTTGTTCTTCGGGCAGCTCACCGACCGGTTCGGCCGGAAGAAACTGTTCATCATCACGCTGGTCGTCTACGTCATCGCGACGGTGGCGACCGCGTTCGCGTTCGCGCCCTGGTACTTCTTCATCTGCCGGTTCGTCACCGGCATGGGCATCGGCGGCGAATACGCGGCGATCAACTCGGCGATCGACGAGCTGATCCCCGCCCGCGCCCGCGGCCGGGTCGACCTCCTCATCAACGGCAGCTACTGGCTGGGCGCCGCGGGCGGCGCCCTCGCCGCCGTGGTCCTGCTCAACACCGACATCTTCCCGATCAACCTCGGGTGGCGCATCGCGTTCGGCGCCGGCGGCGTGCTCGGCCTGGTCATCATGTTCGTCCGGCGGCACGTCCCGGAGAGTCCGCGCTGGATGTTCATCCACGGCCGCGAGGAAGAGGCCGAACGGCTCGTCGACGGCATCGAGCGCAGGGTCCGCGAGGACACCGGGCAGACGCTGGACGAGCCGGGCGAGAGCATCACGATCCGGCAGCGCAAGGCCATCCCGTTCCGGCAGATCGCCGAGGTCGCGGTCAAGCGGTACCCGAAGCGCGCGATCCTCGGATTCGCGCTGTTCGTCGGCCAGGCGTTCCTCTACAACGCGGTGACGTTCGACCTCGGCACGATCCTCAGTGGCGTGTTCGACGTGGCGTCCGGGACGGTGCCGTACTTCTTCGCGATGTTCGCACTCGGCAACTTCCTCGGCCCGCTGCTGCTCGGCCGGCTGTTCGACACCGTCGGCCGCGTGCCGATGATCTCCGGGACGTACTTCGCCTCGTCGGCCCTCACCATCCTGCTCGGCGTCCTGCTGGTGACCGATTCGCTGACGACGTGGACGTTCATGGCGCTGATCGGCGTGACGTTCTTCTTCGCCTCGGCCGGCGCCAGCTCCGCCTACCTGACGGTCAGCGAGATCTTCCCCATGGAGACGCGGGCGCTGGCCATCGCGTTCTTCTACGCGATCGGCACGGCTGTCGGCGGCATCACGGGCCCGCTCGTCTTCGGCAACCTGATCGAGACGGGCGAGGGGAGCATCATCGCCTACGGCTTCTTCCTCGGCGCCGGGATCATGGCGCTGGGCGGCATCGCCGAGCTGTTCTTCGGCGTCCGGGCCGAGCAGGCGTCGCTGGAGAGCATCGCCAAGCCGCTCACCGCGCACGAGCCCGAGGACGAGGCGGCGGAGCCGGAGCGGAAGCCGGCGAAGGCGGGGGCCGGGCCGGACGTGCGGCCCGAGCGGTGCGCCGCGCTGGAGGCCCGCCGGCACGCCGAGGAGCACCGCGCCCACGCGGCCGAGCACCGCGCCGCCATCCACGAGCTCGCCGCACGCGCGGACGCGGGCGACCGCGACGCCGCCGAGCGGCGCCGGATCGAGGAGATCCTCGCGCAGACCGCCGAGTGGGAGGCCGAGCGGCTCACCGAGGAGGCCGCCGCGCACGAGGAGCGCATCGCCGCCGCGGACGCCGGCACCGAGGGCGAGCGCCGCAGCGCGCTGGAGCGCGCCGCGGCCGCCGACGAACGCGCCGCTGCCCTGCGGCAGCAGGTGGAGGCCCTCACCGCCGAGAACCAGCGGGACGCGGAGATCCACGCCGCGTTCGCCGAGGCCGCGGCCGAGCGGGCACGGGCCCGCGAGCAGCGCGCGATGGCGGAGCAGGCGCAGGCCAGGGCGGCGGAGACCGAGGGCCCCGAGGCGGAGATCGCCCGCGGGCAGGCCGAGACGTACGGCGAATGGGAGAAGATGCACGCCGAACTCGCGCTCGCCCACGCCGCACGGGCCCGGCAGGACGCGGCCGAGGCCGAGCGGCACGAGCGCGAGGCGGAGACGCACCGGATGCGCGCCGAGTCCGCCGCCGACCGGATGGAGGCCGCGCAGCACCGCTCCGCCGCCACGTCCCTCGCCGAGGAGTCCGGCACGGCCGAGCAGGTGCGGCGGGAACGGGAGGCCGCGGCGGAACGGCGCCGCGCGGCCCGCGAGCGCGACGAGCGCATCCGCGAACGCGTCCTGCGCCGCCAGGCCGAGCAGCGCGCCGGGTGGCGCCGCCTCCTCCCGGGCCCCGGCGAGACGTTCTACGCGCCCCGGATGCTCGGGATGGGCCGGACGACCGAGTCCGACATCGCCCTGGACCGCGAGGTCAACGCGATCGCGCAGGCCCTCAGTGAGCACGGCCCGACCAGCCGCCAGCGCCTCGCCGAACTCGTCGGGGCGCGATACTGGGGGCCGGGCCGGTTCCGGGCCGCGCTGCGCGAGGCCGTCCACGAGGGACTCGCCCAGCCGCAGGCGCGCAACCGGTACGCGCCGCCGCCCCAGTCCGCCGAGCCGGAGTCCGACCGATGATGCGCTGCCGAGTCTTCGGCCACGATTACCGATTCACCGCCCACGCCGAGACGATGCGGTGGGACTGCGTCCGGGACTGCGGCGCCGGCGGCAGCAAGACCTATCCCACCGCCGCCGACGCCCGCCGGTACGCGACCGCCTTCGACCGCAAGGACCGCGACGACCTCGGGCGCCGCGCCCCCCTGATCGGCCTGTTCCCGCTGAGAATCCTCCGCGCCCTTCGCGGCCAGAAGCGCGCCTGAAGCCCGCTTACCCACACCTGGCCATCAAGGGCACGTGGGCGGGAGAAGGAAATACGACCGAATTCGGTTCGCCGTAGCGGCCGCAGCGGCCTACCCGTACGGTCACAACGCTGAGCGAATGTCAGCTATGCCATAGACGCGCGCCCGTTCTCGGCCTCATGTATCAGTGTGGAGCTGATATCCGAGTCGGAGTTCCCCGCGTCCTATCTGGCCGCCGACCGCTGCGCGCTGACCGAACAGCGGAGGTTGCTCACGGCCACCCGGGCCCGGCTGGTGGCGCTCGTCGCCGCCGCGGCCTTCGGCGCCCTGAGCATCCAGGCCGGACGCCTGGACCTCGCCGCCCTCGGCGCCGCCACGGCGCTCATCGTCGCGCTGGTCACCGACGTGTACCTGCTGACCGTCCGTCCGGACCGGCACTGGTACGCGTCGCGCGCCATGGCGGAGTCCATCAAGTCCCTGGCGTGGCGCTACGTGGTCGGCGGGCAGCCGTTCGCGCAGCGCGACGGGAACGGGCGCCGGGCGGACGAACTGATGCTGCGCCGGTTCAGCAGCATCACCGAGGCCCTGCGGGGCATCGTCGTGGCGCCGCCGCCGGAGACCGGCCTGGAGATCACGGACGAGATGCGGCGGGTCAGGGCGCTGTCGCTGGCGGACCGGCGGCACGCCTACACGGTCGGCCGGATCAACGACCAGCGCGCCTGGTACGCCGCCCGGGCGCTGATGAACGAGCGGCGGGCCGCGAAGTGGTCGATCGTGCTGGCCGTGATCGAGGCGACCGGCCTGGTGTGTGCGATGCTGAAGGTCGTGCAGGTGATCAACCTCGACCTCGCGGGCGTGGTGGGCGCGCTCGCCGCCGCCGGGGTGGCGTGGCTGCAGACCCGGCAGCACCACCAGTTGGCGGCCGCCTACGCGGTCGCCGCGCACGAACTGGCCGACATCGCCTCACGCGTTGACTGGCCCGAGACCGAAGCGGAATGGGCGCATTTCGTCGACGAGGCCGAGGAGGCGATCTCCCGTGAGCACACCCTCTGGTGGGCTTCGCACAGCTGACGCCTCCGCGGCGCCCCGGCACCGCGTCGCGGTGACCGGCCACCGCGATCTGACGGCCCGCTCGGCCCGGCTGGTGGAGGCGCGGATCCGGGGGCTGCTCGCCCCGCGCGCCCCGCGGCTGGTGGGGATCTCCTGCCTCGCGGAGGGCGCCGACCTGATCTTCGCGGACGTCGTGCTCCAGCTCGGCGGGACGCTGGAGGCGGTCCTGTGCGCCCCCGACCGCCGCGAGGCACTCCCCGCTTCGCAGCGCGCCCGCCATGACAGGGCGCTCGCCGCGGCCACCGAGGTCCGCCGGCTCCCGTTCGCGCGCTCGACCCCCGCGGCCCATCGGGCGGCGAACCTCGCCATGCTGGACGCGGCGGACGAACTGATCGCCGTCTGGGACGGCCGCCCGGCCCTCGGCCCCGGCGGCACTGCGGAGGCCGTCGACGAGGCCCGCCGCCGCGGCATCGCGGTCAGCCTGGTCTGGCCCCGCGGCGCCGCCCGGACCTCCCGCCCGGTCACCTCGGGCTGAGACCCGGCGGCGACCGTCCACAGCCGGTCATTCTTTCGGCCTGGCGGCGCGGGCATGTTCGGTTACACTCGGTGCGTGTGCTGTCTCGTACAGTACGGTCCTTTCGTCGAGCCGAGTTGAATCGGGATGAGCCTTGGACCGAACAAGAGTTTTCCTCGCCTGGTCCCAGCAGGTTTCCGAGGAAAGCGCCCTGAACAAGGCCCTTGAAATCGTGCGCAAACAGCTCGCCGAGCGCGAGTACGAGATCTACGACTGGAGTCAGCAGCAGCACATCCGCAATATCGGCGCGGAAATCGAGAACCAGCTGAGCCGGTCCGATCTGGTCATTCTGGAAGGGTCGTCGGGACGTCCCAACCTGGCGTTCGAGGTCGGCTTCGCGCGGCGTGCCGACATCCCGGTCATCGTCCTCAAGCAGGAGGACACGGCCGCGCTGCCGGAGGACTTCGGGGCGCCCAAGTACCTGGAGTACCCGAACGACGCGAGCTGGGAGGCGAACTTCAAGCGGTTCGAGGCGGACCTCCGCCGGCTGCTCGACAACCTCCAGGACGGCGTGCTCAGCCCCGGCCACCGGGAGCTCCGCCGGGCGCGCACCGAGTTCAACCACCGCGTCCAGCAGATACTGGACTCGTACCCGAAGGACCATTCCCACCTGTACCTGATGGACGGCCTGGTCCGGGCGCTGGCGGGCGGAATCCGCGAGGGCGGGCAGTCGATCATCTCCGCGCATTCCGATTACTACGTGCGGATGTTCAACGCCCTGCAGAAGCGCACCGGCCTCCGCGTGAAGGCGATCGCCGACCTCACCGACGACACCGAGCCGTTCTGGAAATCCTCCAAACCCGACCTCAGTACGCCGGTCGGTGAACGCGTCTTCCTCGTCGACTGGAAGCTCTTCTTCGAGCGCGAGGCCGAGCTGTCCCGCTACATCGTCACCTGGCACAAGGAGCTCCAGCGGCACCGCGACTACAAGATCTTCGTCGCGACCAAGGAGGACATCGACCCCCGCGCCCGGCACCCGTTCAGCACCGAGGCGATCGGGCTCAACCTGCTGCTCGTCGAGGACGACGCCACCTTCGGCGGCTACTGCCGCAACCGCGAGTCGGGGCAGCAGGTGTTCATCATGGAGCACGACGAGCACCGCTGCGACAGCGCGCGCGTCTTCTACAACGCGGTGGTGGAGGGCGCGGTCGAGTTCGAGCCGTTCGACGACTTCGTCAGCCTCAAGCGGAAATGGCTGAAGAAGCACCAGATCGGCCACTGGGACCTGGCCTGGAACCAGCAGACCGAGCGGCGCCCGCCCGCCTACTTCGACCGCTACGACCAGCACGTCCGGTGCTGGATCCCCCTCTACAACGACCTCATCTCCGAATGCGCGGCCGCCGTGGCGCGCGAGGTCCTGCACATCCGGCAGGGCACCGGGAAACCGGTGAACCTCCTGGAGATCGGCCACGGCACCGGCAGCCTGATCTCGCAGATCCTGCCCTGGATCAAGCACCTCAGCAGGCCGTCCGAAGCCCTCGGCGACCTCCCACCGGTCGGCCGCTACTACGCGGTCGACCGCGCCGAGCGGATGCACAACATCGCGCGCGAGCACCTCGGCGACGACGTGAACTCCCGCGTCCACCTGCTCAAGCAGATCGCGTGGCAGGGCGTGCGCGACGACCTCCGCCACGACGTCATCTTCGGCTCCCTGGTGCTGCACTTCATGCTCGACCGCTCCGCCGGGCAGGGCAGCGCCGACACCTTCTTCAAAGAGAGCCTGCGCCGGCTGAAGCCGGGCGGAAGCCTGGTCTTCTCCGATTCGTTCGGCATCGACGAGGGCTCGGGAATGGACGTGGACGAGGCCGTCCGGCACTGGCGCGAAGCCATGATCGCCCACGGGCTCTCGGAGGAGTACGCGACCGGCTTCATCAGCGGCAACTCCGACATGGTCGGCGCCTTCTCCTGCGAGGAGCTCAAGGAGATCGCCGCGCGGAACGGCCTGGTCTCCGTGGGGGACCGCTCGGTCGGCACCCTTCCGTTCTTCAAGGTGCTGACGTTCCGGCGTCCCGCTCACAGCGAGGAGACGTAGCCGAGGGCGAGCGCCCTGGCGGTCGCGGCCACGGCCGCGTCGGGCGGCAGGAAGTCGGGCTGGTGCAGCGGGACCTGCGTGAAACCCGGCGCGCCCCGCAACCCCACGAAGATCATGAGGGACGGGCAGACGGCCCGGTAGTGCGCGAAGTCGTCCCCGCCGCACGACCGCCACGGCGGCGCGATCCCGAACCCCACCTGCTCGGCCAGCGACCGGGCGGCGCGCGCGAGGCCCTCGTCGTTGACCAGCGCCGGCTCGCTCTTGGGGAACGTCAGGGAGGCGTCGCAGCCGTGCGCTTCGGCGATGCCCGCGGCCATCCGCGTCACGGCGTCCCGCAGCCGATCCTGATCGTCTTCGTCGAGCGCGCGGAACGTGATCTTGGCTTCGGCCCGGTCGGGGATGATGTTCTCCGCCGTCCCGGCCCGCACGCTCCCGACCGTCAGCGTCGCCGCCCGCGTTGGGTCGACCCGCCGTCCGACCAGCCCGTTCAGGCCGATGACGAGATGGGCGAGGGCCAGCACGGGGTCGGTGGCGTGATGGGGGTAGGCGGCGTGCCCGCCCGCGCCTTCGATGACGATGTGGACGGCGTCCGCGGCGGCGTTCACGGCCCCCGGCTCGATCCCGAGCCCGCCCCAGGGCAGCTCCGGGTGCACGTGCGCGGCGACCGCGGCCCGCACGCCGACCGCCAGCCCGGGCGCGTCGACCAGCGCCAGCGCGCCGGACGGATGGCGCTCCTCGCTGGGCTGGAAGACCGCGGTGAGCCGCGCCGGCAGCCGGGTCCGCATCCGGTGAGCGGCCCGCGCGAGCGCGACGAGCGCCGCAAGATGGACGTCGTGTCCGCAGGCGTGCATGGTGTCGCCCGCGGCGGCGAACCAGGCCCCGGTCCGCTCCTTGATCGCCAGCCCGTCGAGCTCGGCCCGCACCCACACGGTGTCGAGCACCGGATCGCCGATGCTCACGAGCCGACCCGTCCCGGCGAACCGCTGGCCCTCGACCGGCAGCGCGGCTTCGACGAGCGCGATGGTGACGTGTTCCTGCGCGCCGAGCTCCGGGACGCCGTGCAGCCGATGCCGCAACTCGACCGCGGCCGGTATTTCGTCGTCCAATAAGGCCAGCAGTTCCCGAAGCGCCTCGGCTTTCACGTCACGCCCGCCCCATTCCATGCCGTCGAGGCTCAGAATGACACCCTGCGGAAAGGCTGCCAAGTGCGCCGCAAGTGACAGATCGGCGGTTCAGGGCCGGTGGCGGTACCAGAGCTTTTCGACGGGGGAGGACAGGAAGAGCAGGAGCAGCGTCCAGTAGTTCAGGACCGGGATGGCCAGCGCGAGGACGAGCGCGAGGGCCAACAGGGCGGCGGCGGTGACGGTCCCGGGGAGGGACTCGGGCGGCGGCGGGTCGGTCGTGGACGCCAGGTCGGGGTCGGCCCGGACGACGAGTTCCAGCCCGGCCTGGAACAGGACGGCCATGAGGATCGTGCCGATGTAGAAGCCGGCCGTGAACCGGTCGCCGCCGTAGACACCGACCATCTCCGTCGGGAACGGCAGGATGATGATGGCCAGCAGCCACCCGACATTGCACAGGATCAGTGGCGTGGAGTAGGCCCGCACGTGCCGGAAGAAGTCGTGGTGCACGAGCCACAGCCGGCTGATCACCGCGAAGCTCAGCAGGAACCCGAAGATCTCCGGCTGGTGCTCGGTGACGACCTCGACGGCGCTCAGCCCGTTGCGCGCGGCCGGCGGCACGACGTCCACCAGCGGCAGCACGAGCAGCGTGATGGCGATCGCGACGACGGCATCGGTGAAGAACACGAGCCGGTCGGGGTCTCTCGGGATGGCCACCGTCCCGACTCTGTCACCCACCACGCCGAGCCCCGGTAAAAGACCCGGCAACACCACGAAAGACGTCCCGTGCCCCGGGCCGGGCTCTCCGCAGATGTTGATGCATCAACCAAATCGGGTACGATAGTTGATGTATCAACCAACGCTGCCGTGGTCTGGAGTACTGCTGTGGGCACCTACGGACATTCCCTGCGGTTCGGAGTAGAGGTCTTCGGGGCCGCGGACGGTGACGCCGTGACGGCCGCCTCGGAAGCGGAGCGCCTCGGCTTCGACGTGGTGACCTTCCCCGACCGGGAGGCCGAGGGCGAAGGCGATGCGCCGAGCCTGGCGGCGTGGACGGCCGCGCGGACCAGCACCGTCCAGGTGGGCGTCTCACGACTCCAGACGCACGCCCGCCCCGCCTCCGTGGTCGCCCGTGGAGCGGCGAGCCTTCAGTTGCTCTCCGGGGACCGGGCGATGCTGGCGCTGGCGACGTCACCGGCGGCCGAGGAGGCCGTCGCCGTGATCCGGGCGATGCAGGACACGGCCCGGAGCCGCGTCACTTCACCGGGAGCCCACCACCGTCTCGCCGGCGCCGAGCCCGGCCCGGCACTGGACCGGGAGATCCCTATCTGGCTGACCGGGTCGGACGCTGCCGCCGCGGCTCTGGCCGGCCGTGTCGCCGACGGATGGCTGGTGAACCTCGACGAGGCGGGCGTTGAGGGGCTCGCCGAACTCACCAGGACCCTCGACCGCGCCGCCACCGAGGCAGGACGCGACGTACGCGAAGTGCAGCGCGGGGTCACCTTGTCCGACGAGGAGATATTCGACATCGACACCCTGGTCGCCCTGTCGGTAGGCCAAGGCGTGAGCACGTTCCTGGTCCGTGTGATGGAGGACGCGAGCGAAGACCTTCTCCGGCGGGTCAGCGACGACGTGATCCCGGCCGTCCGCCAGGCCGTGGAGGCTGCGCTCCCACCGGGTGCCTTGTCCTCAAGACGGTTGCGGCGCGCCGACGTCCGCGCACGGCGCCGCCCCGGCATCGGCTACGACGAGGTGCCTGAAAACCTGGCGGAGCGTGCCGTCGAACCCGGCGATCCAGCTTTCGGCAAAGTGCGTTCGACGTACCTGCGCGGCGGCGATCCGGGCCTGGTGCTGCGCCCCGGAAGCGCGTCCGAGGTCGCCGACGCCCTCGGCTTCGCGCGCAGGCACACCCACCTACCGCTGGGAATCCGCAGCGGCGGGCACGGGATCAGCGGCCGCTCGACCAACGACGGCGGCCTGGTCATCGACGTCGGACGACTCGACGACATCACCGTCCTCGACGAAACAGCTCGGCTGGTCCGCATCGGCCCCGGCGCCCGCTGGCGCGACGTCGCCACGGCGCTGCACCCCCACGGATGGGCGCTGAGCTCCGGTGATTACGGCGGCGTGGGCGTCGGCGGACTCGCCACGGCCGGCGGGATCGGATTCTTGAACCGCAAGCACGGCCTGACCATCGACCACCTGCGCGCGGTGGAACTCGTCCTGGCCGACGGCACGCTGGTGCGGGCCAGCGATACAGAGAACCCCGAGCTGTTCTGGGCGGCCCGTGGCGCGGGCGCGAACTTCGGTGTCGCGGTCGCCTTCGAGTTCGCCGTCGACGAGGTCGAAGAGGTCGGCTGGGCCCAGCTCGCGTTCCAGGCCCCCGACCCCGCCGCCTACCTCCAGGCGTTCGGCGAGGTCATGGCCGACACCCCGCGCGAGACCACCCCGTTCCTGATCCTCGGCCAGGGCGTCGCGCAGGTGATGGCGATGGTCGATTCCGCCGACCCCGACGTGATCGTCCGGCAGCTGCAGCCGTTCGCCGAGATCGCCCCCATGGTGCAGCAGCAGGTCGTCATCGCGCCGTACGCCGCAGTGATGAACATGTTTCCCGAAGCCCCGCACAACGGACGCGGTGAACCGATCTCCCGGTCGGCCCTCACCCGCGAGATCACCCCCGGCTTCGCCTCCGCGTCGGCCGACCTGATCCGCAGCGGCGCGTCCCACTGGTACCAGATCCGCACCGTCGGCGGCGCCGTGAGCGACGTACCACCGGACGCCACCGCCTACGCCCACCGCGACGCCCGGTTCGCCCTAGCGGTCATGGGCACCAACGCCCAACGGCTGGACCGATGGTTCGAACCGGTACGCCGGCACTCCCATGGCCTCTACCTCAGCTTCGAGAGCGGCCGCGACCCGGCCCGGATCAACGACGCCTTCCCCCCGGACACCCTGACCCGGTTGCGGCGGCTCAAAACAGAGCTCGACCCCCACAACCTGTTTCGAGACAACTTCAACATCGTCCCCGCCCTCGCAAGGAGCGCCTCATGAAACCCGCCTACGGCCACGACCTCCTCTTCGGCACCTTCGTCACCCCGACCAACCACCCCGTCCACCAGGCCGTCGAGCAAGCCGTCGTCGCCGACCGCGCCGGCCTGGACCTGGTCACCTTCCAGGACCATCCCTACGTCCCGCGCTTCCACGACACCTCGACCCTCCTGGCCTACGCCGCCGCCCGCACCGAACGCGTCCACCTGGCGGCGAACGTCACCAACCTCCCGCTGCGCCCCCCGGCCGTCCTCGCCCGCGCCATCGCCACCCTCGACCTGCTCAGCGGCGGCCGCATCGAACTGGGCATCGGCGCCGGAGCCTTCTGGGACGGCGTGGTCGGCATGGGCGGCCCCCGCCGCACCCCGGGAGAGTCCATCGAAGCGCTCGAAGAGGCCATCACGATCATCCGCGGAATCTGGGACACCGGCGACCGCAGCGTGCTGTCGACGCCTGGGAAGCACTACGACGTCCAGGGCGCAAAGCGCGGCCCCGCCCCGGCGCACCCCGTCGGCATCTGGGTCGGCGCCTACAAGCCCCGCATCCTGGGCCTGGTAGGCCGCGCCGCCGACGGATGGCTGCCGTCCATCCAATACCTCCCGGGCGGCCTGACCGACCTCACCGAAATGAACCGCCACATCGACGAGGCCGCCTCCGCCGCGGGCCGCGACCCCAGCGACATCCGCCGCTTCCTCAACATCGGCGGACACTTCACGTCCCAGAACCACGGCTTCCTGCAAGGACCACCCGCCCAGTGGGCAGAGGAACTGACCGAGGTCGCCCTCACCTACGGCACCAGCGGCTTCCTCCTCGCCTCAGACGACACCACCCTGACCGAAGCCTTCGCCGCCGAGGTGGCCCCCGCAGTCCGGGAACAAGTAGCCCGCGAGAGCGAAGCGTAATGAACGAAATCTGGCTGGACGAGGACGAACAACGCACCTGGCGCGCCTTCATCCAAATGCACGCCCAACTACTCGCAGTCCTCGCGCAGGGCCTGAAGACCGACTCCGACATGTCGATCTCGGACTACGAGGTCCTGGTCATCCTCACCGAAGCCCCCGACGGCACACTGCGCGCCCGAGACCTCAGATGCCGACTGCAATGGGAGAAAAGCCGCCTGGCCCACCACATCCGCCGAATGGAACAACGCGGCTACGTCCGTCGAGACACCTGCACAGAAGACCTACGAGCCCCAATAGTCAGCATCACCGAACTGGGCCGAAACACAATCCAAGTCGCAGCCCCCGCCCACGTAACCCAAGTCCGCCAACTATTCTTCAACGCACTAACCCGCCCCCAACAAAAGGCCCTACGCGAAGCCGCCGAAACAGTCCTAAAA
>NZ_SMKM01000185.1 GCF_004348665.1 Actinomadura sp. GC306 | reverse complement strand
CACCCGCCGTGTCCGGCACCGTCCCGCCCCCGGAGACCGCCGCAGGCGACATCGCGGAGAGCATCGCCACCTACGACGTCGTCCTCGCCATCGGCACCGACGGCGTCCTGCGCGTCCGGGAGACGATCACCTACGACTTCGGCGAGTCCGGCCGGCACGGCATCGTCCGGCCGGTGCCGTTCCGCCGCGGCGACCGGCTGTACGAGGTGCGCGGCGTCCGGGCCGGCTCCTCGACCGGGGCCCCCTCCCGGGTCCGGACGACGAAGCTGCTGAACGACGTGCAGATCAGCGTCGGCGGGCGGCGGCACGAGGTCCGCGGCCGGCAGGCGTACGTGCTCGAGTACGACGTGGCGCGGGTGTTCACCCCGCGCGCCGGGCACGACGAGCTGGTCTGGGACGCGATCGGCACGAGCTGGACCGTCCCGATCAGGAACGCGGCCGTCCGGGTGGAGGCGCCCGTCCCGCTGCGGCACGCGACCTGCCGCGCCGGGGCCTCCGGCGCGACGACGCGGTGCCTGCGCGACCGCGACGGCCCCTACGCCGTGGACTTCATCCAGCGCGGCCTCGCCCCGGGGGAGGGCATGAAGATCCGGGTGAAGCTGCCCAAGCGCGCGATCGCCGTCCCGCCGCCGCGGCACCTGCCGCCGCGCTGGGCCGGCGACTGGCCGGGCACCGCGCTGCTGGCGATGTCGCTCGGGATGGTGCCGGTGCTGCGCCGCCGCCCGGCCCCGCGCCGGCGCGTCGGGGCGGTCCTGGCCGCGGCCGGCGTACTCCTGGTCGTCGCCGACGCGGGCGGCGAGATCGCGGCGTACGGGCTGTGGGCGTTCTCGCTCGGCGACCGCTGCCTGGCCGGTCTCGCCCTGGTGGTGGTCGGGGCCGGCGCGGTCTGCGCGCACCGGCTCCGGACCCCGTAACCCGGCGCGGGAGACCGCCGGGAGGATTACAGTTGTCCGATCACGCCGGTGAACAGATCGCCGCCGCGAGCCGTCTATCAGGGTGACGGCGCTCCGCGATCCGCGGGGCCGCGATGTGCGGAACGGCGCTGACGGGGCAGTCAACAACCGGCGATGCTGGGCGAAGGAGGCGCAGGGAGTGCGGGAATACCTGCTCAGCATCCTCGTCGCCGCGCTGGTCGCCTACCTGCTGACGCCGATGGTGCGCAGGTTCGCCATCTGGTTCGGCGCGCAGGCCGTGCCCCGCGACCGCGACGTCCACGTCATCCCGACGCCCCGGCTGGGCGGCCTCGCCATGTTCGGCGGGATGGTCGCCGCGCTGGTGGTGGCGACGGGGCTGCCCGAGATGCGCAAGGTCCTCGGGGACGGCGACATCAGCGTCGGCAAGGCGCTGCTGCTGTCCGGCGGGCTGATCGTGCTGATCGGCATCGCGGACGACCGCTGGGAGGTCGACGCGCTCACCAAGTTCGCCGGCCAGGTCGCCGCCGCCGGAATCTTCATCATGCAGGGGATCCAGATTTACGTGATCCCGCTGCCGACCGGTGAGTCGCTGTCGCTGCCGCCCGCCTACGGGGTGCCGCTGACCGTCCTGGTCGTCGTCGCGACGATCAACGCGGTCAACTTCATCGACGGGCTGGACGGGCTGGCCGCGGGCGTCGTCGGCATCGCGGCGCTGGCGCTGTTCTCCTATGCCTACCTGCTGTCGAAGACGCACGGGATGACCACGCTGACCGGCGCGACCCTCATCGCGGCGGTCCTGTTCGGGATGTGCGCGGGCTTCCTGCCGCACAACTTCAGCCCCGCGCGGATCTTCATGGGCGACACCGGGTCGATGCTCATCGGGCTGCTGCTCAGCGCGTCCACGATCATGCTGACCGGGCAGTTCGACCCGGCGATCCTCGCGAACGGGCTGTTCCCGTTCTTCGTCCCGGTGCTGCTGATCCCGGCGGTGGCCGCGGTCCCGTTCATGGACATGCTGCTCGCCGTGTGGCGGCGCACCAACCAGGGCCGGTCGCCGTTCTCCCCGGACAAGCAGCACCTGCACCACCGGCTGCTCGAACTCGGCCACTCCACCCGCCGCGCCGTGCTGATCATGTACTTCTGGGTCGGGCTGCTGGCGTCCGGGCTGGTGGGGCTCGCGCTGTTCGACGCCGCGTGGATCACCCTCGGCGTCACGCTGCTGGTGGCGGTCGCGGGCATCATGGTCATGCTCTACAAGCCGCGCCGGCTGCGCCGCCGCGGGTCCGCCGCCGCCGGCGACCACGCCGCCGAACGGCCGCGACTCCCCGTGTAGAGGTCGGCCGCCAAGGCTCTGAACTGCGGCTAGACTGCGGCTCGGCCCCGGGGGCCGATCCCGAACCCGCATTACCTTCAGGGTAATTGTGGACAATCCGGACGCTTGTGATACCTTTCACGAACAGTCAGCCGAACACCCAACGTGACCAGCCGGAGCCCTCATGCAATCCAACGACGCCCGGATGCTCCGCGGCGCCGCGATCCCGACCGCGGTCGCCGGGGTGGGGGCAGTCCTGATCGCGTTCCTGGCCGCCGGATCCAAGGGCGCACTCGCCGCGGTGCTGGCCGCGGTCGTGGTGATCGCCTTCTTCTCCATCAGCGCGGTGGTCGTCTCCTGGGCGGGCAAGATCTCCGCCCAGACGATGATGCTCGCCGCGCTCGCGAGCTACCTGGTGAAGATCCTCGCGGTGATGGTGCTGGTCACGGCCATGGACGGCGTCACGATCTGGGACACCAAGGTCTTCGGCTGGTCGGTCATCGGGCTCGCGCTGCTCTGGATCGCCGCCGAGTTCCGAGTCGCCCTGAAGCAGAGGCCCTACATTGACGACACCGAGAACGCGCTGGACCGGAGTCCGTGATGGACACGTCGCGGACGGTGACGTTCCCAACGGGCTACTCCAATATGACCACCGCATGGGTGGCCTGCTATCGTCCGGAGCGCGATGAGCGAGCAGAAGCGTCGGCCGGAGGACGGCCAGCGGGAATTCGCCGACGTCGCCTGGTCCGTGCCCAGCTACCTCCTCTCCGGGATGATCATCTGGGGCGGTCTCGGGTGGCTGCTGGCCGGCGTGACGGGCCAGTCCTGGCTGATCCCGATCGGCCTGGTCATCGGCGTCGGGCTCGCCACCTACCTGATCTACCTGCAGTTGGGTCGCCACACCTCCTGAGCGGCCCCGCCGCCGAGGAAGCGCCCGTGAGACATCACCACATTGATGAAGGGAACGCCGCGTGAACGCGCAGACGGTCCTCGCCGCCTCCGAAGGGGGAGAGTTCCAGGCACCCGGCCCGGAACTGTTCGACTTCCCGCCCCTGTTCGCCGGCGGCCCCGAGTGGCTGACCAAGCCGGTCGTCTTCGCCGTCTTCGGTGCGCTGGTCACCTGCGCCCTGTTCTGGATGGCGTTCGCCAAGCCGAAGCTGGTGCCGCGGGGCATGCAGAACGTCGGCGAGATCGGCTACATGTTCGTGCGGGACGAGATCGCCCGCCCGTTCCTCGGCAAGAACACCGACCGGTGGATGCCGATGCTGATGTCGCTGTTCTTCCTGATCTGGGTGTGGAACATCTTCGCGGTGGTCCCGGTCATCCAGTTCCCGATCGCGTCGCACATCGCGTTCCCGGCCGTGCTGGCGATCATCGTCTACGTCACCAAGGTCTACCTGGGCATGAAGCACCAGGGCCCGGTGAAGTACTTCACGAACATGATCCCGCCCGGCCTGCCGCTGCCGGTGTACTTCCTGCTGGTGCCGATCGAGTACCTGTCCACGCTGATCCTGGCGCCGTTCACGCACGCCGTCCGGCTCTTCGCGAACATGTTCGCCGGCCACACGATCCTCGCCTTCTTCAGCCTCGTCGGCTTCTGGTTCCTGTTCGAGAAGCCCACCCTCGCCGGGTTCGGGGTCGGCATCATCGGCGTGCTCATCACGATCGTGATGACCGCGTTCGAGCTGCTGATCCAGTTCCTGCAGGCGTTCCTGTTCGCGATGCTGGCCGCCATGTACATCCAGAGCGGCCTGGAAGCCGAGCACTGAGCCTTCGGGGGACCCCGCGGCGCCTCCCCGGCGCGGCGCCCCCCGTCCGAGCAACAACGTTCAGCCCAGACCGGCGGAGTCTCCGCCGGCCGACAGAAAAGGAAAGATCAATGGGAGTCCTCGCCGAGGTCAGCGGTAACGTCACCTCGATCGGATACGGTCTCGCGGCCATCGGCCCGGGCATCGGCGTCGGCATCATCTTCGGGCAGGGCGTGAACGCGATCGCCCGCCAGCCGGAGCTGACCGGCGTCATCCGCACCAACATGATGCTGGGCTTCGTGCTCACCGAGGCGCTGGCGCTGATCGGCCTGGTCGCGCCGTTCATCTTCCAGGGCATCTGAGCACGGGTCTCATCTGAGGAAGGGCTGCAGACATGATCGGAGCAGCTTCCGTCCTAGCGGCGGAGGAGAACAACCCTCTCGTCCCGCACGCGTACGAGCTCGTCGTCGGCGTCTTCTCGTTCCTCGTCGTGATGATCGTCCTGGGCAAGATCCTGACTCCGCGGCTGCAGAAGGTGCTGGAGGAGCGGACCCAGGCGATCGAGGGCGGGCTGGAGCGGGCCGAGCAGGCGCAGAAGGAGGCGCAGCAGGTTCTCGATCAGCACAAGGCCCAGCAGAAGGCGGCCGCGGTCGAGGCGTCCAACGAGCGGCGCAAGGCCGAGGAGCAGGGCGCGCAGATCATCGCCCAGGCCAAGGAGCAGGCCCAGGTCGAGGCGCGCCGCATCGTCGACAACGCCAAGGCGCAGATCGAGGCCGAGCGGCAGCAGGCGCTGCAGTCGCTCCGCGCCGAGATCGGCGCCCTGTCGGTCGAGCTGGCCGGCCGGGTCGTGGGCGAGTCCCTTGAGGACAGCGCGCGGCAGAGCCGGGTCGTCGACCGGTTCCTCGAGGAGCTCGAGGAGCGTGCTCGCACGCAGGAGCAGATCACATCATGAGCATGACGGGAGCGGTGAGCAGGGCGTCGCTGGCGGAGGCCAAGGAGCGGCTGGAGGCGGTCATACCCTCCAGTGCAGTTGCCGGGGGGTCTGGGGGGTCGTCCCCTCAGAACGACACGGCTGATCTGGCCACGCTCGGCGGCGACCTGTTCGCGGTGCTGCACCTGATCGACCGCGAGCACGGCCTGCGGCGGGCGGTCTCCGACCCCTCGCGGGACGGTGCCGACAAGGCGCAGCTCGTCCAGATCCTGCTGGAGGGCAAGGTGTCGCCGGCCGCTCTCGGGCTGGTCGCCGACGTCGTCCGGCTGCGCTGGTCCAAGCCGTCGGAGCTGTCGGACGCGGTGGAGGTCCTCGCGGTCACCGCCGAGGCCGCCCGAGCCGAGGCCGACCGGCGGATCGACGACCTGGAGGACGAGCTGTTCCGGTTCTCCAGGGTCGTCGAGGGCGAGCCGGAACTGCGCGGCGCGCTCGCCGGGCCGGGCCTGCCGGACGACCGCAAGCTCGGCCTGGTCAACGCGCTGCTGGACGGCAAGGTCACGCCGGCGACGATGACGCTGGTCACCGAGCTCGTGCTGCGTCCGCGAGGACGTAGCCTGGAGGCCGGGCTGGCCGAGTACGGCCGGCTGGTCGCCCAGCGCAGGCAGCGGCTGGTCGCGCTGGTCCGCACGCCGGTCGAACTGACGGAGGCGCAGCGGGCGCGGCTCGCCGCGGTGCTCGCCACCGCCTACGGCCACGACGTACACCTGAACATCGAACTCGACCCCGCGTCGATCGGCGGCCTGTCGATCGAGATCGGGGACGAGATCATCGACGGCACGATCGCCGGACGGCTGGACGACGTCCGCCGGCGGCTCGGCGCCGGCTGAGGCCGGCCGGAGCCGACAGGCCGGCGGACCGATTCCGACCAAGTCGGTCGGGGGTCGTGGGGGGGCGTCCCCCCTCGGGCCAGATCTGACCCAAAAGGGAGCAAGAGAGGAATCATGGCGGAGCTGACGATCCGTCCGGATGAGATCCGGAACGCGCTGGAGCGCTTCGTCCAGTCGTACGAGCCCGAGGCCGCCGCGCGCGAAGAGGTCGGCACCGTCGTCGATTCCGGCGACGGCATCGCCCACATCGAGGGCCTGCCCTCCGCGATGGCCAACGAGCTCGTGGAGTTCGAGGACGGCACCCGTGGCCTGGCTCTGAACCTGGACGTGCGTGAGATCGGCGCCGTTGTCCTTGGCGACTTCAGCAAGATCGAGGAGGGCCAGAAGGCCCGCCGGACCGGTGAGGTCCTCTCGGTCCCCGTCGGCGACGGCTTCCTCGGCCGCGTCGTGGACGCGCTGGGCAACCCGCTGGACGGCAAGGGCCCGATCGAGACCACCGAGCGCCGCGCGCTCGAACTGCAGGCCCCGACCGTCGTGCAGCGGCAGTCGGTCAGTGAGCCGCTGCAGACGGGCATCAAGGCCATCGACGCGATGACGCCGATCGGCCGCGGCCAGCGGCAGCTGATCATCGGTGACCGGCAGACGGGCAAGACGACCGTCTGCGTGGACACCATCATCAACCAGAAGGAGAACTGGGAGTCCGGCGACGAGAGCAAGCAGGTCCGCTGCATCTACGTCGCGATCGGCCAGAAGGGCTCCACGATCGCCAACGTCCGCCGCTCCCTGGAGGAGGCCGGCGCGCTGGAGTACACCACGATCGTGGCGGCCCCCGCGTCCGAGCCCGCGGGCTTCAAGTACATCGCCCCCTACACCGGGTCCGCGATCGGGCAGCACTGGATGTACCAGGGCAAGCACGTCCTGATCGTCTTCGACGACCTGTCGAAGCAGGCCGAGGCGTACCGCGCGGTGTCGCTGCTGCTGCGCCGCCCGCCGGGCCGCGAGGCGTACCCCGGTGACGTCTTCTACCTGCACTCGCGGCTGCTGGAGCGCTGCGCGAAGCTGTCGGACGACATGGGCGCCGGTTCGATGACGGGTCTGCCGATCATCGAGACCAAGGGCAACGACGTGTCGGCGTACATCCCGACGAACGTCATCTCCATCACCGACGGGCAGTGCTTCCTGGAGACGGACCTGTTCAACCAGGGCGTCCGCCCGGCGATCAACGTCGGCATCTCGGTGTCCCGCGTCGGCGGCGACGCGCAGATCAAGGCGATGAAGACCGTCGCCGGAACGCTGCGCCTCGCGCTGTCGCAGTTCCGTGACCTGGAGGCGTTCGCGGCGTTCGCGTCCGACCTGGACGCCGCCTCACGGTCCCAGCTGGACCGCGGTGCCCGCCTGGTCGAGCTGCTGAAGCAGCCGCAGGGCAGCCCGTTCCCGGTGGAGCAGGAGGTCGTGTCCGTGTGGGCCGGCACCTCCGGCGCGCTGGACGAGGTCCCCGTGGCCGACATCCGCCGCTTCGAGCGCGAGTTCCTCGACTACATGGAGCGCGAGGAGGGCGGCCTGCTGACCTCCATCCGGGAGACCGGCAAGCTCTCCGACGACGGTCTGGCCAGCCTGGAGAGGGCCGTCACGGCCTTCAAGAAGGGCTTCCAGACCAGCGAGGGCGAGATCCTGGCGGACGAGCACGTCGAGGCGATCGCGGACGAGGACGTCGAGCAGGAGACGATCACCCGCGTCAAGAAGGACTGACGGGCATGGCCGCACAGCTTCGCCAACTCCGGAACCGGATCAGGTCGGTCAAGTCGACCGCCAAGATCACGCGTGCCCAGGAGATGATCGCCACCTCGCGGATCGTCAAGGCCCAGCAGGCGGTGACGGCGTCCAAGCCGTACGCCGACCAGATCACGCAGGCCCTGACCGCGCTGGTGAGCCATCACGTCGGGATCGACCACCCGCTGCTGCAGGAGCAGCCGGCCGACAACCGCAGCGCCGTCCTGATCATCACGAGCGATCGCGGGTTCTGCGGCGCCTACAACGCCAACGTGATCCGCGAGGCCGAGTCCCTGATCAAGGCGCTGCGGGACGAGGGCCGCGAGCCGGTCCCGTACGTCATCGGCAACAAGGGCATCACCTGGTACCGCTTCCGGGACCGGGACGTCGCCCAGACCTGGAGCGGGTTCAGCGACCGTCCCGCCTTCGCGAACGCGGAGGAGATCGGGCGGCGGCTGACCGACGACTTCCTGAAGACCGACGCCGAGGGCGGGGTCGGTGAGATCCACGTGGTCTACACCGAGTTCGTCTCGATGCTCACCCAGCAGGTGCGGGTCACCCGGCTGATGCCGCTGGAGATCGAGGAGGCCGAGTCCTCCAAGGTCCCGCCGGCGTACGAGTTCGAGCCGTCCGCGGCGGCCGCGCTCGACCTGCTGCTGCCCAACTACGTCGAGAGCCGCATCTTCCACATGCTGCTGCAGTCGGCGGCGGCGTTCCAGGCCGCGGTCCGGCGGGCGATGAAGTCGGCGACCGACAATGCCAACGAACTGCTCGGGGTCTACACGCGCCAGATGAACCAGGCGCGGCAGGCCGCGATCACCCAGGAAATCAGCGAGATCGTCGGTGGCGCTGACGCGCTCGCCGAGTCTGGCGGGGAGTGACAATGACTGCTCAGGTAGAGACGGCGACCGCGACCGGGCGCGTCGCCCGTGTCATCGGCCCGGTCGTCGACGTGGAGTTCCCCGCCGACGCCATCCCGGAGATCTACAACGCCCTCAACGCCCAGATCTCGCTCGGCGGCGAGGAGAAGACCCTGACGTTCGAGGTCGCCCAGCACCTCGGCGACAACATGGTCAGGGCCATCTCCATGCAGCCGACGGACGGCCTGGTCCGGGGCGCGCCGGTGCTCGACTCCGGCAAGTCGATCTCGGTGCCGGTGGGCGACATCACCAAGGGCCACGTGTGGAACGCCCTCGGTGACGCGCTGGACGTCCCGACCGCGTCGCTGGAGATCAACGAGCGCTGGGGCATCCACCGCAGCGCGCCGGCGTTCGACCAGCTGGAGTCCAAGACCGAGATGCTGGAGACCGGCATCAAGGTCATCGACCTGCTGTGCCCGTACGTGAAGGGCGGCAAGATCGGCCTGTTCGGCGGCGCGGGCGTGGGCAAGACGGTCCTCATCCAGGAGATGATCCGCCGTGTCGCCCGCAACTTCGGTGGCACCTCGGTGTTCGCCGGCGTCGGCGAGCGCACCCGCGAGGGCAACGACCTGTGGGTGGAGATGGCCGAGGCGGACGTCCTCAAGGACACCGCGATGGTGTTCGGCCAGATGGACGAGCCGCCGGGCACCCGGCTGCGGGTGGCGCTGTCCGCGCTGACGATGGCGGAGTACTTCCGCGACGTCCAGAACCAGGACGTGCTGCTGTTCATCGACAACATCTTCCGGTTCACGCAGGCCGGTTCGGAGGTCTCCACCCTGCTCGGGCGCATGCCGTCCGCGGTGGGGTACCAGCCGACGCTGGCCGACGAGATGGGCGTGCTGCAGGAGCGGATCACCTCGACGCGCGGTAACTCGATCACCTCGATGCAGGCGATCTACGTGCCCGCCGACGACATCACCGACCCGGCACCGCACACCACGTTCGCGCACCTGGACGCCACCACGACCCTGTCCCGTGGCATCTCCGAAAAGGGGATCTTCCCGGCGGTCGACCCGCTCGACTCCACCTCGCGGATCATGGACCCGCAGATCCTGGGGAACGAGCACTACGAGGTCGCGCAGGAGGTGATCCGGATCCTGCAGAAGTACAAGGAGCTGCAGGACATCATCGCGATCCTCGGTATCGACGAGCTGTCCGAGGAGGACAAGGTCACCGTCCAGCGGGCGCGGCGCATCGAGCGCTTCCTGTCGCACCCGATGTACGTGGCCGAGCAGTTCACCGGCCAGCCCGGTGAGACGGTGCCGAAGGACGAGACGATCGCCTCGTTCAAGGCGCTCTCCGAGGGCAAGTACGACCACCTGCCCGAGCAGGCGTTCTTCATGTGCGGCGGCATCGAGGACGTGGAGAAGAAGGCCCGGGAGCTGGAGAAGTAGTCCGCCCCGGCGGGACCGCCCCGGACGCGCCGTCCGGAGCGGTCCCGCCGATACAGCTCCAGTGAGTCGGAGGAGACAGACGTGGCAAACCTGAGAGTCGGGCTGGTGTCGCCGGAGCGCGAGATCTGGTCCGGCGAGGCCAAGATGGTGGTCGCGCAGACCATCGAGGGCTCGCTCGGCATCCTGCCGGGGCACGCCCCGGTGCTGGGCGTCCTCCTCGACGGCAGTGTGGTGAAGATCGAGCCGGCCGACGGCGGCGACCCGATCGTCGCGATGGTCGGCAGCGGCTTCTTCTCGGTCGCGGCCGACGAGGTGTCGGTGCTGGCCGAGCAGGCGGAGCTCGGCCACGAGATCGACGTCCAGCACGCGCGGCAGGCGCTGGAGGACGCGCTCGCCGCCGAGGACGAGAACGCGACCGCGGAACGGCGGGCCCGGGCGCGGCTGCGCGCGGCGGGCGTCGAGGCTTAGCCGCCGGCGCGACGGCTCCGACGGGCGGGCGGGGGACGTGGACGAGCATCTGGCACTGGATGCGGGCGGCGTTCTCGTCGCGCTCATCCTGGTGGCGGCGCTGCTGTTCTTCTCCATGGCGGTGCGCCGCCGGCTGTTCGTGCGGGGCGGCGGCGCCGTGGAGTGCAGTCTCCGGGTGCTGGACCCGGAGGGCGGAGCCCCGGGAGTGTGGCGCCTCGGCATCGGCCGCTACAGGGGAGACGCCCTGCACTGGCACCGCGTGTTCGAATTCCGCAGCAGGCCCCGGCAGGTGATCCACCGCCGGGGCCTCGTCGTATCCAACCGGCGCTCCCCGGACCCGGAGGAGGCCGAGGGGCTGCTGCCGGACGTGAGCATCATCGAGGTCAGGGACGGCGACCTGACCGTGGAGCTGGCGATGGGCGCGGCGGCGCTGACCGGTTTCCTCGCCTGGCTGGAGGCGGCCCCGCCGGGCACCCCCGTGGAACTGCACCCCCCCGACGAAGCCTGCTGAGGGCTCCGGGGACGTGGGCTGGTCACGCGCTCCGGCATGAACTTGTCCCGCTCCGGCATGAACTCGTCACGTGCCGGTATGGATTCGGCGTGGTGGCCGTGCCGCCGCTTGAGGCGGGCGGGCGGCATGCGCATGATCACTCCTGGTCAGCCTCGTCTCCGTCCGCAGGAGTGCACGTGCGCAAGAAGAAGCTGCTCACCGGTGTCGCGGTGGTGTTGCCCGCCGCGTTTCTGCCCGCGGCGCTGCTCCCGGCGGTGCTGCCGCTCGCGGATGCCGCACCGGGCCGCGCCACCCTTGCGGGGCTGGTCACGCTGAAGGACATCGAGCCCCATCTGAAGGCGTTCGAGGAGATCGCCGACTACAACGGGGGCAATCGCGCCACGGGCGGCGCCGGCTACGACGTCTCGGTGAAGTACGTGGTGGGGCGGCTGCAGAAGGCCGGGTTCCGGCCGAAGATCCAGAAGTTCCGGTACCCGTACTGGCGGGAGCGGTCGGGGGCGGTGCTGGCCCGGACGAAGCCGTCCAAGAAGTCCTACAAGCGGGACGAGGACTTCGCGACCTTCCGCTACTCCGGCTCGGGCGACGTGACCGCGCCCGTCATCGCGGTGGACCTCCCGGCGAAGAACGAGGACGGGACGAGCGGCTGCGAGAAGCGCGACTTCAAGGGCTTCAAGAAGGGCTCGATCGCGCTGATGCAGCGCGGCACCTGCGGTTTTCAGACGAAGGTCGCGCGGGCCCGCGCCGCCGGGGCCGCCGCCGCAGTGATCTACAACGTGGCGGGGGAGGACGGCCCGGTGAACGGGACGGTGGAGAAGCCGTCCCGGATCCCGGTCGTCGGCCCGACCCACCGGCTCGGCGCGGCGCTGGCGAAGGCCGCGAAGAAGGGCGGCCTGACGCTGCGGGTGCGGACCGACACCGTCCACGGGAAGCGGTCGGCGTCCAACGTCATCGCCGACACCGAGCGGGGGCGGGGCGACAACGTGGTCCTGCTCGGCGCGCACCTCGACAGCGTCGAGGAGGGGCCCGGGATCAACGACAACGCCACCGGCGCCGCCGCGCTGCTCGCGATCGCCGGGAAGATCGGGAAGCTCGGCAAGGGCGACCTGCGCAACCGGGTGCGGTTCGCCTTCTGGGGGGCCGAGGAGGAGGGCCTGCGCGGTTCGACCCACTATGTGAAGTCGCTGGACCGGCGGCAGCGCGACGCCATCGCCCTCAACCTGAACTTCGACATGCTGGGGTCGCGCAACGGCACCCGGGGCGTGTACGACGGCGACCACTCCACCCGCGCCGGGACGCGGCCGCCCGCCGGCTCCGGCGCGATCGAGAAGATGTTCCGGGAGTACTTCAAGGGCCGCAAGCAGCAGACGACCGAGGCCCAGCTCAACGGTCGTTCCGACTACGGGCCGTTCGTCGAGCACGGCATCCCGGTCGGCGGCATGGACACCGGTGCCGACGGCGTGAAGACCGCCGCGGAGGCCAAGGCGTTCGGCGGCCGGGCCGGCAAGGTGTACGACCCGTGCTACCACGCCGCGTGCGACCGGCTGAAGAACGTCCACCTGAAGTTCCTCGACTCGAACGTCGACGGCATCGCGCACGTCACCCAGCACCTGGCCCGCACCACCGTGGCGGTCAACGGCGGGGCGCGCGTGCGGCTGGAGCGCGACCTGTCCTACCGCCCGCTGTGGCAGGGCCCCTACCAGCTTCGCTGATCGCGTACCGGGTGATCGCCCGCGGCGACGGTGATGCTGCCGTGATCGGTGTTGCCGTGGCTGTGGGAGGGCTCCTACCAGCTTCGCTGATCGCGTATCGGGTGAGCGCCCGCGGTGACGGTGATGCTGCCGTGATCGGTGTTGCCGTGGCTGTGGGAGGGCTCCTACCAGCTTCGCTGATCGCGTACTGGGTGAGCGCCCGCGGTGACGGTGATGCTGCCGTCGCTGGTGCGCAGGTCGATGGTCCTCGTGGACGCGGAGTCCAGGTGCACGGACGGATCGATCCGCTTGCCCCCGTTGTTGGTGGACGCGTCGATGGCGTAGCTCTCGCCGCTCGGCAGCCAGACGTGGATGGAACCGTTGGCGCTCTCGGCCTTCACCTTCGTGGGTGCGGAGACGAAGCCGAGCCGGACACTGCCGTCGCGGGTCTCGGCGGTGACGCTTTCGGCGGTCAGGCCCGCGGCGTCGATGGAGCCGTTCGCGGTGTTCAGGTCGGCGGTCCTGATGGTGCCGCTGACCTTGATCCGGCCGTCGCGGGAGCGGGCCGTCAGCCGGTCGGCGGTGAGTCCCGTCGCGTCGATCGAGCCGTTGCTGCTGTCGAGGTCGGCGGTGGCGGCCCGTCCGGAGACGCGCAGCGACCCGTCGTTCGACCTGATGGACGCCGAGGTCGCCCGCAGGTCGGTCGCCTCGATCGATCCGTTGTGGGAGTGCAGCTTCACCGTCCCGGCGAGGCCGGACGCGTCGATCGACCCGTCGCGGTTGTCGATCTCCACGGGGAGGTCGCGCGGGACCTCGACGCGGTAGGACACCCCGCAGCGGGTGAAGCCCATCGTGGCGCGGGCGCACTTGGCCGCCAGCGTGAGCGTGTCGCCCTCGGTGGTGCGCTTGGCGACCGGCTTGTTCCGCTCGTTGGACCAGCGCAGCCGCTCGACGACCTTGATGGTGGGGGTGTCGGTGGCCCGCACCTGCACCCGGCTCCCGTTGCCGGTGAGCTTCAGCGCGGTGATGCCGGCGGGCGCGGTGTAGGTGCGGGTCTCCTCGCCGGTGCCGAAGCTCACGTTGCCGCAGCCGGTCAGCGCCGCCGCCGCGACCGCCAGCGTCGCCGTAGCCGTCAGGGTCTTCACGTGATCTCTCCCGTTGTCCGCCGTCCGCCCGTATGCCACAAGCCTGCTCCGCACGGGACGCCGTCGCCAGGAGGGGAGCCGGTCATCGCGGGGTGGGGCTAACCCCACCCCACCCC
>NZ_SMKM01000184.1 GCF_004348665.1 Actinomadura sp. GC306 | reverse complement strand
CCCCGCGCCCCTACCTCGACCGCTTCCCCACCCCGGACGGGCGCGCCCGGTTCGTCCCCGCCGAGCACCACGGCCCCGGCGAGGACGTGGACGCCGACTACCCCGTCTACCTGACCACCGGGCGGGTCCTGGCGCAGTACCAGTCCGGCGCGCAGACCAGGCGCGTCGCGGCGCTGGCGGAGGCCGCCCCCGAGCCGTTCGCCGAGCTGCACCCCGACCTGGCCGGGCGGCTCGGCGTCGAGGACGGCGACCGGGTCCGGGTGGCGAGCCGCCGCGGGGCCGTGACCGTCCGGGCGCGGCTCACCCGCGACATCCGCCACGACACGGTGTTCATCCCGTTCCACTGGGCGGGGGAGGGCAGCGCGAACCTGCTCACCAACACCGTCCTGGACCCGGTGTCGCGGATGCCGGAGTTCAAGGTCTGCGCCGTCCGGGTGGAACCGGACGGCGCCCCGGCGGCGTGAGCGCCTTTTAACACGGCGGTGACAATGGAGACCCAATCGCGAAACGGCCCCTGCGGAGTATCGGACCATGAACGCCGGGGCCGCGCACGGGACCCACGGGCCGCCGACACTCGGGGCCGACACGGGACCGGGCCGCGGGGCGCCGGCGACCAGGACCCGCCAGGAGGTTGCCGCGCGATGACCACGACACCCGAAGCGACGATCACGAGAGGCACGGCCGCCCGGCTCGCCGCCGGGCCCGGGCTCCGCTGGTTCGACATCTGCTCCTACGCCGCGCTGACTCCCGAGCGCGGCGCGTGCGCGATGGTCGACGGGACGCAGGTGGCGGTCTTCCGCACCTTCGACGGCGCGGTGTACGCGCTGTCGAACCTCGACCCCTTCAGCGGCGCGCACGTGCTGTCGCGGGGGATCCTCGGCACCCGCGGCGGCGCGCCCACCGTCGCGTCCCCCATGTACAAGCAGGTGTTCGACCTGCGGACCGGGGCGTGCCTGGACGATCCGAGGGTGGCCGTCCCGGCCTTCCCGGTCCGCCGCGCCGGCGACCGGGTGGAGGTGGCGCTCCCCGATGAGCACCGGCAATGAGCCGCTGGCCGGGTTCGCCGTCGGCGTGACCGCGGCCCGCCGCCACGAGGAGCTCGCCACGCTCCTGGAACGGCGCGGCGCCCGGGTCGTGCTCGCCCCCGCCATCCGCCTCGTCCCGCTCGCCGACGACGCCGAGCTGCTGGACGCGACCCGGGCCTGCCTCGAAGGCCCCCTGGACCACGTCGTCGTCACGACCGGGATCGGGTTCCGCGCCTGGCTGGAGGCGGCCGACGGGTGGGGGCTGCGCGACGCCGTCGCCGCCCGGCTGGCCGGGACGGGGATCACGGCGCGCGGCCCGAAGGCGCGCGGCGCGATCCGCTCGGCGGGCCTGCGGGAGAGCTGGTCGCCGGAGTCGGAGGAGTGCGCCGAGGTGATCCGGCACCTGCTGCGGGAGGATCTGGCCGGCGCCCGGGTGGCCGTGCAGCTGTACGGCGACCGGGAGCCGGAGCTGACCTCGGCGCTGCGCGCCGCGGGCGCCGAGGTCATCGAGATCCCGGTGTACCGGTGGTCGCGGACCGAGGACACGACGCCGCTGCGCCGGCTCGTCGGGCAGGCCGTGGCGGGCACGGTCGACGCGGTGACGTTCACCAGCGCCGCCGCGGTGGCCGCGACGCTCGCCGTCGCCGCCGAGGACGGGCTGGAGGAGCCGCTGCTGGACGCCATGCGCTCCCAGGTGGTGGCGGCGTGCGTGGGGCCGGTGACCGGCCGGGTGCTCACCGGCCGGGGTGTCCCGACCGTCCAGCCGGAGCGGGCCAGGCTCGGCGCGCTGGTGCGGACCCTGGTGGCGGAGCTGCCGCGCCGCCGGTCGCGGCGGCTGTCGGTGCGCGGGTTCTCGCTGGAGCTGCGCGGGCACGCCGTCGTGCTGGACGGGCAGCTGCGGCCGATCGCGCCGGCGCCGATGGCGATCCTGCGGGCGCTGGCGCGGCGCCCCGGGCACGTGGTGTCGCGGGCGGAGCTGTGCGGCGTGCTGCCGGGCCGGCTCGTCCCCGGCGCCGCGGCGGCCAGGGACGGCTGGACGCGGGAGTCCCGCCTGCGGGAGGCGCGCCCGCAGGCGGACGAGCACGCGGTGGAGATGGCGGTGGCGCGGCTGCGGCGCGGCCTGGGACGCCCCGGGATCGTGGAGACCGTCGTCAAGCGCGGCTACCGGCTGGCGTGCGACCCCCGCCTGGCGGACCGGCTCGCGGCGGGCGCCGGTGGCTGACCGCACCGGCCGCGCGCCCGCTCCCGGACCGCCCGACCCCGGACCGCAGGCTCCTCCGCTGCTGGCCGTCGCGCACGGCACCCGGGACCCCGCGGGGCCCGCCGCGATCCGGGACCTGCTCGCCCTGGTCCGGGCGCTGCGGCCGGGCCTGCGGGTCGCCGAGTCCTACGGCGAGCTGTCCGCGCCGTCGCTGGAGGACGCGGCCGCCCGGCTGGGCGCGGGCCCGCGGCACGGGGCCCCGGTGGTCGTGGTGCCGCTGCTGCTGGCGCGCGGCTACCACGCGCTGATCGACGTCCCGGAACGCGCCGGCCGGCTGCTGCCGGGGTCGGTGACGGCCCGGCCGCTCGGCCCGGACGCCCTGCTCGCCGGCGCGCTCGCCGACCTGCTCGCCGAGCCGCCGGCCCGGATGCTCCCGCTGCGCCCGGCGGACACCGTCGTCCTCGGCGCGGCGGGGTCCGCCGATCCGGTGGGCATCGCCGACGTGCGGGCGGCGGCGCGGCTGCTCGCACGTCGGCTGCGCCGGCGCGTCCCGCACGGGTTCGTCGCCGCGGGCGGGCCGCCGCTGGACGAGGTCGTCGCCGGGCTGCGCCGCGCCGGGGCGCCCCGCGTCGCCGTGGCGTCCTACCTGCTGGCCCCCGGCCGCTTCCACGACCGGATCGCGGCGTGCGGCGCCGACGCGGTCACCCCGCCGATCGGCGCGCACCCGGCCGCGGCGCGGCTGGTCCTGCGCCGCTACGACGAGGCCCGCGCCCGGCTGACGGCGGCGGCCTCCGCGACGCCCTGACCCCTCCCCGGGCGCGCCGGCATGGGGCGTATGCTCCCTTCCGGAGGGGAGGCCGCCCATGCCGGACGCGGAACCGGCCGTCGAGGTCGACGGCCTGAGCAAGAGGTTCGGCGACGTGGAGGCCGTGCGCGGGATCGAGTTCACCGTGCGCCCAGGGGAGATCTTCGGTTTCCTCGGCCCGAACGGCGCGGGCAAGTCCACCACGATCAACATGCTCTGCACGCTGCTGCGGCCGTCCGGCGGCCGCGCGCTGGTCGCCGGGCACGACGTGGTCCGCGAGCGCGACGCCGTCCGCCGCAACATCGGGCTGGTGTTCCAGGACACGACCCTCGACGGCTACCTGTCGGGGGAGCAGAACCTGCGCTTCCACGCCGAGCTTTACGGGGTGCCGCGGCAGGTCGTGGCCGAGCGGATGCGGCAGGTGCTGGAGATGGTCGGGCTGTGGGACCGGCGCGGCGACCTGGTGCAGACCTACTCCGGCGGCATGAAGCGGCGCCTGGAGATCGCCCGAGGGCTGCTGCACTCCCCGCGCGTGCTGTTCCTGGACGAGCCGACCGTCGGCCTGGACCCGCAGACCAGGGCGTCGATCTGGGACTACATCCGGCGGCTCAAGGACGCCGAAGAGATCACGATCTTCATGACCACCCATTACATGGACGAGGCCGAGTTCTGCGACCGGATCGCCATCATGGACTCGGGGACGATCGTGGCGCTGGACACCCCCGAGTCGCTCAAGGCCGGCATCGGCGAGGACCGGGTCCGCATCCAGACCTCCGATGACGAGGCGGCGATCGCCGCGCTGGCGGAGCGGTTCGGGCTGGCGGCCGTGGTCTCCGAGGGCGCCGTGGCGTTCTCGGTGCCGGCCGGTGAGGCGTTCGTCCCGCGGCTGTTCGCGGAGCTGGGCGTGCCGATCCGGTCTGTGAGCGTGTCCCGGCCCTCCTTGGACGACGTGTTCATGTCCTTCACCGGCACGACGATCCGCGACGCCGAGGCCGGGGCGGGCGACCGCAACCGGCTGACGATGCGCGCGATGAGGAGGTGACCGTGGCCGGTTCCCCCGACGCGGGGCCCGCCGACGCGAATTCCGCCCGGCGGGCCGGCCAGGTGGCCGACCTCGTCCGCGTCCGGGTGCCCGAGCCCGGCCTGCGGCAGGACCTGCGCGCCGTGAAGATCGTCCTGCACCGGGAGCTGCTGCGGTTCTGGCGCGACAAGCTGCGGATGGTCTCCGGGCTGGTCCAGCCGGTGCTGTGGCTGCTGGTCATGGGCACCGGCCTGTCGAACCTGATGGCGTCCGGGGGCGCGGGCACCGGCGTCGACCTGCGGACGTTCATCTTCCCCGGCGTGTGCGCGATGTCGGTGATGTTCACCGCGATGTTCTCCGCGGGGTCGATCGTGTGGGACCGCGAGTTCGGGTTCCTGCGCGAGATGCTCGTCGCCCCGGTGAGCCGCAGCTCCATCGTGATCGGCAAGTGCATCGGCGGCGCGCTCGTCGCGACGCTGCAGGGCGCGGTGATCGTGGCGCTCGCGGGCCTGGCCGGGGTGCCCTACGACCCGGTGCTGCTGGCCGAGCTGATGGGGATGATGTTCCTCGGGGCGTTCGCGCTGACCGGCTTCGGCGTGATGATGGCCGCGCGGATCACGCAGATGCAGTCGTTCTTCGCGCTGATGCAGATGGCGATGCTGCCGATGATGTTCCTGTCGGGCGCCCTGTACCCGCTGAACGGCCTGCCGACGTGGCTGAGCGTCCTCACCAAGCTGAACCCGCTGACCTACGCCGTCGACCCGATGCGCCGCGCGGTGTTCTCCCGGCTGGACCTGTCACCCGAGCTGCAGCGGACCTTCAGCTCGGGCGTGACGTGGAACGGGTGGCTCGTCCCGGTCTGGCTGGAGCTCCTCCTCGTCGCGGGCACCGGCGCCGGGCTGCTCGGCATCGCGATCCTGCAGTTCCGCCACACCGACTGAACCCGGGGCACCCGGGACGACGCGAAAGGGCCCGCCGGACCACGTGGTCCGGCGGGCCCTGTTTTCGTCGTGGGGTGCGGTCAGGTCGTTGGGGGTGCGGTCAGACGGCGAAGTCCAGCAGCGGGCGGGCGTTGCTGGGGTGCCGCAGCTTCGACAGCGACTCCTTCTCCAGCTGGCGGATCCGCTCGCGGGTCAGCCCGAGGGCCTTGCCGATCTCGTCGAGGGTGCGGGGCGTCCCGTCGTACAGCCCGAACCGCATCGCCATGATCTTGGCCTCGCGGGGGGACAGGATGTCCAGCGTGCGGCGCAGCTGGTCGGCCATGAGCTGCCGGTCGACCAGCTCGGACGCCTCGGGGCTGTCGGTGTCCTCGATGAGGTCGCCGATGCGGGTCTCGCCGTCCTCGCCGATGGTGGAGTCCAGGCTGATCGGCTGGCGGCTGGTGCGCAGCAGCTCGCGGATCTGCTCGGGGCTCTTGTCCAGCTCGGTGGCCAGCTCCTCCGGGGTGGGCTCGCGGCCGAGCCGCTGGTGCATGTCGCGCTCGACGCGGCTGAGCTTGCTCAGCATCTCCAGCACGTGCACGGGCAGCCGGATGGTGCGGGCCGAGTCGGCGAAGCCGCGCTGGATCGCCTGCCGGATCCACCACATCGCGTACGTGGAGAACTTGTAGCCCTTGGAGTAGTCGAACTTCTCGACCGCGCGGATCAGGCCGAGGTTGCCCTCCTGGACGACGTCCAGCAGCGACAGGCCGCGGTCGGAGTACTTCTTGGCGACCGACACCACGAGCCGGAGGTTGGCCTCCAGCATGTGGGCCTTGGCGCGCCGGCCGTCCGCGGCGACCCACTCCAGGTCGGCGCGCACGGCGGGGGAGTGGTCGCCGGTCTCCAGCTTGTGCTCGGCGTACAGGCCGGCCTCGATCCGCTTGGCCAGGTCGACCTCCTGCTCGGCGGTGAGCAGCTGGCGGCGCCCGATGGCCTTCAGGTAGGTGTGGACCGAGTCGCCCATCGTGGTCGACTGGTCGTCCAGGTCGGCGGGCTCGGCCGCCTCGACCTCGGTGACCTCGAACTCCTCGTCGGCGCTGGCGCCCGTCCGCCTGGCGGCCGTCGTGCGGGCGGCGCGCCTGGCGGCGGTGCCGGACGTCACGGTGGCGGATTTCACAGCGCCCGGACGTCCCGCGGCGGACTTCGCGCCGGACTTCGCGGGGGCGGGGGTCCCGGTGCCGGCTGCCGCCTGGGCGGTGTCGCCCGCCTCGTGGTCGGCGGCCGCGGCCATCGTGCGGACGGCGTCGGACTCGCCGGCGAGGCTGATGCCGGCCTCGGACAGCTCGCGCAGGATGGAACGGCCCTGCGCGGGGCTGATCCCGGCGGTCTCGAATGCCCCCCTCACTTCGTCGAGCGAGAGGCGTCCTTGGGCACGGCCACGCTTGAGGAGGTCGTCGAGCGCGGGGCCCGCCGACTCCGTGAGCGGGGTCTCGACGGCGCTTTGCGGCATGGGGACACCCCTCTCCCTTCGGTGTGTGGGTGCGGCGCGGATTGTCGGCTCCTGGTGGCGCTCGCACTTAACGGAACGTCGCGCGGCCGGTCTCTTGTTCCCGGCGCCGCGGGGGAGCGGCGCTCCGCGGGATCGCAGGGGAACGATCCAAGACGCCGTGATACCCGCACACCGGCGTTCACACGGCCCGGCGCCGTCCAGCTGAACCTTACTACGTAAAGGTCCGAGGCTGTGGCGATATCAGGATATAGAGGCGGCAAGACGCGCGCGGTCGGGTTTCCCAGACGGCAGCAGCGGAATGGCCTCCACGAGCTCCAGTTCGTGGGGCGCCGCGTACGGCGGCATCGTCTCGCGGACGAGCGCCCTCAGCTCCCGCAGGCCGGGCGGGGCCGCCGCGGCGGGGGAGGGCACGACGACGGCGGTGACGCGCTCGCCCCAATCCGGGTCGGGCCGGCCGACCACCACGACGTCGCGGACCGCCGGGTGCCGGGCCAGGGCGGCGGCGACCTCGCCCGCCACGACCTTCTCCCCGCCGGTGTTGATCACGTCGTCGACGCGGCCGCGCACCCGGAGCCGGCCCTCCTCAAGGACGCCGAGGTCGCTCGTGACGAACCATTCGCCGTCCATGGCGGCGGCGGTGTCGGCGGGCCGCAGCCGGTAGCCGGTGAACAGGGACGGGCCCGCCAGGCGGATCCGCCCGTCGTCCCCGACCGCGACGCGCATCCCGGGCAGCGGCGTCCCGTCGTAGACGCAGCCCCCGCAGGTCTCGCTCATCCCGTAGGTGGTGTGGATCCGGGCGCCGCGGGCGCGGGCCTCGGCGAGCAGGCCCGGCGCGGCGGCGGCGCCGCCGAGGACGATCGCGCCGGTGCGCGACAGGTCGGTCCCGGCGTCCAGCAGGCGGCGCAGCTGGGTGGGCACCAGCGACACGTGGGCGCCCTCCGCCCGCGCCACGTCGTCCGGGTCGAAGCGCGGCGCGATGACCGGCTCGCTCCCGGCGACGAGGGAGCGGACGAGGACCTGCACCCCGGAGATGTGGCTGGTGGGGACGCAGCACAGCCACCGGTCGCCGGGCGCTGCGCCGATGCGGGCGAGGGTGCCGGCGGCGGAGTGCCGCAGCGCGCCGCCCGCCAGCTCGACGAACTTCGGCGCGCCGGTGGAGCCGGACGTGGCGATCAGCACGGCGGTGCCGTCCGCGACGGGCGCGCGCCCGCCGCGGGGGGTGTGCGGGACGAGCCCGTCCGGCGTCTCGACCGCGTCGGGGGCCAGGGCGTCCAGCAGCCCGCGGAGTGCGGGCTCCGGCAGGTCCGGGGACAGCGGGCAGATCGCCGGGCCGCCGTCGAGGGCGTCGGCGAGGGCGCGCAGCAGGCGGGGCCCGGATGGCAGAACGGCGGCGTGCAGCGGGCGATCCATGATCTCATCAGGGTAGACGACCCCGCTGAACACGTTCGAATCCCGGGCGGGTTGAATGGGACCCGCGGGCCGCGGACCCCGCCGGCGCGGTCGCACCCAGGGGAGAGGAAGACGTGGAGGAAATGGTCTCGGAGCTGTTCGACGCGGACGTGTGGAAAGAGGTCAAGGGGTTCGGTTTCACCGACATCACCTACCATCGGGCGGTGGACCAGGGCACGGTCCGGGTGGCGTTCAACCGCCCCGAGGTGCGCAACGCGTTCCGTCCCCACACGGTGGACGAGCTGTACCGGGCGCTGGACCACGCGCGGATGTCAAGCGACGTGGGCTGCGTGCTGCTGACGGGCAACGGGCCGGCGCCGAAGGACGGCGTGTGGTCGTTCTGCTCGGGCGGCGACCAGCGGATCCGCGGCAAGGACGGCTACCGCTACGCCGAGGGGGAGACCTCGGAGACGATCGACCCGGCGCGCGCGGGACGGCTGCACATCCTGGAGGTGCAGCGGCTGATCCGGTTCATGGGCAAGGTCGTGATCTGCGTGGTGCCCGGCTGGGCCGCGGGCGGCGGGCACAGCCTGCACGTGGTGTGCGACCTGACGATCGCGAGCCGCGAGCACGCGCGGTTCAAGCAGACCGACGCGGACGTGGCGAGCTTCGACGGCGGTTTCGGGTCGGCGTACCTGGCGCGGCAGGTGGGGCAGAAGTTCGCCCGGGAGATCTTCTTCCTGGGCGATACCTACGACGCCGAGGCGGCGCACCGGATGGGCATGGTGAACGCGGTCGTCCCGCACGCCGAGCTGGAGGCCACGGCGCTGGAGTGGGCGCGCAAGGTCAACGGCAAGAGCCCGACGGCGCAGCGGATGCTGAAGTACGCGTTCAACCTGATCGACGACGGCCTGGTGGGTCAGCAGGTGTTCGCCGGGGAGGCGACGCGGCTGGCGTACGGGACCGACGAGGCGGCCGAGGGCAGGGACTCGTTCCTGGAGAAGCGCGATCCCGACTGGTCGCGCTACCCGTGGTACTACTAAATGTCCGAACGCACGGTGTGATCCGGAATACCGTGATTCGGTGTCGCAGGTCAGGGGGGTCGGGCGGGTGCGGGTCTTCTCCATCCCGATGCGGACGCGGTTCCGCGGTCTCACGCGGCGGGAGGGCGTGCTGGTCCGCGGCCCCGCCGGATGGGGTGAGTTCTCCCCGTTCCCCGAGTACGGCCCGGCCGAGTGCGCGCGCTGGCTCGCCGCGGCCCGGGAGGCCGCCCTGGAGGGCTGGCCGGCGCCCGTGCGCGACACCGTCCCGGTGAATGTGACGATCCCGGCGGTCGGCCCGGAGCGGGCGCACGCGATGACCAAGGAGTCCGGGTGCCGCACCGCGAAGGTCAAGGTCGCCGAGCGCGGCCAGTCCGACGCCGACGACCTCGCGCGGGTGGAGGCCGTCCGCGACGCGATCGGCCCGCACGGGCGGGTGCGGGTGGACGTCAACGGCGCCTGGGACGTCGACCGCGCGGCGCGCATGATCCGCTCGCTGGACCGGTGGGAGCTGGAGTACGTCGAGCAGCCCTGCGCGACGCTGGAGGAGCTGGCGCTGGTGCGGCGGCGGGTGGACGTGCCGATCGCCGCCGACGAGTCGATCCGCCGCGCCGAGGACCCGCTGAAGGTGCGGGCGGCGGGCGCCGCCGACGTGGCGGTGCTGAAGGTGCAGCCGCTGGGCGGGGTCGCGGCGGCGCTGCGGGTCGCCGAGGCGTGCGGGCTGCCGGTGGTGGTGTCCAGCGCGGTGGAGACGTCGGTGGGGCTGGCGGCGGGCGTGGCGCTGGCCGCGGCGCTGCCGGAGCTGCCGTTCGCGTGCGGGCTGGGGACGCTGTCGCTGCTGCGGGGCGACGTCGTGGACGATCCGCTGGTGCCGGTGGCGGGCGACGTGCCGGTGCGGCGGCCGTCCGTGGCCGAGGAGGCGCTGTCCCGCTGGGAGGCGCCCGGTGACCAGGAGTGGCGCGGCCGGGCCGCGGACGCGCAGCGGCACCTGGGCGGCCCCGAGGTGATCGGGGCGGCGCCGTGAACCCGGCGACCGCGCTCGCGACCGTCCTGGTGGACGAGCTGCGCCGCTGCGGGATGACCGACGCGGTGGTGGCGCCGGGGTCGCGGTCGGCGCCGCTGGCGCTGGCGCTGCACGACGCCGCGGAGGCGGGGCGGGTCCGGCTGCACGTGCGGATCGACGAGCGGTCGGCGTCGTTCCTCGGGCTCGGTCTCGCGAAGCGGTCGGGGCGGCCGGTGGTGCTGGTGTGCACGTCGGGGACGGCGGCGGCGAACTTCCATCCGGCGGTGATCGAGGCGCACGAGTCGGGGGTGCCGCTGATCGTGGTGACGGCGGACCGGCCGCCGGAGCTGCGCGGGACCGGCGCGAACCAGACGATCGACCAGGTGAAGCTGTACGGGACGGCGGTGCGGTGGTCGACCGAGATCGGGGTGCCGGAGAACCGTCCGGGCATGGTGGCGTACTGGCGGTCGCTGGTGAGCCGCGCGTGGGGGCTGGCGCAGGCGCCGTCGCCGGGTCCGGTGCATCTGAACGCGGCGTTCCGGGAGCCGCTGATCCCCGACGGCGACGAGTCGTGGTGCGAGCCGCTCGACGGTGACGCGACGGGCGCGTGGACGAAGGTGCGGCCGGCGACGCCGGGGTCGGTGCTGCACGTCCCGCCGACGCGCCGGGGCGTGCTGGTGGTGGGGGACGGGGCGTCCAACGTCAAGCGGTACGTGGCGGCGGCGTCGATGGCGGGCTGGCCGGTGCTGGCCGAGCCGCAGGGCAACGCCCGCTACGGCGACCACGCGCTGTCGGCGCATCATTTCCTGCTGGGCGTGCCGGAGTTCGTTGAGCGGCACCGTCCCGAGGTGGTGGTGACGCTGGGCAAGCCGGGCCTGTCGCGTCCGCTGCTGTCGCTGCTGCGGCGCGCGGAGGAGCACATCGTGCTGGCGCCGGATCTCGCGCACTGGCCGGATCCGGTGCGGTCGGCGACGCAGGTGGCGCCGGAGGTGGAGATCCCGGTGGTGTCGGGCGACGACGCGTGGCTGAGGTCGTGGCGCGAGGCGGACCGGGCCGCGGCGGCGGCGGTCGACGAGGTGCTGGACGCGGTGCCGGAGGTGACCGAGCCGCGGCTGGCGCGGGACCTGGTGGCGTCGCTGCCGGGCGGGTCGCTGCTGTTCACGGCGGCGAGCATGCCGATCCGCGACCTGGACCAGGTGATGCGGCCGCGGCGCGGGATCCGGATCATGGCGAACCGGGGTGCGAGCGGCATCGACGGGCTGGTGTCGACGGCGCTGGGGGCGGCGCTGGCGCACAGCGGCCGCTCGTTCGCGCTGCTGGGGGACCTGGCGTTCCTGCACGACCAGAACGGGCTGATCCTGGGGCCGCGGGACCGGCGGCCGGACCTGACGATCATCGTGGTGAACAACCGGGGCGGCGGGATCTTCTCGCTGCTGCCGCAGGCGGCGCTGGCCGACCAGTTCGAGCGGGTGTTCGGCACGCCGCACGAGGTGGACCTGGAGTCGGTGGCCGCCGCGCACGGTGTGCCGTACCGGCTGCTGGAGGCCGCGTCGGACGTGCCGAAGGCGCTGGTGGGGGAGGGGCTGCGGATCGTGGAGGCCCGCACCGGCAGGGAGGCGAACGCGGTGCTGCACGCCGAGATGCGCAAGGCCGCCCACGCCGCGGTCCGCACCGTCCTGTCCTAGCCCGCCCTTGGACCGTGGCACCCCCTCCGGTTACTTCACCTTTCAAATTACAATGTAAAGGCACCGGGCGATGTGCCTCACCATCTCTCTCACCAACTAAGAACAAAGCCACTAGGGGAGAAGGTGCTTGTCGTAGGCGGTGGCGACCGCCGCGGCCCGGTCGTTGACGCCGAGCTTCGCGTAGATGTGGGTGAGGTGGGTCTTGACGGTGGCCTCGCTGATGAACAGCTCCCGGGCGATCTCGCGGTTGGCGGTGCCGCGGGCGACGAGGCGCAGCACTTCCAGTTCCCGGCTGCTCAAGGTCTCGCTGCGTGGCTCGCGCACGCGGGACAGCAGCCGGGACGCGATCGCCGGTGACAGGACGGACCGGCCCTGCGCCGCGGCGCGGACGGCGGCGAAGAGGTCGTCGCGGGGCGCGTCCTTGAGGAGGTAGCCGGTGGCGCCGGCCTCGATCGCGGGGATGGTGTCGGTGTCGGTGTCGTAGGTGGTGAGGACGAGGACGCGGCAGGGCAGGCCGCGGCGGCCGATCTCGGTGATGGCCTCGACGCCGTCCCCGCCGGGCATCCGCAGGTCCATGAGGACGACGTCGGGGCGCAGCCGCTCGGCGAGGGTGACGGCCTCGCGGCCGTCGGCGGCCTCGCCGAGGACCTCGAAGCCGGCGGTGGTGGCGAACATGCCGCGCAGGCCGTCCCGGACGACGGGGTGGTCGTCGACGATCAGCAGGGTGATGTCGGGCATGGCGGTCAACGGTACTGCCTGATCAGCGGGACGCGGGCGGAGACGGCCGTGCCGCGGCCGGGTTCGGATTCGACGGCCAGGGTTCCGGCGACGCGTTCGGCGCGTTCGCGCATGGCGGTCAGGCCGAAGCCGGAGGAGGGGCCGGTGAAGCCGCGTCCGTCGTCGCGGACGTCGAGGGTGACCTCGTCGTCCATATAGGACAGGGTGACGCCGATGCGGTCGGCGCGGGCGTGGCGTTCGGCGTTGGCGAGGGCCTCCTGGGCGATGCGCAGGAGGGTGGCTTCGAGTTCGCCGTGGAGGGGTTCGGCGGTTCCGGTGACGGTGAGGTGGGCCCTGCCGTCGGTGATCTTCTTGAGGGCTTCGGGGAGCATGTCGTGTTCCAGGTGGGTGGGGGCGAGGTCCTGGACGGAGCGGCGGGCTTCGCGGAGGCTCTCGCGGGCGAGGCCGGTGGCGCGGCGGACGTGTTCGCTGTCCTCGGCGGCCTGGAGCTGGGTGATGATGCCGGTGAGGCCCTGGGCGATGGTGTCGTGGATCTCGGCGGCGAGGCGGCGGCGTTCGTCGCTGATGCCGGCCTCCCGGGCCTGGACGAGGAGCTGGGCGTGGAGGGCGGCGTTCTCGGCGAGGGCCTGTTCGAGGCGGGCGTTGGTGCGTTCGAGTTCGCTGATGGTCTCGGCCTGGGCGCGGGCCTGCTCCTCTTCTCTTTCGGCCATGCGGGTGAAGAGGAGGACGAGCCCGCAGTTCAGGACGAAGAGGCCGCCGAGGACGGCCGCCTGGACGCCGTCGGTGGGCGGGAGGCCGCCGGCCTGGGCGCCGGCCATGGTGAAGGCGGTGATGAGGAGTCCGGCCATGGGCCCGCGGCCGGAGAGGTAGTGGTGGGAGTCGAAGTAGCCGAGGACGGCGTAGACGCTGAAGAAGGGGTTCAGCCAGCTCAGGGTGAAGCCGAGGGCGGTGCGCGTCCAGTAGTAGACGGCTTCGGGGATCCTCCGGGTGAGGTGGAGGGTCTGGAGGGCGAGGGCGGTGACGACGAGGGCCGCGGCCGCGCGCTCCTGCGCGGGCGTCATGACGAGGTCGCGTATGGCCAGTGCCAGGATGCTCGCGAGGGTGAGGAGGGCGAACGGTCCCCAGCGGTAGAACCGTTCGCGTTGCTCCATGATGGTCGCCATCTGTCGAGTGTGGCCTATTCCCAGCGGAACCAGCGGATGGCGCCGGCGATGAGGAGGGTGGCCCAGGCGGCGGTGACGCCGAGGTGGGTCCAGGCGGGCCAGTCGCCTGCGGCGGCCTGGTCGAGGGCCTGGGACGCGGCGCCGAAGGGGAAGTACTCGACGATCTGGCGCAGGAGTTCGGGCATGGCCTGGACGGGGACCCAGACGCCGGCGAGGAACATCATCGGGAAGAAGACGATCGTGCCGGCGACGTTGGTGGCCTTGGCGGTGGGGGTGACGGCGGTGACGGCGGAGCCGAGGGCGAGGGCGCTGAGGGCGGCGAGGAGGAGGGCGAGGAGGTAGCC
>NZ_SMKM01000183.1 GCF_004348665.1 Actinomadura sp. GC306 | reverse complement strand
GGTCGCCGATGACGAGTACCTCGACGTCGCTGGGTTGGTCGCCCGGGGTGCCGTTGTAGCGCGCTGCCCAGGGGCCGAACAGGTACACGGCGTTCACGTACCGGAGGCCTCCGAACTCTTCCGCCACTACGGCGGCCGGGCCGAAGGTCAGCATCAGGAGGCGGGTGAGCGGCTCGTACAGGGGGCTTCCGGTGTTCCGGGCGGCCAGGCGGCCGGCCAGGGTGCGGCGGAGGGTCAGGATCTCGGCGCGCGCCAGCCGCTCCACTTCGCGCATCACCGAGGCGAGGTCGACGCGGAGCATCACGGCCAGGTCGAGCATCGACAGTTCGCGTTCCGGCCCGAGGAGGAGGCGTGCGAGGAGTTCGCCCTGCAGGTTGGAGCGGAAGATCGGGAGGCGGGCGGGGGCGCGGGCCCGGACGTCTCGCAGGAACGACTCGGTGACTTTCGTGCTTCCGCGGGCGTTATTTGTGGCCGCCGGTTCATTCGATCGCATGTTCGAACACTACGAGGCGGGTACGACGGAGTTCGTGCTACTCACAGGTTGTGGATAAGTGCGCCGCCGCCCCACCGCCGCAGCCGTCCTCAAGGCCGCAAGCCGCCGGCGGGCCATGGGCGGCGGGGTCTGGGGATGCGGAAGGGCCCGCCCCGGGGTGAACCGGTGCGGGCCCTTCTGCGTGGACGTCAGTCCTTGTTGAAGTTGACCGCGCCCTCGATGGGCGGCGGGCTGTCGGGGACGGTGTCCGGCTTCGGGACGCCCTTGAACGTGAACTTGGCGGCCTCCGCCGTCGCCTCCGCGTTCTCGGGGTCGAAGCCCTCCGTGCCGACGATCACGATCTGGCCGGGCTTGAGCTCGCTGAACAGGATCTTCTCGGACAGGCTGTCCTCGATCTCCCGCTGGATCGTGCGGCGCAGCGGCCGGGCCCCGAGGACGGGGTCGTAGCCCTTCAGCGCCAGCAGGTCCTTGGCCTCCTGCCGCAGCTCGATGCCCATGTCGCGGTCGCGCAGCCGCTCGTCCACCTTGGCGATCATCAGGTCGACGATCTGGATGATCTCCCGCGGGGTGAGCTGGTGGAAGACGACCGTGTCGTCGACGCGGTTGAGGAACTCGGGACGGAAGTGCTGCTTGAGCTCCTCCGACACCTTGGCCTTCATCCGCTCGTACGAGCCCTGCTCGTCGTTCTGCCGGGCGAAGCCCATCGAGACGCCCTTGGAGATGTCCTTGGACCCCAGGTTCGTCGTCATGATGATGACGGTGTTCTTGAAGTCCACGACACGGCCCTGCGCGTCGGTGAGGCGGCCGTCCTCCAGGATCTGCAGCAGCGAGTTGAAGATGTCCTGGTGGGCCTTCTCGATCTCGTCGAACAGAACGACCGAGAACGGCTTGCGGCGCACCTTCTCCGTCAGCTGGCCGCCCTCCTCGTACCCGACGTAGCCGGGCGGGGAGCCGAACAGCCGCGAGACCGTGTGCTTCTCCATGAACTCGGACATGTCGAGCTGGATCAGCGCGTCCTCGTCGCCGAACAGGAACTCCGCCAGCGTCTTGGACAGCTCGGTCTTACCCACACCGGACGGGCCGGCGAAGATGAACGAGCCGCCGGGGCGCTTGGGGTCCTTCAGGCCGGCGCGGGTACGCCGGATCGACTGCGAGAGCGCCTTTATGGCGTCCTCCTGACCGATGACCCGCTTGTGGAGCTCGTCCTCCATGTTCAGGAGGCGCGTGCTCTCCTCCTCGGTCAGCTTGAAGACCGGGATGCCGGTGGCGGTGGCGAGGACCTCGGCGATGAGCTCGTCGGTGACCTCGGCGACGACGTCCATGTCGCCGGCCTTCCACTCCTTCTCCCGCTGCGCCTTCTGGCCGAGGAGCTGCTTCTCGGAGTCGCGCAGCGCGGCGGCCTTCTCGAAGTCCTGCGCGTCGATCGCGGACTCCTTGTCGCGCCGGACGTCGGCGATCTTCTCGTCGTACTCGCGCAGGTCCGGCGGAGCGGTCATCCGGCGGATGCGCATCCGCGAGCCGGCCTCGTCGATCAGGTCGATCGCCTTGTCGGGCAGGAACCGGTCGCTGATGTAGCGGTCGGCGAGCTGCGCGGCGGCGACGAGCGCGCTGTCGGTGATCGACACGCGGTGGTGCGCCTCGTAGCGGTCCCGCAGGCCCTTGAGGATCTCGATCGTGTGCGACAGCGACGGCTCGGCGACCTGGATCGGCTGGAAGCGGCGCTCCAGCGCGGCGTCCTTCTCCAGGTGCTTGCGGTACTCGTCCAGCGTGGTGGCGCCGATGGTCTGCAGCTCGCCGCGGGCCAGCATCGGCTTGAGGATGCTGGCGGCGTCGATCGCGCCCTCAGCGGCGCCCGCGCCGACGAGCGTGTGCAGCTCGTCGATGAACAGGATGATGTCGCCGCGGGTGCGGATCTCCTTCAGCACCTTCTTGAGGCGCTCCTCGAAGTCACCGCGGTACCGGGAGCCGGCGACCAGCGCGCCCAGGTCGAGGGTGTAGAGCTGCTTGTCCTTGAGCGTCTCGGGCACCTCGCCCTTGACGATCTTCTGCGCGAGGCCCTCGACGACGGCGGTCTTGCCGACGCCGGGCTCGCCCACGAGGACGGGGTTGTTCTTGGTGCGGCGGGACAGCACCTGCATGACCCGCTCGATCTCCTTGTCCCGCCCGATGACCGGGTCGAGCTTGCTCTCCCGCGCGGCCTGCGTCAGGTTGCGGCCGAACTGGTCGAGCACGAGGGAGGTGGACGGAGCCGACTCCGAGGGACCGCCGGAGGCGGCCGGCTCCTTGCCCTGGTAACCGTGCAGCAACTGGATGACCTGCTGGCGCACACGGTTCAGGTCGGCGCCGAGCTTCACGAGGACCTGGGCGGCGACGCCCTCGCCCTCACGGATCAGTCCCAGCAGGATGTGCTCGGTGCCGATGTAGTTGTGGCCGAGCTGCAGCGCCTCACGCAGTGACAGCTCAAGGACCTTCTTGGCACGCGGAGTGAACGGGATGTGGCCCGACGGCGCCTGCTGTCCCTGGCCGATGATCTCCTCGACCTGCTGGCGCACCGCTTCGAGGCTGATCCCCAGGCTCTCCAGGGCCTTGGCAGCAACACCCTCACCCTCGTGGATCAGACCAAGGAGGATGTGCTCGGTGCCGATGTAGTTGTGGTTGAGCATCCTGGCCTCTTCCTGAGCCAGGACGACAACGCGCCGCGCGCGGTCGGTGAACCTCTCGAACATCTCGTCGCTCCTCACAGAGCGGTTGGGCAGAGTCCGGAACGTCCGGAACTGTCCTTCCGCATGCTAGCCCGCCCCGAGGAGGCCACCCGGTGCACTCCCACCAGGAGACGTTCCCCAGCTAAGCGCTGTTCAGTCTCATCCAACTACCGCATCGGTGCGTCATGTTCCCGCTACGCCCCAAGCGAACGGGGGCTTTCCGCAGGTAGGTCAGGGCGCGGGCCGAGAGTGCCGAATGGGGGTGGTGTTCCACCCGCGCGCCCTGTTTACCGCGCGGCGCGGATCGCGAACCCCTCATCCGCTACGCCGAAAGCGAACGGCGGATGGAGGCGAACCGCCGCCGGAGTGAACTCCGGGGACGCGAAGCGCCCGAACGGCGCGCGTCGGACGACTTGAAGTCCGGGAGAACTCGGGCGGACGGAAGTCGGCGCCCGGCCGGAACGGGAGCAACGACCGGGCGCGGTGAAACTTCCGGCGGACACTGACGGCCGGCGGGAGCGAACGGAGCGAACGGCCCGCCTCGGGCTGAACGGAGACGGGCCGCCGGCGGTTGAAACGGGTCAGTTCGCCGCTTCGTACTGTTCGATCACGTGGGCGGGGATGCGGCCGCGCTCATTGACCTTGATGCCATTGTTCTTGGCCCAGGCGCGGATCTCGGCACTGCGCTCGCGGCTGGACGCGCCGCGCTGCCGGCGCTTGCGTGTGGAACTTCCCGCCTTGCGTGACTTCTCCACGAACGGCCGAAGAGAATCCCGCAGCTTCGTCGCGTTGGCGTCACTCAGGTCGATCTCGTAGGAGGCGCCGTCGATCGAGAACGCTACGGTCTCGTCCGCCTCGCCACCGTCGAGGTCGTCGACGAGAAGCACCTGAACCTTCTGTGCCATGGGGACAGACCCTTTCGGCTTGAGCAAACTTCATTCGGTCGCCAAAGATATCCGAGAAGTCGAGTGATGACAATTCAGGCGCGCGCCCTTGAACCGGCACTCACGGGGAAGTCCCGTTCCCCGTGACCCGGCGTAATCGGCGGTTCATGTTTCCGTACGTCCGGGTCACGGCGGGCGGGCATGCCGACGGGGCGGCGCGTTTTCTTTCGCGCCGCACGGAGCTCCGATGTGGTTTCCGGGCTGGACCGACGCTACGGCGCACCACGCTGACCTGCACGGGCGGCCACGCATTGGCCCTGGTTTGCGGACCTTCGAGCATTCGGAGGGAGCCGCCGCCCGGGAGTACGCACAGACGGAAAAGGTCCTGCCGCCGACCTTAACAGGCCCGGCCCACCCCTACGGTCTCCTCCGATTAAACCTGACGTAACGACACTAACCACACCCTGCCCGGAATGCGCGGGTGCCCGCGCCGCCCGGCCCAGCCGGTGATCAACGCTCCCACCGGCCTATGTGGACGGATAACCGGGCGCCCGCCGGCGGCGAAAATCAGTTGCGGCGAGCTGCCCGGAGGAAGTCTCCATCTACGGGCCGCGGCCGGAAGGCATCTGGAGACGCCCATCCCCAAAAACCGGAGATTGCTGCACAATCCGGCTCCCGGACCGCGCGCCTTCCCGTCCGCCCCGAGTCCCGCTCCGGCCCGGCACGGCCCGCTCAGGGCCTGGGAGCACGGGAACTAAAGGCAGTTCCCGGTGAGACCCGATCCCATCGGGACGGCAACTCTCGCCCCTATGTCGCCGGGGCCTGCGGAGAAGGGCGAGCGGGTTCCGGATGCACATCTCAAAGCGGAGGGAACGTCCGGGAACAGGCACATCCCGCGCCGATTCGGGGCCGTAACCGGAACCACCTGGCTTTCGCCGCCCGAACCGGAGCCGGACCGAAACAGAGCCGGGCGTCTCCACGAAAACCCGCCCCGGAACGACGCGGCGCTCTCGTCCGCCCTGAGGACGGGACGAGAGCGCCATGTATCAGCCGTTATCAAGGGCCCCGGCACGCGACCCAGAGCCCTGAGAGGGCCTCAGAAGGCCGCGGAATCGGAAGGTGGACGTTTTACCACGGCCGTCCCCGCAAGCCTGTCGTGGAGCGCTTGACGGCCGTCGCCTTCGAACATCAGCCCGGCGTTCGCCACCCAGAAGATGCCCGCCAGTAGCCCGAGAACCGGAATCGGGCGCGCCGCGATCGGCAGCGAATAGACCGCGGCCCGCAGAACGGCACGCGGGACCCCCAGAGGAGTTCCGGCGCCGGCCTCCGCGCCGGGACGGCCGTCAACGGCGGGGAGGACCACGACCACTTCAATGCCCGCGAAGCGCTTGCCGAGGGTCCGGCCCCAGAGCGCGAGTTGGATCGACTCGTACAGCAACATGCATCCGGCCACGGCCGGTGGAGCGACGACGTCCACCGCGGGGCCGGACACCAGTCCACGGACGACGAAGATGACGGGCAGGCCGACGATGAGCGTGTCGACGATGCGTGCCACTAGGCGCTGCCCCGGCTCGGCGAGCGGTGCCCCCGCCATCGGCGCCTATTCCGCGTACTCGTCGTACTCGGCGTAGCCGCCCCGCTCGTCGATGACGAGCGTCCCGGCGAACCGGTCGTGGAGGGCCTGATGCATGGGCTGGTCCCAGATGGCCCACAGGTAGGCCATCAGCGCACCCGCCCAGACGAGCACCATTCCGTACGCGGCGTAGTCCCACACCATCACGGCCAGGGCGAGGAAGAAGAAAACGCCGAACTGGTAGGCCACGTGGATGATCCCAGCGCGCCATATGGCCTGGGTCGTGGTGATGGGTTCGCCCGCAGGGCGCGCCTGGACGACACCAAGGTGCATGATGCGCTTGCCCAGTGTCCGTCCCGACATCGCGAGCTGGACGGCCTCGTAGAGGAACGGCAGGACCGACAGGACGGCGAAGAGGGTGAAGATGATGGGCCAGTTCCAGATGCCCCCTTCGTCCTCCGTCTGGCTGCCCGGCTTGCCCAGGCCGAGCACGCCGATCGTCACGGGCAGGACGAGCGCGAAGCCGAACACCGCGACGAGCGCGTTGTCGATGAGCCGGGCGCCCGCACGCCGCACGATCGGGGCCAGGACCATGTCGCCGCCGTGGGCGTCCTCGTAGTGGTAGCCGGGCCCGTGGTGGGCGCCCCCGTGGTGGGCGCCCCCGTGGTGTGAGCCCCCGTGGTGGACGTCGCCGTATTGGTCGTAGGACGCCTCGTACGTCTGGTTGTACGCCGGCTGCTCTCCCCACTGCTGCTGCTGGGGCTGCTGCCATTGCTGCTGCTGCGGTTGCCGCCGGCGCTGGGGCCGTCCCTGAGGACCTTGGTACGGGGGCGGCGGACCGTAGGAACCGTGCCCTTGTGGCGGCTGCTGGCGTCGCCGCCCGCGGTAGGGGGAATCGCTCATTGGGTCAGTCCTCCAGGCGAAGCAACATGCGGGTGTTGCCCAACGTATTGGGCTTGACCCGATCGAGGTCCAAGAACTCTGCCACGCCTTCGTCGTAGGAGCGGAGAAGCTCCTCGTACACCTCTGGCGACACCGGCGTCCCAAGGATCTGCTGGAAACCGTGGCGCGCGAAGAACTCCACCTCGAAGGTAAGACAGAACACCCTTCGCACGCCGAGTTCCCGGGCTTGTTCCAGGAGGCGCGCGACGATGCGGTTGCCGATCCCGCGCCCGCCGTAGCCCTTGTCCACGGCGACCGAGCGGACTTCGGCGAGGTCCTCCCACATCACGTGCAGAGCGCCGCAGGCGATGACCGGGCCTCGTTTCCCGTCCTCGACCTCCTCGGCGACCCAGAACTCCTGGACGTCCTCGTACAGCTTCACCGCGCTCTTCTTCAGCAGGCGCCGTCCCGATCCGGCGTACAGATCGACAAGCCTGCGGATCTCCTGCACGTCGGCGGTACGGGCACGCCGGATCTCGACCTCCACAAACAGGCGAGATTATCCAACGCGCACCTGGCCACAGGTACGCGTCCCCTTGGCGCGCGGCCTCGCGCGGGCCGAGTGACTAGGCGAAAGCGGCTGGGTAGGCGGCGCCATTGGCCGAAAAAGTGGCCTATAGCACAACGCCATGCCGGAGCGGAACCCCTCCACCCTCACGAACACCACGAACCACCTGGGATTTCACCTGTTCTACTTGGCATCCAATGCCGGTTCCGTTAAGGTCCCGCTGACGTCGGCCCACCGATCGCAGGACGGCGGCCGGCCCCCCGCTCCGCTCTACCGCGGACGGCGACTCCCGCCCCGACCCATCGGTTGATTCGGTAGGCGGACGAGGAGAGGAGAATCCGTGAGGCCCCCGCGCCCCGCTCTCTTTTCACGACCGGCACGCTCCCACCGCTCAGCGCTTCCCCGTGCGACATCGCCTGGCCAGGCGGCCCGCGGCCGAGGCAGAGCCAGGCTCGCCGCCAGGACGGCGACCGTCGTCGGCGCACTCTTCGCCATCACGGCCGCGCCCGTCTCGTTCGCTCCCGGCACCCTCCCCGCGGCCCACGCCGACCCGGAGCCGTCCACCGGCGAGCTCCGCTCCAAGGCGTTCAAGCTCGCCGACGACCTGGAGAAGCTGACCGAGCAGTACAACGGGCTGAAGGTCAGGCTCTCGCAGTCCGAACGCGCCGCCAAGGTCGCCGCCGCCAACGCCAAGCGGCAGCAGAAGGCGCTGCAGGTCGTCCGGGAGAAGGTCAGCACCCTGGCCGCCACCAGCTACATGCAGGGCGGCACCGACCCCACGGTCTCCTTCGTCGCCTCCCAGGACCCGCAGGCCGTCCTCGACCAGGCCGCCACCCTCAGCTACTTCGCCAAGCAGGACAGCACGAAGGTCCTCGGGCTGATGCAGGCCATGCAGGCCGCCGAGCGCGCGCGCAAGTCCGCCGAGTCCCGCGCCAAGCAGGTCAAGGAGCTGCGCACGCAGCTGGAGGACCAGCGCAAGAAGATCACCGAGGCGTACGAGAAGGTCCGCGGCAAGCTCGTCAAGCGGGACCCGACCCAGCTCGCCAAGCTTCCCGTCGTCGGCAACGGCAAGGCCGCCCAGGCGCTGCGCGCCGCGATGGGCAAGATCGGCCGCCCGTACGTGTGGGGCGCCGCCGGGCCGAGCAGCTTCGACTGCTCCGGCCTGGTGATGTGGGCCTACAGGCAGGTGGGCATCAACCTGCCGCACTACACCGGCAGCCAGTGGACCGCGGGTACGCACATCAACCGGAGCCAGCTCCAGCCGGGCGACCTCGTGTTCTTCTACGCCGACCTGCACCACGTGGGGCTATATGTCGGTGACGGCAAAATGCTGCACGCGCCGCGCACCGGCGATGTCGTGAAGATCGCTCCGATGGGCGGCCGGCCCTACGCGGGCGCCGTCCGAGTCGCCTGACCGAGCCGCCCGGCAGCCATGTGCGGATCCACCGGGGGGTGGGTCGACCATGGGCGGGTCTTCGAACGCCGTCCGCGGCGACGCCTTCTGCAGGGACCTACCTGCCAGTGCGCCGGCGCCGCCGCTGCGGGGTCGGACGGGTTCAGCTCGACTCGCCACCTGGTTCTCTGTCGACGCTCGCCGTCCCCAGGCGAGCGTCAGGGGGGTCGCTGCTAGATGAGCTGCCTCCGGGCCGCCCACACCACGGCCTCGATAGGGGTGTTGACCTCAAGCCGGTCGCAGATGGTCCGCAACCGGCGCCGCAAGGTCCGCGCGCTCAACTCCAGCTTCCGTGCCGCCACATCTGCGGTGACACCGGTGGCGATCTGGGCGAGCAACCGGATCTCCTCGTCGCTCAGCCCGAAATCGTCGGTGCCACGACGTGCGAGTGTGGCTGTTTCCACTCCGTCCTCCCTCGTCCGTGGTGATGACCGCGGGGATGCAGCCGGTCCGCTGCACAGGCACGGGTTGGGCCTCGATCTGTACACGCGTTGGGTTGCCGGGTCCGGAGCCGTCCGGACTAGATCATCGGGTTCCTTTGCTGTCTCACGAGCTTGGCCGGAGGTGGCCGCCTGGCCGATTGCGGGTTCGTTCGGGGGAACTCCGGGTGACGATTCACTCGTTGACCGGCCGAGGGGGTCGGGATGAGATCGCCAGCCATCCGCACCCGCCCCTTCTCGTCGGACTCGCCAGATCTCGCCGCGGACGAAGATCGTGAATCGTTTCAAGCTACGCTTCGGCTCGGAACGCTAGGCGGCCGGATCCGGCCCGTCAAGCGCCGGTTCGAAGCAGTGCGTACACGATTGGTCGCCATATGTGACGGGCCTTTCGCCGACGCGCCACGAAAACGCCACTACCTGGGGAAACTCCCCGGAGCGGGACGAGGAGCGAGTTGCCACAGACCAGTATTCGTGAGGTCGCGAGACGTGCCGGCGTCTCAGTTGGGACCGTTTCGAATGTCCTAAACCGGCCAGACCTCGTGGCCGAAGCGACCCGAGACCGTGTCCGCGCCGCGATCGAGGAGCTCGGATTCGTCCGGAACGAGTCCGCCAGGCGGCTCCGCAGGGGTCCCGAGCGCACCGCCGGCGAGTTCGGCGACCAACCGCGCCGCGCGTTCGGCGTCGTCGTCGAGGACCTCACCAACCCGTACGCGACCGACGTCGCCCGGGGGGCCGAGGCGGCGCTCAACGCGGCCGGCCACGACGCCCTGTGGCTCTCCAGCGACTACTCCGCCGCGAAGGAGCGGCGCTCCCTGGAACTGCTGGAGGAGCAGCGCGCCGCGGGCGTCCTGATCATCCCCGTCGGCCTGTCCGCCCGGGACATCTCCGGGCTGCGGACGGCCGGGCTGAGCGTGGTGCTGATCGACCGGCACACGCCCGACGTCTGCTCCGCGCAGGTCCACCACGTCGCCGGAGGGGAGATCGCCGCCGCGCACCTGCTCGGCATCGGCCGCGAGCGGATCGCCTTCGTCACCGGCGTGCCCGAGCCGGAGCCGTGCGTCGAGCGGCGCGACGGCGCGGCCCGGACGATCGTCGAGGCCGGCTTCGCGAAGCCGCCGATGCTCGTCCAGGACGCGATGAGCCCCACCGAGGGCCAGGCCGCAGCGCACCAGCTCCTGACCATGGTGCCGCGGCCCGACGGCGTGTTCTGCGCGAACGACCTGCTCGCCATCGGCCTGATCAACGAGCTGACCCGCCTCGGCGTCCGCGTCCCGGAGGACATCGCCGTGATCGGCTACGACGACATCGAGCTCGCCGCGAGCGCCGCCGTCCCGCTGACCACCGTCCGGCAGCCGCGCCGCGAGCTCGGCTGGGAGGCCGCCGAACTCGCCATGGCCGAGATGGGCGAGGGCAAGTCCCACCAGCACCGGCAGGTCGTGCTCCGGCCGGAACTGGTGATCCGGGAAAGCGCTTAGCGCCGCTCCCCCGCCCGCCTCGGCCTACCGGCCCGGCCCGCTCACTGTTCCGGCTTGACCAGCGGGAACAGGATCGTCTCGCGGATGCCCTTGCCGGTGAACGCCATGATCATCCGGTCGATCCCGGCGCCCATCCCGCCCGTGGGCGGCATCGCGTACTCCAGGGCGCGCAGGAAGTCCTCGTCGAGCTGCATCGCCTCCGGGTCGCCGCCCGCGGCGAGCAGCGACTGCTCGGTGAGCCGGCGGCGCTGCTCGATCGGGTCGACCAGCTCCGAGTAGGCGGTGCCGAGCTCCGTCCCGAACCCGATGAGGTCCCACTTCTCGGTGAGCAGGGGCTCCTCGCGGTGCTGGCGGGTCAGCGGGGACGTCTCGACCGGGAAGTCCATCACGAACGTCGGCTGGACGAGGGTGTGCTCGATCAGCTCCTCGAACACCTCCTGGACGAGCTTGCCCTGACCCCACTTGGGATCCCAGGAGACGCCCTTGGCGTCCGCGAGCTTCCGGACGGTCTCGATGGGCGTGTGCGGCGTGATCTCCTCGCCCAGCGCCTCCGACACCGACCCGTAGAGCGTGATCCGCGGCCACTCCGCCAGGCCGAGGTCGACCTCGGTTCCGTCGTGGACGACCACGGTCGTGCCCAGGGCCGCGACCACCGCGTTCTGGTACATCCGCTGGGTCAGGTCGGCCATGTCGTTGTAGTCGAGGTACGTCCCGTACGCCTCGAGCATCGTGAACTCGGGGTTGTGCGTGGAGTCGGCGCCCTCGTTGCGGAAGTTCCGGTTGACCTCGAAGACCTTCTCGATGCCGCCGACGACGAGCCGCTTCAGGTACAGCTCGATCGCGATGCGGAGGTAGAGGTCCATGTCGTAGGCGTTGATGTGCGTCTTGAACGGACGCGCCGCCGCGCCGCCGTGGATCGGCTGCAGCATCGGCGTCTCGACCTCTAGGTAGCCCTCGTCGTGCCAGAAGTCGCGGACGGCGCGGACGGTGGCGCTGCGCAGCCGGGCCATCTTCCGGGCCTCGTCGTTGACGATGAGGTCGACGTAGCGCTGCCGGACCCGCGCCTCCGGGTCGGTCAGCCCCGCGTGCTTGTCCGGCAGCGGCCGCAGGCACTTCGAGGTGATCGCGTACCGGTCCGCCATGATCGACAGCTCGCCGCGGCGGGACGTGATGACCTCGCCCTCGACGCCGATGTGGTCGCCGAGGTCGACGTCCCGCTTCCAGGCGTCGAGCTGCTCCTGCCCGACCTTGGCCAGCGACAGCATGATCTGAATCTCGCCCGAGCCGTCCCGGATCGTGGCGAAGCACAGCTTGCCGGTGTTGCGCAGCAGCATGACGCGCCCGGTGACGCCGACCTTCTCGCCCGTCTCGGTGCCCGGCTCCAGGCCGGGGTGTTTCGCGCGGATTTCGGCGGTCGTCGCCGTCCGCGGGAAGGTCACCGGATAGGGGTCGATCCCGCTCTCGCGGAGCCGGTCGAGCTTCTCCCGGCGCACGCGCATCTGCTCCGGGAGCTCGTCGAAGGTCTCGTCACTCACCCGGTAAGGCTATCCAGCCCGCCGGACGCGCCGCGAACGGCTTGCGCCGCTACGGGGTGTTGCGCTCGTAGATCAGGCGGAGGCCGATGAGGGTGAGCCACGGTTCGAACACGTCGATGCTGCGCGACTCCTCCAGCACGAGGGGCGCGAGACCGCCGGTGGCGATGATCGTGACCTCCGCGGGGTCGTCGGCGAGCTCCTCGGACATCCGCTCCACGATGCCGTCCACCTGGCCGGCGAACCCGAAGATTATTCCGGACTGCAGCGCCTCGACGGTGTTCTTGGCGATCACGCTCCGCGGCCTGACCAGCTCGATCTTGTGCAGCTGGGCGCCGCGGGACGAGAGTGCGTCTATTGAGATCTCTATGCCGGGGGCGATCGCGCCGCCGACGTACTCGCCCTTGGCGGAGACGGCGTCGAAGGTGGTGGCGGTGCCGAAGTCGACGACCAGCGCCGGGCCGCCGTGGGTGTGCACGGCGGCCAGCGCGTTCACGATGCGGTCGGCGCCGACCTCCTTGGGGTTGTCCATCCGGACGGGGACGCCGGTCTTGACGCCCGGCTCCACGATCACGGCGGGCACGTCGCCGTAGTAGCGGCGGCACATCTCCCGCATCTCATGCAGGACGGATGGGACCGTTGAGCACAGCGCGATGCCGCTGATGTCGGTCTCGGCGAGCAGCGGGCTCTGCTGGACGAGGCCCTGCAGGACGACCGCGATCTCGTCGGCCGTGCGCCGCGGATCGGTGTTGATCCGCCAGTGCTCGATCACCTCGTCGCCCTCGAAGAGGCCGAGGACGGTCTGGGTGTTACCGACGTCTATGGTGAGCAGCATCAGGTCCCCGCTGGTCAGGTGAAGTCAAGGCCGATGTCGAAGACGGGCGCCGAGTGCGTCAGCGCGCCGACGGCAAGGTAGTCCACCCCGGTCACGGCGACGTCTCGGGCCCGGTCCAGGGTAAGGCCACCGCTTGCCTCGACCTCCGCCTGCCCCGCGACTAGCCGCACCGCCTCGGTCATCTGGGCGTCGGTCATGTTGTCCAGCAGGATGCTCGTCGCGCCGGCCGCGAGGGCCTCCTCCACCTGCGCGAGGGTGTCGCACTCCACCTGGACGTGCAGGGACGGGTACACGGCGCGGATGGCCTCGTACGCCTTGGTGACGCTTCCGGCCGCTGCGATGTGGTTGTCCTTGATGAGCGCCGCGTCGTACAGGCCCATCCGGTGGTTGACGCCCCCGCCGCACTTCACGGCGTACTTCTGGAGGTCGCGCAAGCCGGGGAGGGTTTTGCGGGTGTCGCGGACTTTGGCCTTCGTGCCTTCTAGGGCGTCCGCCCACCTGCGGGTGGCGGTCGCGATCCCGGACAGGTGGGTGAGGAGGTTCAGGGCCGTCCGTTCCGCACGCAGGACGGCCCTGGTCTGCCCGCTGACGGCTATGAGGACCTGCCCGGGGGTTACGCGGTCCCCGTCCGCTACGCGCGCCTCGTAGGCCACCTCAAGGGCGTCGAAGACCACGCAGGCCACCGGGACACCGGCGACGACTCCCTCCTCGCGGGCTGTGAGGCTGCCGGTGGCGGTGTCGTCCGGCGCGAAGATCGGCATGCTGGTGACGTCGACCTCGCCGTCCTCGGCCAGCGCCGCCTGGACGAGGTTGTCCACAGCTTGTGGATCGAGCCCGGCGTCGCGGAGTCGCTGCGAGAGTTCCGGTGTCATGAGCGCTTCCCTTCCAGAGGTTCATAGCGGGTCGTCAGGACGTCCCCGGTCAGCCGCGTCACGAGGTGGCCGCGCCACGCGCCGTCCGCGCGCTCGGGGTAGTCCTCACGCCAGTGGCTTCCCCGCGTCTCCGCCCGCCGCCGCGCCGCCGCCACGATCGCGGAGGCGACGGTGTGCAGATTGGTGACCTCCCAAGCCTCCACCCCCGGCTCCGCCCGCGCGTCCCGGC
>NZ_SMKM01000182.1 GCF_004348665.1 Actinomadura sp. GC306 | reverse complement strand
GGGCAGAAGAAGTCTTCGGGGTTGCTCGGGCAGTTGCGGTCCCGGGAGACGGGGTGGCGGCGGTTCCTGCCGTCCTGGAAGCTCGTCGCCGGGGTCTCCGGGCTGGGCGTCGCGGCGTTCATCACGCTGATCTGGGTCGCCTACTCGAACACCCCGACGCCCGAGGAGCCGACGGTGGCGGGCGTCGAGGACCAGGCGTCGATCTTCTACTACACCAACGGCGCCGAGATCGGCCGGATCGGCAAGAAGCGGCAGAGCGTCGAGCTCGACCAGGTGCCGCCGCACGTCCGGGACGCGGTGCTCGCGGCGGAGAACCGCAGCTTCTACAGCGACCCCGGCTTCTCGGTCAAGGGCACGACGCGGGCGGTGTGGCTCAACCTGACCGGCGGGTCGGGCGGCGGGTCCACGATCACGCAGCAGCTGGCGAAGAACTACTACTCCGACCCGAACAACCGGACGATGAGCCGGAAGTTCAAGGAGCTGTTCATCTCGCTGAAGCTGGAGGACAAGCACAGCAAGGACGAGATCCTCAAGCTCTACCTGAACACGATCTACTTCGGCCGCAACACGTACGGCATCCAGGCCGCGTCCCGCGAGTACTTCGGCAAGGACGTGTGGAAGCTCAACCAGGACGAGGCGGCCATCCTCGGCGGGATCATCCAGAACCCGAACCGCGACCCCGAGGCGAAGGCGAACCAGGCGTGGGCGAAGTCCCGCTACGAGTACACGCTCAACGGCCTGGTCTCGATGGGCAAGCTCAAGCAGGGCGAGGCCGACAAGCTCATCCAGCAGGGCCTGCCCAAGATCAAGAACGCGAACGCCGGGGACCAGCTGTACGGCGGGCAGCGCGGCTACATGCTGAAGCGCGCCCAGGAGGAGCTCCGCCGGCAGGGGATCGACGAGAAGGAGCTGACGACCAAGGGCCTGCGCGTCTACACCACCTTCAACCAGAAGCGGATGGAGATGGCGAGGCGGGCGGCGGAGAAGTCCGTCCCGCAGGTGAACCCGAAGCGGCTCGCGGAGAAGAAGATCCGCGTGGGGCTGGTGTCGGTGAACACCGCGAACGGCGAGGTCGTCGCGTTCTACGGCGGTCCCGGCTACCTCGACCAGGCGTTCGACAACGTCTGGCAGGGCTCGGCGCAGGCGGGCTCGGCGATGAAGCCCTACGTGCTGGCGACGGCGCTCAAGCAGAACTACAGCCTGAAGAGCACCCTTGAGGGGATCTCGAAGACGCCGATCGGCCCGGACGGCACCGTCGTGTCGAAGGACGACCCGAACGCGGTGATCGTCCCGAACAGCCACGACGTCGGCACCCCGGTCGACATGGTCAAGGCGACGAAGGACTCGGTGAACACCGCGTTCATCCAGCTGATGGGCAAGGTCGGCATCGAGGAGGTCGTGAAGACCGAGACCGACGCCGGGATCGCGTCGGACCTGCTCGACCCGCACACGTGCTGCCTCAACCTCGCGCTCGGCGTCAACAACATCCGGCCGATCGAGCAGGCGGCGGGCTACGCGCCGTTCGCCAACGGCGGCGTGTACTTCCAGCCGCACGTGATCCGGCAGGTGCGCGAGACCGACAACAAAACGGTCCGGCTGAAGCCGGAGTACGAGAAGCGCCGGGTCTTCGACGCGAAGGTCGCCGCGGACGCGACGTACGCGATGCAGCAGGTCGTCAAGGGCGGTACCGCGACGGCGGCGGCGCTGCCGGGCCGTCCGGCGGCCGGCAAGACCGGCACCACCGACCGGAACGTCGCGACGTGGTTCGTCGGCTACACCCCGCAGTTGTCCACCGCGGTGACGCTGTACAACGACGCGGCGGGGCCCGACGGGAAGAAGAAGTCGGTGGTCCTGCCCGGGATCGGCACGGTCGAGGGCGGTACGGTCCCCGCCCGCATCTGGCGTTCCTACATGGTGAACGCGATGCAGGGGATGGAGGTCAAGCAGTTCCCGCCGCCGGCGTGGGGCGGGATCGTGCAGAAGTGGGCGAAGCCGCCCAAGAAGAAGCACGACCGGCCGCCGTTCTGCGACGACCACCCGCTCGCCAGGTTCCACCCGCGCTGCCAGGGCGACGGCGACGACGGTGACCGCGGTGACGGCGACCAGGGCGACAAGCCGCCGTGCCGGTCGCCGTTCGAGTCCGGCGACTGCGACCCGAACAAGCCGCCGAGCAACCCGCCGCCCCAGTGGTGGTGCCAGCTCCACCAGGGCGACCCCGCGTGCCGTGGCAGGCGCGGTGGACGCAGCCTGCAGCCGAGTTCCGATGGCGGGTCCGGCACGGTGGAGGTCACTCCGCTGCTGCCGCTGACGAGGCCACCGGAATGAACCCAGAGACCCGTTATGTCCGAACCATTCGTGGAGGCGGTGGTGTGACGTGAAGCATGATCGCGAATTGCCGCACGCCGGTGGGCATGATCGACGGCGTCCGGACGGCGGGGAGCCGCGAAGCCTTATCCCATCGGCCCCCGCGCGTCCGGCTGCGCAGTACTCTCTGACGACGCACAGCCGTACCCCAGTCGATGAGGTCGCGTGAGTAACCGAAGCCGATACGGACCGGAACACGGAGATGGCCCCGGCCGGAGGGGAGCCCCCCGTCCCGGCGGTTCGGGCACGCCAGCCGGTGCGCCGCGTGGCGGCCCGTCCGGCTCGCCCGCACCCGGCAAGGGCCCGCGCCCCGGCGGCAGGCCGGGCGGACGCGGCGCGGGGCCCGCACGGGCCGGCGCGCCGGGCGGCGGTGGCCGGCGGCGGGCCGGTACGCCTTCGACGATGCGCTCGGGACCGGCCGGGCCGCCGGGACGGCCCGGCGTGCCGGGTGCCCCGGGCGTTCCGGGTAGGCCGGGTGCTCCGGGCGGGCCGGCGGGCGGCGCTGGCGGCAGGGGCGGACCCGGCAGGCCGGGCGGGCCGGGCAGGCCGGGCAGGCCCGGCGGCGGTGGCCGCGGGCCGGGTGGTCCGGGCGGTCCAGGTGGTCCGGGTGGCCGCGGCGGTTCCGGCGGCGGCGGTTTCTGGGACGAGGACGGCCGCCCCAAGCGGTCGGACGACCCGGACAAGACCGGCTGGCGGCGGTACATACCGTCCTGGAAGATCATGGTCGCCGTCGCGAGCGTCATGATCCTCGGCCTGGCGACGCTCGTGATCGTCGCGTACGCCAACACCCCGATCCCCACCGAGAAGCAGCAGGACGCGATCCGCCAGGAGTCGGTGATCACCTACGCGGACGGCTCGCCGCTCGCGCGGATCGGCACGCACCGCGAGAACATCCCGCTGGAGAAGGTGCCGAAGCACGTCCAGAACGCCGTCCTCGCCGCCGAGGACCGCGGTTTCTGGACCGAGCCGGGCATCTCCCCGACCGGTATCGCGGGCGCGATGTTCCGCGCGGTCACCGGCGGCGGCACCGCGGGCGCGTCCACGATCACGCAGCAGATGGCGCGGAACTACTACGCGGGCCTCAGCCAGGAGCGCACGGTCAGCCGTAAGCTCAAGGAGATCTTGATCTCCATCCGTCTCGGCAAGGAGATGGACAAGGCGAAGGTCCTTGAGCTGTACCTCAACACGGTTCCCTTCGGGCGCCGGTCGTACGGCATCCAGGCCGCCTCGCGCGCCTACTTCCACAAGCCGGTCACCGAGATCAACGAGTCCGAGGCGGCGATGCTCGCCGCGATGATCCAGCGGCCCGGCTACTTCGCCACCTACGGCCCGGCGTCCAACCCGGCGAAGCAGGCGCTGATCGACCGGTGGAACTACGTCCTCGACGGCATGGTCGAGCAGAACTGGCTCGACGAGGGCAAGCGCGCCGCGGCGAAGTTCCCGCAGACGGAGAAGAACTGGAGCGACGTCCCCGACGACCCGAACGCCGGCTACCTGGAGGCACGGGTCCTGAACGAGCTGAAGGAACTCGGCATCAACGACCAGATGCTGGAGACCGGCGGGCTGCGCATCAAGACGACGTTCAACAAGGGGCTGCAGGACTACACCAACAAGGCCGTCAAGGAGATCCGCAAGGAGAACGGACTGGGCAACGACATCCAGTTCGGGCTCACCGCGATCGATCCCCGGACGGGCGGGGTGGTCGCCGCCTACGGCGGCCCCGACTTCCGCAAGCAGCAGTTCGACAACTCGTTCCAGGGCAAGGTGCAGCCGGGGTCGTCGTTCAAGCCGATCGTCCTGGCCACGGCGCTGGACCAGGGCATCAGCCTGCAGACCACGATGGACGGCAGCTACAAGCGGACGATCGGCGGTGCGACGTTCACCAACGACAACCGCGCGGAGAACGGCATCTACAACCTCAAGCAGATGACGGCGATGTCGATCAACACGTCGTACGTCGAGCTGGGGCAGAAGGTGCAGCTCTCCAACGTCATCGACATGGCGAAGAAGATGGGCGTGCCCGCCGGCACCGAGGGCCTCGACCCGAGCTTCACGTCGCTGCCGCTCGGCGTCATCGACACCACGCCGGTGACGATGGCGTCGGTCTACTCGACGTTCGCCGCGAAGGGCGTGCACCGCGACGCGCACGTGATCGCCAAGGTCACCGACAACCAGGGCAACCCGATCACGAACGAAAAGGGCCAGGTCCTGGAGAAGCTGCCCTGGGAGAAGCCGACCCGAGCCTTCTCCGAGGGCGTCGCGGCGGACGCGACGTCGGCGATGGCGGCGGTCGTCAAGCCCGGCGGCACCGGTACCCGCGCGAGCCTCGGCCCCCGCCCGGTCGCCGGCAAGACCGGTACGACCGACGAGAACAAGTCGGCCTGGTTCGTCGGCTACACGCCGGAGCTCGCCACGGCGTCGGCGATGTGGCGGCAGGACAAGAAGGGCAACCGGCTGTCGCTGATCGGCGTCGGCAACTACAGCCAGGTCTACGGTGGTACGGTCCCCGCCGACCTGTTCAAGAAGTTCATGACGAAGGCCCTTGAGGGCAAGGAGATCAACCAGTTCCCGCCGCCGGTCAACGGCGGCGAGGTCGCCCCGTGGGCGAAGGCGCGGCCGGTGTCGCCGTCCCCGTCGAGCTCGCCGAGCCCGACGAACACGCCGGACTGCCGGCCGGGCCAGCCGAACCAGCCGCCGGAGTGCCGGCCGACCGCGTCGGCGTCGCCGAGCCCGTCGATCACCCCGCCGAGCCAGGGGCAGCCCTGCAACCGGTTCGGCATGCCGGTCGGCTGCAACCCGGACCTGCCGCCCGACGGCGACCGGAGCTGGTGGTGCGCGCAACCGCAGCACCGCGACCATCCCGTCTGCCGGGACGACGATCCGCCCGACGGCAACAACCTCAACAACTAGGCAGGCCGGGACGCGTTTCCCGGTGGTCCGCAGAACGGCCCGGAGCCCCGCGGCTCCGGGCCGTTCCGTACCGCCGGCGCGCCGCCCGCCGCGGATGTGCCGACCAATAGTCTTGCTCTCCATGTCGTCGTCTTCTGAGGGGATCGCGATGTCCGCCGCCGACACCGGAACCGACGAAGCGGACGGGGCGCCGTCCCGCCGGTACGGGCCCCTGACACCGTTCGCGCCGGTGCTGACGGGCCTCACCGCGCTGGTGTGCCTGCTCGGCTGGCTGCAGAAGCGGCCGTGCGCGGCGGCGAACTTCGACTTCATCAAGACGACGACGAACGCCTGCTACACCGACATCTATCCGCTGTACTACGTGCGCGGGTTGAGCGACGGGAAGATCCCGTACTTCGACTCGTTCGCCGGCACCGACATCCACTACGTGGAGTACCCGGTGCTGGCCGGCGTGTTCATGCAGCTGGTCGCGTGGCTGGTGCAGCCGTTCGGCGCGGACGCCCGCGGGATGGCGTTCTACAACGTGACCGCGCTGCTGCTGGCCGTCCTCGCGGTCGTGGCGGTGCTCGCGACGGCGTACGTGGCGGGCCGCCGGTCGCTGCGCGCCGGCCTCATGGTGGCGCTGTCCCCCGCCCTGCTGCTCACCGCGTACATCAACTGGGACCTCCTCGCGGTGGCGCTGAGCGCGCTGGCCCTGGCCGCCTGGTCGGCGCGCCGGCCGGCGGTCGCGGGCGCGCTGCTCGGGCTGGCGATCGCGGCGAAGTTCTACCCGCTGCTGTTCCTCGGCCCGCTGGTCCTGCTGTGCGTGCGGGCCGCGCAGTGGCGGGCGATGGGCCGGCTGCTCGCCGGCACCGCCGGGGCGTGGCTGCTGGTCAACCTGCCCGTGATGGTCTTCGCGTGGGAGGGGTGGCTGGAGTTCTACACCTTCAGCCGGGGCCGCGGCATCGACTGGGGGTCGATCTTCTTCTTCCTGCAGGAGCACGGGCTGGACAAGGCGGCGTCCGACACCGACCTGCTGAACCTTCTCGGGACGGGGACGTTCCTCGTCCTCGCCGCCGGGATCGCCGTCCTCGCGCTGGCCGCGCCGCGCCGCCCGCGGCTGCCGCAGCTGATGTTCCTCGTCCTCGTCGCGTTCATGCTGCCGAACAAGGTGTGGTCGCCGCAGTTCGTGCTGTGGCTGCTGCCCCTCGCCGTGCTGGCCCGCCCGAAGCTCCCCGCCTTCGTGGCCTGGCAGATCGGCGAGGTCGTCTACTTCTTCGGCATCTGGTGGTTCCTGCTGTCGGTGTCGGCGCAGACCCCGGGCGCGGACCTGTCGGGCACCCTGTCGGCGGTGCTGGGCTTCGACGCGCCGGCGGGCGGCATCGACCAGGACGTCTACCACCTCGCGCTGCTCGCGCGGTTCCTCACCGTCCTGGTGCTGGCGGGCCTGGTGGTGTGGGACATCCTGCGGCCGTCCGGCGACGCGGTCAGATCGGACGGGACGGACGACCCGGCCGGCGGCGTCCTGGACGAGGCGGAGGACGTGTACTGGCTGGGACGCTGGCGCGGCCGTGACCGCGCCAGCGTGCCCGTCCCCTCCTAGCGGTTTGCTCTAGGCGGTCCGCCCCCAGCCGTTCGCTACGCGGGGGATTCGTGGCTGCGCAGCGCCTCGATGAGCCACTGGAACGACGGGGTCATCGCCGGCCACACCTCCCAGCCGTTGATGACGGCGAGGAGCTGCCAGTACCGCTCGGCGCGCGGGTCGGTGCCGGCCTCGGTCCGCCTGCGCAGGTCGCGCCGGAACTCGGGGCCGTCCGCCGCGCCGTAGGCGTCCGCGTAGGCGGCCGCGATCTCGTCGACGACGGGACGGGCCGCCTCCGAGCCGGGCTCGACGCCGTCCGCGATGGCCGCCGCGACCTTCTCCCCCACGAGCTGCCCGAGCTGCGCGGGGGCGTCGGGGTAGGCGCCGCGTGCGACGTCCTCGGCCTGGGCCTCGGCCATCCGCCGCACCGAGGCCCGGAAGTCGGGGTCGCCGACCAGTTCGGCCAGCTCCACCCAGGCGTCGACCTGCTCGGGCTCGGGGTCGTCGGGCAGTTCCGGCAGCGCGGACCGCATCCGCTCCTCGAAGGCCGGGTCGACGGCGAGTCCGGCGAACGACTCGTCGATGAAGTCGGTGATGATGCGCCGCCGCTCCTCGTCGGAGAGCCGGGCGAGCTTGTGCATGAGTTCGATCTCCTCGGGACTTGATGCTCGTTTGGCGACCGCCCGCAGCACGGCCCGCCGCAGCCGGAGCGTGCGGATCTGCACGTCCAGCGCCTCGGCGTGCGCGGTCGCGACCTCGCCGACGCCGATCTCCCGGTCCAGCACCCGCCGGACCGTGCCGAGATCCACGCCGAGGTCGCGCAGCGTCCGCACCAGGTCGAGGCGCGCGACGGCCGCCACGTCGTACAGCCGGTAGCCGGCCGCGCTACGGGAGGTCGCCGGCACCACGCCCGCGTCGGAGTAGAACCGGATCGTCCGCACCGAGAGCCCGGTGCGGCGCGCCAGTTCCCCGATCGTGTAGAGGGGGTCGCCTTCCATGCCGTCCACCCTGGGGTCTCCAGTCGCTAGAGACTCAAGCCCGCGCCATCATTGACCTTGCCCCGACCGGCGAGGAGTACCGATGAGCAGGAACGTCACCCTTCCCGAGGACTGGGAGCCGAAGGTGCGGGCGGCCCTCGAAGGCGTCCGCCCCGACCTCGCGCGGTGCCCGCTGCGCCTCCTCGGCACGGGATATGAGAGCGTCGCACTGCTGCTCGACGCGAGGCAAGGCGACGCGGGAGAGACGTATGTCCTCCGCTTCCCGCGCAACGAGGACGGCGCCGAGGGCATCGCGTGCGAGGCACGGCTGCTGCCCGAACTCGCCGGGACGCTGGACCTGCCCATCCCCCGATTCGCGTTCACCGCGCCGAACCCGCTCGGCCCCGGGGCGTTCTGCTGCTACCCCGCCGTCCCGGGGGAGTCGCTGGACGAGGACGACTGGCACGCCCGCGGCCTGCTGGACGAGCCCGGCCCCGTGCGCCAGATCGCGGAGGTGCTCGACGCGATTCACGCGTTCCCCGTCGAGCGCGCCCGCGAACTCGGCGTCCCCGAGGTGGACCTACGCGCCGAGTACGGCGAGGAACTGGCCGCCGTCCGCAGCGAGGTCGCGCCGCTGCTGCCGCCGGACGAAGGCCGCCTCCTCATCGCGGCCTACGAGCGCTACCTCTCCGACGACGGCAACTTCGCGGACCCGCCCGCGCTGACGCACGCCGACTTCAGCCTCGACCACCTGCTCGTCACCGGAACCCGGATCACCGGCCTGATCGACTTCGGGGACGTGCGGATCGGCGACCCCGACTACGACCTGTGCTACCTGTGGCCGGAGACGAACCGCTCCTTCGTCCGGCGCCTCCAGGAGCACCGGGGTCGCCCGCTGGACGCCCGCCTGGAGGGCAAGCTGCGCTTCTGGGAACTGGCCGACGCGGTCAGCGACGTCCTGCACGGCATCGAGCACGGCATGGCGGACGTCCGCGACGAGGGCATCGGCTACCTGATGCCCCTCCTGTCGCCCGCTCGTTCCTGAGGCGTGTGGCGGTGCCGGGCGGACGTGGCCGAATCGTCCATGATCGGAGGGGTTTCCCGCGCGCGGGGCGGGGATGATCGCGCCCGGTGGGGCCGGCCGCTCCGGCCCCGGGACATGGGGAGGACGACCATCCGGGAGATGACGTGGACGCACACCGAGCACTGACCGAGCTGACCGAGGGACGCCTCACCCCCGGCGTCTACCAGTGGCGGACGCCGCCGGTGCCGGGCGCGGTCGGCGACACGACCTGGACGGAGCCCGCCGAGGAGGCGGGCCTGCGGGCGTTCCACCTCGACGGGCGCCGCGCCCGGGACGGGGAGTCGTTCCTGCGGCTGTGCGCCGAGGTCTTCGAGATGCCCGGCGAGCCGCCGGGCGACTGGGACGTCCTCGCCGACCGCTTGGCCGACCTGGCATGGACGCCCGCCAAGTCCGGCTATCTGGTGCTTTACGAGTCTTGGTCGGAACTCGCCGACGCCGATCAGCGGTCGCTGCGCGCCGTCCTGGACGTGTTCGCGGGTGCGGTGAAGGCGTGGCGGGACACCTCCACCCCCATGACCGTCCTGATGTCGAGCGTCGGTGTGGAAGTCGCAGGCGTCCCCCGCCTCGCCTGACCGGATCCAGTACGTGATCGTCTAGTACGTGCTCGTGCCCGTCTCGGCGGCGAACATCGCCAGGCCGAGCAGGTAGAGGAACCAGAAGATGATCCAGCCCGCCGAGATCAGGTAGCCGAGGATGAGGCCGGCGACGGCCATCCCGTGGCCGCCCTCGCCCGTCCGCTTGATCTGGCTCTGCGCGATGTGCCCGAAGATGATCGCGAGGATGGACGTCAGCCCGCAGGCGACGAAGCCGATGAGGCCGCACACCAGCGACGCGGTGGCCATCCCGTTCGTCGGCGCGCTGACCGGGGCCGAGGAACCGTAGTAGTGGTGCTGGACGGCCGGCTGCTGCGAGTAGGCAGGCTGGCCGTAGGGGTCCTGTGAGCCGTAGCCGTAGGGGTCGTATGCCATGTGCTTCCCGATCGTTCGCGCGCCCGCCGCCGCAGAGTTCCGCGCGTGCGCTGAGGCTGGGTTCCGGATTATGCCAGTGTGGCGTGACCTTGGGTTTTTGTCGTCCTGCTGGTCGAAGCGGGCTTATCTGGGTCTACGGGGGGTTAGATGACGCGGCACCGTCCCGGGTTCCCGTCTCCCGCGAACCTCCCTGCTCAGCGTCGTCAGAGCTTGGACCGCAGCCAGGAGATGTCGTCCGATTGCCCGTCGGCAGGCGTTTCCACGACCACCGGGGCTCCCGCGGCCCGCACGACGGCCAGGATCAGCTCGGGGTCGATCTTCCCGTTGCCCAGGTTCGCGTGCCGGTCCGCCCCGGAACCGAAGGCGTCGCGGCTGTCGTTGCAGTGCACCAGGTCGATGCGGCCGGTTATGGCCTTGATGCGGTCGACTGCGTCCACGAGTTCCTCCCCCGCCGCGTGCGCGTGGCACGTGTCGAGGCAGAAGCCGAGCTTGGACTCCAGCCCGGGAACGCCTGACAGCACCTCCCACAGGCGGGCGATCCGGTCGAATTTGCGCGCCATGGCGTTCCCGCCGCCCGCGGTGTTCTCGATGTAGACCGGGATGGGGCACTCGACCCGCTCGAACACCTTGCGCCAGTTCTCGAAGCCCGTCTCGGGGTCGTCGTCCTTCAGCACGTGCCCGCCGTGCACGATCAGCGCCTTGGCACCGATGGACGCCGCCGCCTCAAGCTGCTGGGTGAGGTTCTTGCGGCTGGGGATGCGGATCCTGTTGTTGGACGTCGCCACATTGATCGTGTACGGGGCGTGCACGTACACGTCCACGCCGGAACCCTCCAGCGCCTCGACGCCTTCCGGCAGGACCGGCTTCTTCCAGCCCTGCGGGTCGCCGAGGAAGAACTGGACGACGTCCGCGCCGACCGCGCGGGCGTTGTCGAGCGGGTTGGTCTGGTCGACGTGGGCTCCGATGCGCATGCCACGAGACTAGCCGCGCCGTCCGACAGGATCGGGCGGTCACCGGGCCGCCGCGACGGCGGCCGGCGGGGTCAGAGCGAGAAGCCGCCGTTGTTCAGCGCGAAGCTGAGGCCGAGGAAGGCGGTCACCATCCCGATGACGTTCAGCCAGCGCTCGTTCGTCGTCGCGGAGATCATCTGGGAGTACAGCGCGAGCGGCAACCCGATCAGGCCCGCGATGGCGCCGGGCAGGTGGGTCGCCTCGATCCAGCCCAAGATGAGCGCGGCGATGCCGATCGTGATGGACGCGACGGCGAGCCAGCCCTGGAGCCGATGGTCCTCGGGCCTGCCCTCGCGGTCGATGGCCTGTCGTGCGGTTCCTGCCGCCTGCTCCGGCATCCGGACCCTCCTCCACCTTCCCTCCCGCGCCACGGGCACACGGTGCGCGCGGGACCGGACGGACCATGCCCATGGAGAGATGCCCCGCCCCGGCGGGATCAATCCGGTGCGGGTGGCCGGATAATGTCGGCCGGACCCGGTAGTGTTCGAACATGGATTCGAGAAGACCGGCTCGGTCCGGCCCCCGAGGGGAAGCGGGGGAGAGCAGGAGGTGCACGATGGTGACGAAAGCGGAGCTCGGGCTCATCGGCGACGCGGAGCTCGTCGAGGAGCTGTCCCGGCTGACGACCCAGACCGCGCGCATGCGCGCCCAGATGGCCGACATCATGGCCGAGCTGGAGCGGCGGCGCTGCGCCGAGAACGTCCACGCGGGGGCGCGGCGCTGACGGTGCACGCGTCCGGATCCGGCTCACACGCTGCCAACTGTTGGTAGCCTGTATCGGTCTCGCGGCAGGTGCGCCCGGCGATCCGGGCACCGGCACGGCCGCGGCGGACGCAAGAGCCCTCCTGTCACGGAGAGACCGTGACCGCCTGAGTCCAGAGGAGGTAGGGACACAGCATGCGTCGTTACGAACTCATGACCATCCTCGACCCCGCCATCGACGAGCGCAACGCGGGCAGCGCGCTCGACCCGTTCCTGAAGGTCGTCAAGGACGGCGGCGGCAGTGTCGAGAAGGTCGACGTCTGGGGCCGCCGGCGCCTGGCGTACGACATCCAGAAGAAGTCCGAAGGCATCTACGCGGTGGTCGACCTGTCGGCTGAGCCTGCCACGGTCAAGGAGCTCGACCGGCAGCTCAACCTGAGCGAGTCGATCCTGCGTACCAAGGTCATCCGCCCCGAGGTCCACTGAGCCAGGCTCAGCCCTCTCACCAGCCGGAGCGAGCCCCATGGCAGGCGACACCGTAATCACGATCGTCGGGAACCTCGTCGAGGACCCGAACCTCCGCTTCACCCCGAGCGGCCAGGCGGTCGCGTCCTTCCGCATCGCCTCGACCCCGCGGTTCTTCGACCGCCAGTCGGGCGAGTGGAAGGACCGCGAGGCCCTGTTCCTCACCTGCAACGTCTGGCGGCAGGCGGCCGAGAACGTGGCCGAGACCCTGCAGCGCGGCATGCGGGTCATCGTGCAGGGCCGCCTCCAGCAGCGGTCGTACGAGACCCGCGAGGGTGAGAAGCGGACCGTCTTCGAGATCGAGGTCGAAGAGGTCGGCCCCTCGCTGCGCAACGCCACCGCCAAGGTCAACAAGACCCAGCGGCAGGGCGGCGGAGGCGGCGGCTTCGGCGGCGGCGGTGGCGGCTTCGGCGGCGGCGGTGGCGGCGGCCAGGGCGGCGGCGGTTTCGGCGGCGGCCAGCAGCAGGGCGGCGGCGGCTTCGGCGGCGGCCAGCAAGGCGGCGGCCCGGCCGACGACCCCTGGGCCACCGGCGGTGGCGGCGGTGGCGGCGGGTTCTCCGACGACCCGCCGTTCTAAGCGGCCGGCCCGCACCACAACATCCAGATCAACGTCCATTCCCGCGTGAGCGGGGCTCTCCCAAAGGAGCACCACGATGGCGAAGCCACCTCCCCGCAAGCCGAAGAAGAAGGTTTGCGTTTTCTGCCAGGAGAAGATCTCCTACGTCGACTACAAGGACACGGGCCTGCTGCGGAAGTTCATCTCCGACCGCGGCAAGATCCGTGCCCGGCGGGTGACCGGCAACTGCACCCAGCACCAGCGGGACGTCGCCACGGCGATCAAGAACGCCCGCGAGATGGCGCTGCTGCCCTACACCAGCACCGCGCGCTGAGGCAGGGGGAACGAACATGAAGCTCATCCTCACCCAGCAGGTCTCGGGGCTCGGTGAGCCCGGGGACATCATCGAGGTCCGCGACGGCTACGGCCGCAACTACCTCGTTCCCCGCGGCTTCGCCATCCGGTGGACCCGCGGCGCCGAGCGGGAGATCGAGTCGATCAAGAAGGCGCGTTCGGCCCGCGAGATCGCGACGGTCGAGCACGCCAAGGAGGTCGCCGACCAGCTCAAGTCGCTGCGGGTGACGCTGCGCACCCGCACCGGGAACGGCGGCCGCCTGTTCGGCGCCGTGACCGCGGCCGACATCGCCGAGGCGGTCCGCGCCGCCAACGGCCCCGACCTGGACCGCCGCCGCATCGAGATCGGCAACCCGATCAAGACGACCGGCACCCACCGGGTCAGCGTCCGGCTGCACAGCGACGTCAACGCCACCATCGACGTCGACGTCGTCGAAGCCTGACCTCGGCACACCGCACGACCCCCGCACCCCATTTGGGGCGCGGGGGTCGTCGCGCGTCCGCCGTATGATCGGCCCGAGCAGCGGTGCGGCGAACGGGGAGGCCATGCGGCCCAGGCGGTGGACGCCCGCCTCGGATGGCTCGCGGCCGGCCTGCGGACCAGGCTGAGCTTCGTAGACCACAACGGCCGAACCGACCCCGAAAGCGTCACGGCCACCAGACTCCCCGGCACCGGCAGATGGATTGCCCATTCAGGCAACGTGACAGCCACAGGCATCCTCCTAGCCCTCCTAGGCACAGCCACCCTGGCCTGCACCACCTACCGGACCCGGCCGGGTGGTCACGGAATGTGATGGGCGAGGTGGGGCTGGTCCTCGGGAGCGAGCCCCTCGGAAGCGTTCGCTGGAGTTGGTTGGTGGGTTCTGGCGGGTTACAGGGTCTTTCCGTCTGTTGTCGGGGTGGTGGGGGTCCATGGGGATGTGTATGGG